>JBEBKH010000004.1:0-59923 GCA_040079575.1 Chakrabartia sp. | reverse complement strand
GATTTATGTGCTGATCGTTTTTGCGTTCGTAAAAATAACCTAGTCCCATCAACGCATTTTCAATTTTAACTTGAATGGCATCATTAGATCGAATGTCACGGCTACGGATCGGTGTTTGGCTATTCGTAGCTTCAGCCACTCGATTCGTGAAGCCTCGATCTGCTGTCTCGATGACACGGACAATAAGACGAACATCTGAAATTCGATTGGAATCAGATCGCGCCGCCTCAAACAATGCATGGGATGTCTGTCCACCATTAACGATTTGGGGATTTTTCATCCGAACCTTGGGGCTGGATGCACGAGGCTGATATTCCATTGCGTCACAGACAATAGTGATGCCATTGTTCAAGTACCAAAACTGGGAATTTTCTCTACTAAGTGCCGTCTGCAATATTTTTCGGTTTATATCATTCTCTTCACCAAGATATAGGCGGATATTATCTTCAAATAGGGTGTCATCAACCTCTTGTGGGAAGTCAGGGTCCCTTATCAAGCCAACAATTTCATCTCCGCGAACGGTCCCTATGAGTCCTTTTGCAAACCCATCAGTTCGGCCATAATACTGATCTTCCACTAATGAGAGCGTAAACTCCCTTTCGGTTTGGGCTGCTTTTGTAAGCGCACGTGAGAACCAAATGATATCATGTTGACGCGCCGTCGCATGTTGATAGGGGCGTATTGCATCCTCTAAGCGCGCTCTGTGTGCCTCATTCAACATGCCCGCGTTGCTGCACAAATGGATTTGAATAGTGTGGACGGCATCTTCCAAGGCCGCCCAGATGGCCAGAACCTTGCTCCATAAGAGAGCGTTACAAGAGTCTTTTAGTGAGATGTCTTTGCGCAGGCAGCATTCAAGGAATGAGATGATTTTATCGATTTCGTTCGATGGAAACGAATTTTCAACTTTTGAATAATCGTTCACATATTTGAATTGGAACAAATGAATTGTTCTTCGCTCTGGTCGACTATCGATAAATATAGCGTCTATACCTCGATCATCTCCACCGTCTGTAATCGCTGAATGAATTTCATCATCGTCTATTTTTAGAATCTTTGACATGGCAAAAGACTGGAAAGCTTTGCTTTCATTCCCAAATCCGAGAGATCTATTGAACAGCGTCACGCCAGACTTGACTTGGCTCCAGTCAAGAAGTGTAGCCTTAGTAACAGGGGTCATAGCCATCTCCGAGTCTCAGTGAGAGAAGTTCAACCACCAAAAATTGAAAGGAGTCAACATAAGTCGACTCGGTGACTGCGTTTAAGCGGCATCACGTGACATCAGCATATTTACACGCAACTGAACAAACTACTCACCCTTGCAATGTAGGATTTACTATGGAAAAATTATCGCACTCTTTCTCATTTTGGATATTCAGTTGTGCCGGTCAGGCAAAACCAACGCTTTTACGCCGTTCTGACCGCTTAACTTCGCAGTGGAGCGCACGTCCCTAGGAAGTTTGCGAAGCTAAGCGCGAAAAAGCGCAGTTTTACGCGGGTCGCATTACCAAACCACGCCCTAGCGCGTGATCCATGTCCCGGAATTTTGATAGGCGGCGGCGACATCGCTTTCGGGGAGCGCGCCGGTGACATAGCGGTCATCTTCGCGCACTTTGGCTTGGCGGGTTGGGGCCGTAGTGGCGGTGGGCAGTGGCGGCGCTGTGCTGGCCCCGGGATAGGGGACGGTCGCGGCGCTCTGTGTTGGCGTTGGCAGTGCGGCGAGCGGCACAGAGGCGCGGGGCTTTGGCCCCGGATTGGGTTCGCCGCCGACATAGCGGCCATAGAAGGCACGCAGCACGCCGTTTGTGCCGGGCATGCGGTAGAAAATGTGATTGCCGATCAGCGCGGTGGTGATGAGGCGCTTGTTCCAGGTCGGGTTGACCTGCGGCGTATGATAAAAAGTGGCCAAGCCAACTGGCGCGTGGACATAACCGGCCAGTGCGGCGCGGGCGACACGGCTGGCGCGGACCCAGCCGTCACGGCTTGGCATACGGGTCATTGATCCATCGCAGGCATAGCTGAACTGGCATCCCGATGCTTCGGATCCCTGATAGATCACGCCGCAGACGGTATTGGGCCAACCGGGGTGACGGACGCGGTTGAGGATGACTTGGGCGACCGCGCGTTGGCCGTCGTCGCTTTCGGAGGCCGCTTCATAATAAATCGCCGACGTCAGGCAAATGGCCGCACGCAGCGAATCGGTTGGGTTGGCACTGGCGAAAACATAGGGCAGTGCCGCAGGCCCAGTATCAAACTGACGCGGCAGGACAAAGGGGCGTGTCCTTTCGCCCGGCAAGGGAACCCCCGTCGGGGTGAAGTCTGCAGCGGCCATCACGTCAGGAAAGGGGACCGGCGTATCTAGCGCCGCCGCTGTGGCAGGCACCAAGCCAGCGGCCATATCCGCGGCGGTAAGGGGCGTGGGTTCACCCAGCGCGATGGTGATGTCGGTCCCTTGCACACCGGGGATCGGGCGGTATCCGGCCTGCAATTGGCTGACCCAGAACATAGTTAAAAGGAGCAGAGCGCCGGCCACGAAAAGTCGCGTCCTTGTCCAATGTCCCCCTGCGGTGGGCAGTGCCCGTTTGATAACCATGATCACTCCTGACCAGCCAATACGCGCTGATGCGTGGCCTATAAGCATATTTCGCGGTGATTTTCGCCTGCTAATTTGGATTGTGCCGCTGTGAGACAGGCCCGGCGTCATATCTTAACTGGTTAATTGGCGGCGATACTTCCCTCTTGCGTGATCTGTCATTAGAGACACGCCCACCACGGACTGGGAATCATCATGTCATCACCCTTGAAAATTGCACTTGCCGGACTTGGCACTGTTGGCGCTGGCGTCGTTAAGCTGATCGACGTCAATCGCGACCTCATCACCCGCCGCGCCGGTCGCCCGATTGAAATTGTTGCGGTTTCTGCGCGTGATAAGGGCCGTGATCGCGGGGTTGATCTGGCGCGCTTCGACTGGGTGGAGGATGCGACAACGCTGGCCGATCACCCCAATGTCGATGTCGTTGTCGAATTGATCGGCGGGTCCGACGGCGCGGCGCTGACCCTTGCAGAGCGCAGCATTGCTGCTGGTAAAGCGTTCGTCACCGCCAATAAAGCGATGATCGCGCATCACGGTCTCGCGCTGGCCAAGGCGGCTGAGGATAAGGGCCTTGCGCTTAAATATGAAGCCGCCGTGGCGGGCGGCATCCCCGTCATCAAGGGATTGCGCGAAGGCGCAGCGGCCAATGAAATCACCCAAGTGTACGGCATTCTCAACGGTACCTGCAATTACATCCTGACCACGATGGAGGCCGAAGGGCGCGATTTTGCAGCGGTTCTCGCCGACGCACAGGCGTTAGGCTATGCTGAGGCTGACCCTGCTTTTGACGTGGACGGCATTGATGCCGCGCACAAATTGTCCATTTTGGCGTCGCTCTCCTTTGGGACACGGATTGATTTTGGTGCGGTTTCGACAACAGGTATCCGCGCAGTTCTGGCGGGTGATATTGCCCAGGCCAAGGCGCTGGGATACCGCGTCAGGCTGGTTGGCCGCGCAGAGGCCGTCGCCAAGGGCCTGTTGCAAAGCGTGCAGCCCTGCCTCGTTCCCGTCAGCCACCCGCTCGCCCACGTTGCTGGCGCAATGAATGCCGTCGTCGCGGAGGGCAATTTTGTCGGACGGCTGTTCTTTGAAGGACGCGGCGCTGGCGAAGGGCCAACCGCCTCAGCGGTCGTCGCCGATTTGATCGATATTGCCCGCGGCGAAGTCGGCCCCGCCTTTGCCATGCCTGTCGCCAGCCTTGCCGACGCTGGAAAAGCAGATGCGGGTTTGCGGGTTGGGCGCTATTATCTGCGCTTTACGGTCGCGGATCGTCCCGGTGTTCTCGCCGAAATCACCGCCGCGATGCGCGATGCCGGGGTTTCCATCGAAAGCCTGATCCAGCGCGGAGAGGCCCCCGATGGCGGCGTGTTACTGGTGATGACGACACATATCTGTTCTGAAATGCGGGTAACAGATGCGCTCAAACGGCTTGACGGTTCACCGAGTCTGGTGGGCCGCCCGATGCTGATGCCCATTTTGGACGTGTGAGCTTAGGGTCAAGCCCTAATCCGCGAGTTTGCGATAGGTGAACCCCTTCCCGTCCAACCCGATGCCGACCGAAACACCCACGCTGCCGCATCCAATCAGGAAGGGCCCGCGCTCCTGACATTGGTTGGTGCGATTCTGAATACGTTCGCGCTCACCGTATAACCCCTCTGCACGGGGATCTCCTGCTTCATATTCAATCAACGGCACGCGGTATCGGTCTGCGTCTCGCCGTCCGCAAACGACAATTTCATCATTTTTTGAGGTTTGGGTGCAATTAAGGTTTGACGTGGTGCGCCTTTGATAGCGGGTGAAGGCGTCTTCACCACCGCTGAGATCATGTGCGAAAACAGGAGTGGCCATCATGATCAAAGCAAAACCCAGCGCCATTCTCGACATTGCAACACTCCTCGCCTATCGGCGATGCAAATGATACAAATAAGGATAAAAGTCCAATGGTAAGTCCGAGCAAACTTCTCGACCGCGTTCTTGTGATGGAAATGGTCCGCGTGACAGAAGCGGCTGCCATCGCGGCTTCGACCCTGATCGGGCGCGGCGATGAAAAAGCTGCCGACGCCGCTGCGGTTGAAGCGATGCGCGCGGCGCTCAATGAACTGCCGATGGACGGTACGGTTGTCATCGGTGAAGGCGAACGCGACGAAGCGCCGATGCTTTATATCGGGGAAAAGGTCGGCAATGCGATTGGCACCGGCCCCAAAATCGACATCGCGCTTGATCCTTTGGAAGGCACGACGATCACGGCAAAGGCTGGTCCCAATGCGCTGGCCGTGCTGGCGGTTGCAGAACATGGCAACCTGCTCAACGCGCCGGATGTCTATATGGACAAGCTTGCGGTGGGCCCGGGCTATCCCGATGGCGTGATCGACCTGAACAAATCAGTGGCTGAAAATGTCGCCGCAGTGGCCGCCGCCAAGGGCGTCAAACCCGCCGAACTGATTATCTGTGTGCTTGACCGCCCCCGTCATGAAAAATTGATCGCCGAACTGCGCGCCATTGGGTGCGGGATCATGCTGATCCCTGACGGCGATGTTGCAGGCGTCATCGCAACCACAAATCCAGACACCACCATTGATATGTATATGGGCAGTGGCGGCGCACCTGAAGGTGTGCTTGCGGCAGCTGCCTTGCGCTGTGTTGGCGGGCAATTCAAAGGGCGCTTGCTGTTCCGCAATGATGATGAAAAGGCGCGCGCGCGCAAATGGGGCATCACTGACCTCGACTATGTTTACGACCTTAATGAATTGGCCAAAGGCGACTGCATCTTTGCCGCGACCGGCGTGACAGACGGTTCGCTCCTTGACGGGGTAAAACGCCTCCGCGGCGGCGTGATGACGACACATACGGTTGTCATGCGGGCCAGTTCCGGCACAGTGCGCTGGGTCAAAGGCGAACACCGCAAAGGCGTGTAAGGGGGTTATGATGAAAAAGGTGCGTAAGGCCGTCTTCCCCGTTGGCGGGCTCGGCACGCGGTTTTTGCCCGCGACAAAAGCAATGCCCAAAGAAATGCTGCCTGTCGTTGACCGTCCGCTGATCCAATATGCGGTCGATGAAGCGCGGGAAGCCGGAATTGAGCAGATGATTTTCGTTACAGGGCGCGGAAAATCAGCGATCGAAGATCATTTCGACATTTCGTATGAGCTTGAAACCACGCTGATGGACCGTGGCAAAACGCTCGATGCGATTGAATCAACCCGCTTTCGTCCTGGTGAGGTGATCTATGTGCGGCAACAAGATCCCATCGGCCTTGGCCATGCCATTTGGTGCGCGCGCCATATTGTCGGCGATGAACCCTTTGCGATTTTTCTGCCTGACGAATTGATGGTCGGGCGCCCCAGCTGCATGAAACAAATGGTCGACGCCTATAATGAAGTGGGCGGAAATATTGTTTGTGCACTTGAAGTTGAACCAGAGGAAACAAGCAAATACGGTATCATTACCCCGGGCATGACCAAGGGTAATCTGGTTGAAATTACGGGCTTGGTCGAAAAACCTGCCGCAGGGACTGCGCCGTCAAACCTGATGATCCCGGGCCGCTACATTTTACAGCCAGACGTTATGCGCGTGCTCGAAGGGCAAGCGCGCGGCGCGGGCAATGAGATTCAATTGACCGATGCCATGGCGCAAATGATCGGGAAACAACCGTTTCACGGTTTTCGTTTCGATGGTCGCAGATTTGATTGCGGGGACAAGGCCGGTTTCATCACCGCCAACATTGCATTGGCGCTTGATCGCCCTGATATTGCGCCTGCCGTGCGCGCCTATCTCAAAACAATTGGCCATTAATCAAAAGCTTATCGTGAGTTGGTTTTACGAAGTAAGGCTTTTTGAAAGAAATGCGTGATATGTGCGGTGAATATGACGCGCATAACATCAAAAAGAGAGAATGATTCTGCAGGATGGCGACTTTTCCGCCTTTTGTTGCCAGTTTTCATTTTGTTTTTTTTGACAGTCTCGATCGCCCTGTTTCAGGTTGTGCGGCAGACAAACACTGTTGAGGCAGAGCGTTCTAGCCTCGCCATCGCAGCCATTGTCAGTAGTAAAATTGCCGCACTCAATGACTCTGTCTATGACAATGCGAATTGGGATGACGCTGCAAAAGCTGTGTATCGACCCGTCATTGACAAAGAATTTACCGAAAGCGCGTGGATGAGCGCGACAGTGGACGGCCCTTTTTTCCATCAGTTGATGGTCATTGATGCCGAGGGGAAGCCTTTAATATCCTATGCTGACGGCAAAGAAACGGACGCCGATTTCAGTAAAAACATACGAAAGGCCATCTCTCTTCTCCGCACAAAAATGAATAAAACCGGCCGTCCTGTTGGGGGGTTAGTTAAGACCCAGTACGGCATCGATATTGTTGGGATGGCGGAGATTGTGCCGTCATCAGCGCAGTACAAAAATCTCATCCCACGCGCAGGGGCTTATCATCTTATCGCCATAGAACATTTTTCTCCCACGATGGTTTCGGAAATTGGCAACACTTTGATGCTCGATGATATGAAGCTCGACAGTAAACCTGACGGCAATCATGCGATCACCCTCCGCGATATTGAAGGACATCCCATCCGATCCATCAGTTGGTCACCAACCGATTCTGGAACGGCAGCATTCTTTTCAGCTTTGCCTTTCGTGTTGATTGCAGCTGTTCTTCATCTCGGACTGGCTGGGTTTGCTGTCAGCCGCGGATATCAGCAATTCAGTCAGTTGGGCAAACAGGTTGCGATTGATAGTTTAAGCCAATTACCAAATCGGCGTGCCTTGCGCCGCGCTATAGTCAAGGCCGAAAAGCGCAAAGAGAGCATCGCTATTGCTTTGATTGATCTCGATGGATTTAAAGCCATCAATGATATTCATGGCCACGAGGTTGGGGATCAACTGCTGCGCGCTTGTGCTGATGAGATCAAAGAATCAGCCGCTCTTGAAGCATTGACTGTCCGATTGGGCGGTGACGAGTTCGCTATTTTCGTCAGCGGGTCGACCACGAAAGCGCGGATTGAAGCGATTGGCTATCGGTTGCTGGAACGGTTTTCTAACCCGATATCAATTGCAGGGCGGTCTTTGAAAATCGGTGTCAGCGTCGGCCTTGCCCACGGCACTGTGCCAAAGACAGCAGGTGCAGAAATATTGCGCCGCGCCGATACTGCAATGTATGTTTCAAAGCGGACAGGGAAAATGCGGCTGACGTGGTATGATGACACCCATGACGTCGAGCGGCTTGAAAAAAGCGCCATTGCCCAAGATTTGCGAAAAGCAATAGACGCAAGAGAAATTTGTGTTGCATATCAACCTATTGTGTCCAGCCAATCGGGCCAGATCCTCTCGCTTGAGGCCTTGGTCCGTTGGAACAGCCCGGAACGCGGAGAAATATCCCCGATCACTTTTATCCCGCTTGCCGAAGAAAGCGGATTGATCGACGAAATCGGCGCGCTGATCTTTGAAATGGTGGCGGTCGATTGTCGCGAATGGATCGATATTCCCGTTTCAATCAACGTGTCCCAAGCGCAAGTGCGCTCACCCTTGTTCCTTGACCTCCTCACGCAGTGGCAGAAACAATCTGGGATTTCGGCCGACCGCATCGAGCTTGAAATACGCGAATCTGTGCTGCTCTTTGACACGGAAAAGGCCCGGGATTTGATCGACGGCGCGCGCGCGCTTGGTTTTGGTGTTGCTTTTGACAATTTTGGTTCTGGTCAAGCGGCGCTCAATTTGATCACGCAAGGCGGTTTTACCAAGCTTAAAATTGATCGCCTGTTGGTCGCCACTGCAGCCGAAAATTCGTCTGCGCAAGCGATTCTGCAAAGCAGTATTGCCGTTGCAAAATCCCAAGGGATGGCGATTGTCGCGGTTGGCATCGAAACACCTATGCAAGCACAAATGATGCGCATGGCAGGCTGTGATGCCCTGCAAGGCCGGTTTATTTCAAAGCCATTAAGCGCCGCAGCAATTTCGAATCTACTTCCGCTTCAGGACACATTGCCTGTCCCGCAGAAGCTTAGTGCCTGATTATAAGCGCGCGGTTTTGGCAATGGCGTCAAGCATGCCGTTCACAAAGCGCTTTTCTTTCGCGTCGTAAAAAGCCTCCGCGACATCAAGATATTCGTTGATCACGCTGCCAATGGGAATGTCTGGGCGCGCCATAAGTTCATAACTGCCCGCGCGTAAAATCTGCCGAAGCGGCTTATCCAATCGCTCTAGGGACCATCCTTCCGCCAAATTCTCACGAATGGCTGCATCAATTTCAACGCGGCGCGCGTCAACGCCTTTGACGACATCATTGAAGAAATCGACCTCCGCGTCGATATAAGTGGTGTCTTCAATCGCCGCCCCCAGTCGGTGACTGTGGAATTCATGCAGCAATTTGGCGATGGGCGTCCCTTCCATCTCTTGCTGATATAGCGCCTGCACAGCGGCGAGCCGTGCGGCGGAACGGGATTTTGATCTGCTCATAATAGGCGCTCCCTGACCGACGCCGCATGCGCTGGCAAGCCCTCTGCTTCTGCCAAAGTAACAGCGGCAGGACCAATGACCCGAATACTGGCTTCATCACACGCGAGAAAGCTGGTCCGCTTCATAAAATCTAACACCGACAGCCCAGAGGAAAACCGCGCGCGCCGCCCCGTTGGCAAAACATGGTTGGGGCCGCCGACATAATCACCGACCGCTTCAGGGGTGTGGCGGCCAAGGAAGATCGAACCGGCATGACGCACCTGCGCAAACAAAGGCTCAGGATCGGCCACCGCCAATTCAAGATGCTCTGGGGCCAGCCTGTCAATCAAGGCCGGGGTTTGGGACAAATCTTGTACCACGATGATCGCACCGTTCGCTTCCCAGCTCGCCCGTGCCGTTGCCTGCGTCGTAAGGGACTGAAGTTGGGTCTCAACTGCCGCAGCCACCGCATCGGCAAACGACGCATCATCGGTCATCAGGATCGATTGGCTGGTCGGGTCATGTTCGGCTTGGCTGAGCAAATCTGCCGCAATCCAGCGCGGATCATTGTCACCGTCAGCGACAACCAAAATCTCGGATGGCCCAGCGACCATATCAATCCCGACCACGCCGTAAAGTTGCCGTTTGGCCTCCGCCACCCATGCATTACCAGGCCCCGTAATGACATCGACCGGTGCGATTGTTTTCGTGCCATAGGCCAAAGCTGCGACCGCCTGTGCGCCGCCAATCCGCCAAATTTCATCCACGCCAGCAATATGCGCTGCGGCAAGAACCACGGGATTGACGATTCCACCGGGGGCCGGTGTGACCATGACAATCCGGTCCACACCAGCCACTTTGGCAGGGATGATGTTCATCAATACCGAAGAAGGATAGGCCGCGCGACCGCCCGGGACATACACCCCGGCGGCCTCAACCGCGTTCCAACGCGCACCAATCCGCACCCCAGTATCATCAATCTCGTCACGGTCTTCGGGAACTTGTTTTCCGTGGTATTGAAGGATGCGCTGCGCGGCATATTCCAACGCGTCCCGGAGCGTTGGGTCAAGTGTCTCGTACGCTTCCTTTGCAGTCTCAAGACTGACCCTCCAGTCAAGCATATGCCCATCAAATTTTTCGGTCAGCGCCGCGACCGCGGGATCACCCTCAGCCTTTACGCGCGCAAGGATCGCAGTCACGTCGCGTGAAACATCCTCGTCTGCTTCACGTCGTGCGGAAACGAATGCTGCAAATGCTGATGGGAAATCAGCCGAATGGGCATCAAGTCTAACCACTGACAGCCGCGCGAAACGCATCAATCAAGGGGCCAATCTCAGCGCGTGTTTTGAATGCAGCGCGGTTGACGATCAGACGGGCAGACACCTGTGCAATCACTTCAACCTCAACCAGTCCGTTTTCCTGAAGTGTTTTGCCAGAGGAAACCAGATCGACAATCCGGCTCGACAGGCCGAGCAGCGGCGCAATTTCCATGGCGCCGTTCAACTTGACACATTCGGCCTGAACCCCCCGCGCTTCAAAATATATGCGCGTTAAATTGGGATATTTGGTCGCAACCCGCACATGGCTCCACGTTCTGGGATCATCCGATGCGGCCAAAGCCACAGGCTCTGCCACCGAAATCCGGCAATGCCCAATGTTCAGGTCAACCGGCGCATAAAGTTCTGAATAGCCAAATTCATCTATCACATCAGATCCAACGATGCCCATCTGGGCCGCGCCGTGCGCCACAAATGTTGCAACGTCGAATGCGCGCACGCGGATCAGGCTGATATGATCGTGGTTGGTGGCAAATTGCAGCGCCCGGCTGCTTTCATCAGAAAATGACGCTTCGGGGACAATCCCCGCCTTTGCCAGCAACGGCAGTGCCTCTTTGAGGATACGTCCTTTGGGGACAGCAATGATAAGGGAGTCGACCATGATGGCGGGGCTTTACTTGTGCAGTGCAATAAGGGCAAGTTATGAGGATGACAGCAGAAATGAAAATTCGCACAGCATTCCGCGATCAGGCCAAATTCTGCCGCGCGGCTGGATCCCCGCTGACCGCCACACTATTGCTGACATTGGCGGACACGCTTGATCATTCAACCCGCACCGGCGCGGCCATTTTGAACTGGCAAGGCGACCCCCTGATCGATGCATTGAAACTGCGCATTGCCGGTGGGCTCAATGCCTTGGTACGGTCAGGCGCTGATCCTGAACTGTCAGCGCTTTACGCATCGGGTCAGGGCGATTTTCCCGGCATTTTACGCCGTATATTAGCCACGCACGATGATGCCTTGTTTGCATGGCTGGATAGTCCGCCCCAAACCAATGAAGTGGCGCGCGCTGCGGCGCTCTATTCGGGTATGATGATGGTCGCAGACCGTTTTGGCTCTGATATGGAATTGATTGAACTCGGCGCAAGTGCTGGCCTTAACCTCAATCTTGACCGCTTTTGTTATGATCTTGGCGGCATCAAAACTGGAACCGCAGAATCGCCATTGTTCCTCAAACCCGCATGGGTTGGTTCACCGCCCCCTGACGTGCATGTCACTGTTGTGGACCGCGTGGGTGTTGATCAAAATCCGCTTGATGTATCTAGGCCAGAAATCGCTGAACAATTGCTTGCCTATGTGTGGCCCGATCAGGTTGAACGCGTGGCACGCAGTGAGGCTGCCATAGCGCTCGCGCGCGCCTTCCCGCCGCCGCTAGTGCGCGGTGATGCAGCAGAATGGATCGAACAACGTCTGTCCCAACCCCAAAGCAAAGGCGTTAGCCGTATCGTTTTCCACAGCATTGTTCTGGTCTATTTATCCCCAGAGGGCCGCAAGCGGGTTGAAGCAGCGCTGTTCGATGCTGGATCGCGGGCCACAATGGAACGTCCACTTGCATGGTTGAGCATGGAATTTCATGCAAAAGTACGCACTGCGGAACTGCGCCTGACGCTGTGGCCAGGCGGCGAAACGCACTTGCTAGCCCGCGTTCACCCTCACGGCGCGGACATAGAATGGCTTGCGGGCGATGCTTGATTGCCTTGCGCAAAATATTCCCATACCCAACATGTCATAAAGGGGATGTGAGGGGCATGACGGTTACCATCGAGGATGTTTCGCGCGCGGCAGGGGTTTCGATAAAAACCGTCTCCCGCGTTGTGAACCGCGAAAAATATGTTGCCCAAGCAACCCGCGAAAAAGTTGAACGTGCTATCGAAGCGCTTGGTTTCCGTCCCAATTTTGCTGCGCGCGCGCTTGCCGGCCACCGGTCTTTTCAAATCGCGCTGATCTACGACAACCCCAGTCCCTATAATGCGCAAAACATTCAGGCCGGGGTGCGCGCACGTTGTACCGAAGGCAATTACCGCATGATTGCCCAGCCATCTGATGCGGACTCACCCACTGTGCTCTCCGAAATTTGCGGCCTGATCGATCAGGCCCAGTTGGACGGTATCATTCTCACCCCGCCCTTTACTGATCGCAGCGATATTGTTGCAGAACTGAAACACCGCAACATACCTTATGTGATGATTTCGCCTGCAGTGCGCGACCCTGCAACCTCATGCGCCTATATCGATAATGCGCAGGCGGCAGAGGATATGACATCCCACCTCATTGCGCTTGGTCACCTCAGGATTGGCTTTGTTGAAGGCCATCCGCACTATGCCACCAGCGCCCAGCGTCTTGACGGTTATCGGCGTGCGTTAACGGTCGCCGCCATCTCTTATGATGCCGACCTCGTGCAGCCTGGCCTTTATAACTTTGCGTCAGGGTCTACCGCTGCCGAGGCGCTGTTGGACCTTGCTGATCCCCCAACTGCTATCTTTGCAAGCAGTGACGATATGGCCGCTGGTGTCTTGGCAACCGCGCATCGGCTAGGCAAATCCCTGCCACGTCAATTGTCAGTGACAGGGTTTGATGACACCGATTTGGCACCCATTATCTGGCCGCCGCTCACCACCATTCATCAACCCGTGCGTGAGCTGGGTTATGCTGCTGCTGACCTGTTGTTTCAGCTTCCAGATAAAATTGAACACCGAGAATTGCCATATGGCGTGGTCATTCGGGGATCAACGGCCGGTCATTCTTGATATTATGAAAGATCCAAAGGCCCGTGGTTCAAATGCGGCAAGACATGGCGCGCAAACAAATCACATTCGGCCTGATGCGGATAGCCTGACAGAATGAAGGCTTCGATCCCCATCGCCTGATAGCGGTGAATCTTCGCCAAAACCTGATCAGGATCGCCCACAATCGCCGCCCCACATCCGGAGCGCGCACGGCCAATGCCTGTCCAAAGATGATCTTCCGCAAAGCCTTCATGCCCCGCCGCGGCTCGCAATTCTGCCTGACGCCGCACGCCTTCGGATTGGCTGTCGAGCGATTTCGCGCGGATTTCTGCGCCAACGTCACTATCCAGCTTTGAGACCAAGCGTCCGGCATAATCGCGCGCTTCACTTTCGGTTTCGCGCACGATCACATGCGCCCGGTATCCAAATTTGAGCGTCCGACCGTAAGTTGCAGCCCGTGCCGTCATATCTGCTATGATCGCGGCAACCGCGTCTTCGGTATCAGGCCACATCAAATATACGTCGCAGCCCTTGGCAGCGGCATCCCGCGCATCGGGGGATAGGCCGCCGAAATAGAGCGGTGGGCATTTGCCTGTCACCGTCGTCATCCGCGGCGGGTCCAGTTTCAGTTTCCAAAATTCACCGTCATGATCAAGCGACTGACCATTGAGCAAGGTCTTCAAGATATGCATAACCTCAACCGTGCGGGCATAACGCGGGGCTGACGCCAGTGTTTCGCCTGGCATATCCGATGAGATGATGTTGACGTTAAGTCGCCCTCCCGCAATCTGATCCAGCGTCGCGATTTGCCGCGCGAGCTGGGGTGGCCAACATTCGCCGATGCGCACAGCCATCAACAGCTTGATCGTGCGGGTCAACGTTGCGATCGCGGCGGCGAAGGCCGTGGTATCCAAGCCCAGAGCATAGCCTGATGGCAGGAGGATGTTATCAAACCCGCCTTTTTCGGCAGCGAGAACAATATTGCGGCAATGCTCCCAACTGGATTTCAGCGCAGGATCGGGCTGACCCAAAAATTCATAATCATCATCACACAGCGCCGAAAACCAGCTGACTTCACAGGGTGTATTCATGGCAGTGGCTCCCCCTTGGATGCAACAAAAATGGTGTACCAATCCGCACGTGTCCACACGACCTTGAACACGTCTGCAGCCTCACGAATGCGTGCTGGGTTTTGTGACCCGATGATGGGAATGGCGCGCGCTGGGTGCGCCATGATCCAACTGAGCGCCGCTGTAGACAGCGAAACATCAAATTTATCCGCTTGTATTTGCAGAGCAGCCGCGACCGCACGTTCCCGTTCTGATTGCGGCACAACCAAACGTCCGCCGCCCAGTGGTGACCAAGCCAGAACCGCCACGTCATGCGCCATTGCCTGATCCAGCGTGCCATCTTCAATCGGCTGCAAATGCAGCGCGGAAAGCTCGGGCTGGATCGTCGCCAAAGGCGTGTCGAGATGCGCCATCAGCGCGGCTGTTTGGGCAATTGTGTAATTGGAAACCCCAATCGCGCCAATTTTACCGGCGGCCTTTGCCGTTTCCAATGCGCGTGCCAATTCGGCTGGATGCGTTAGGATGTCTGGGCGGTGCACTTGCCAAAGATCGATATGATCGACGCCGAGCCGCATGAGCGACGCATCAATCGCTGTTGCGATATAGGCTGCGCCCGAATCATAAGGGGTGCCGATAATGATCCCGCCCTTGCTGGCGAGGACCATTTTGTGGCGCAGAGCAGGGGCTTCAGCAAAAATTTCCCCCAACAAAGCCTCTGCCGACCCAAAACCTTCTGTCGTATCCGCGCCGTAAATATCGGCAGTATCAAACAGCGTGATCCCCGCCTCAAACGCCGCTTCGACACAGGCGCGGGCATCCTTTATAGCGGTGCCAGCAAAACGCCACATCCCCCAGGCAAGAGGGCTAACATGCAATCCGCTCTTGCCGAGAGGACGCGATTCGGGTGAGAAGGATAATTCAGACATCGCTGTCATATGGCCAAAGGAAATGAAAATGGGAAGGAAAATGCGCTACGGCATTATTGGCTGTGGCATGATTGCGCAGGAACATATCCGCAATCTGGCGATCACAAAGGATGTTGAGGTGGTGGCGATTGCCGATCCTGTTGCTGAGTCCATAGCGATGACGAAGGCGAATTTGGGGGATGCCGGGGCGACAGTGCGGGCCTATGCCGACGCAGCACATCTTGCACAGGACACGCAAATTGATGCCGTTATCGTCTCAAGCCCCAATTTTACCCACCGCGACACCCTCGCGCCCTTGTTTGAAACCAACCTTCATATTCTTTGTGAAAAGCCATTGGCCACGACACTGGAGGATGCCAAATGGGTAGCCGCAAAGGCCGCGCGCCACGCCGGCATTTTCTGGACCGCAATGGAATACCGCTTCATGCCGCCTGCCGCTGCGTTCATTGAACAGGTGCATGCACAGCGGATCGGCCGGCTGGCGATGCTGTTCATCCGCGAACACCGCTTTCCGTTCCTTCCCAAAATTGGCGATTGGAACCGCTTTTCAGAAAATACCGGCGGGACGATGGTAGAAAAATGCTGCCATTTCTTTGATTTGATGCGGCTGATTACCCAGTCAGAACCCGTCCGCGTTTACTGTTCTGGCGCGATGGATGTGAACCACCTTGACGAACGCTACGGCGGCCGCACGCCGGACATCATCGACAATAGTTACACCACAGTTGATTTCGCAAACGGCGTTCGCGCGATGCTTGATCTGTCGATGTTTGCCGACGGCGCTGAAAATCAGGAAGAGATTACGGCAGTGGGGGATAAGGCGCGGCTCGATATGCTGGTTCCTGAAAGCAGCATCATTTTTTCACCGCGCACCGGCTTCATGGCGGCTAAGCAACCCGAGCGGATGCACATTGCGGTTGACGGTGCGGCGTTAGCAGCGGGAACGCATCACGGATCAATCTTTTACCAGCATCAGGCCTTTCTTGCCGCAGCGCGCGGAGAAGGACCCGTTGTGGTTAGTGCTGAGGACGGATTGCGCGCAGTTGCGATTGGCATCGCCGCCGAAATCAGCGCGAAAGAAAAACGTGTCGTCGACATGTCTGAACTCGGCATCGCGTAATTCCTTTGATTGGCGACATTTTTGTGATAGCAGCGGTTCGACTGACAGCGATGTCAGAGAAAATCAATTCGGCCCAATGAGGCAAATGACGCAGGGAGACTTTCTCATGAATTTTAAGACACTGGCGAATGCGAGCGTGCTTGCACTCTCAATCGGCCTGACGGCGCCCGCATGGGCACAAGATGCTGACGACGGCGCGACAACCGCAGATATCGTCGTCACCGCACAAAAACGCGAAGAAAAACTTCAGGATATTCCACTTGCGGTGTCCGTGGTTGGCGGTACGGCCATTGCCAACAATGGCGGTATCACGCTTGAAAATGCGCAATATCTGGTCCCAAGCTTGAACTTCCGCAAATCAGGAACGTCGCTCAATCAGGCCTTGTTCCTGCGCGGCGTTGGCACGATCAATTTTTCCATTGCAGCAGAACCTTCAGTTGCAGCTGTGCTTGACGGCGTCGTCCTCAGCCGCGCCGGTGAAGGTTTTACCGACCTATTTGACGTTGAACGCATCGAAGTGTTGCGCGGGCCGCAGGGCACATTGTTTGGCAAAAACGCATCGGCTGGTGTCGTCAGTATTGTCACAAAACGTCCCACAGCTGACTTTGGCATGACCGCCGAAGCATCATATTTCACCAAAAGCGAATTCCGTGGCCGTGCCACCATCAACGCGCCTTTGGGCGATAATGTCCGGTCACGCTTTACCGGTTTCTATGGCTCCTATGACGGCAACGTCAACAATTTGACCACAGGTAATAAGGTCAACGGTTACAAGCATTACGGCGTGCGAGGTGCGATTGAAGCTGACCTTAGCGACACAATAACCGTCACTCTGCGCGGTGATTACCGCAAGGCGGATGATGATTGCTGTGCTGAAATCATCGGGACGACACCGGGCAATGCGCTGCCTGCCGCCGCGTTGGCTGACACCGGCTTTAACGGTGATGGGTCACGCAACATCAGACAAAACCTTGTGACTGCGACCAAAGAACAAAGCTGGGGCGTATCGCTTCAGGCTGATATAGAGCTGGGTAACCATACGCTGACTTCGATTTCCAGCTATCGTGGTTGGAATAATACAGAGATTCGCGATGGCGATTGGTTGGATCGGGCCTATGCTGACCAGCTTCAGTTTACGGGGTCACCTGGCCGCGTTGGCCTGGCTCAGTTGCACGATAACGGCCCACAAAAGAGCAACACATTCACACAAGAGTTGCGCATTACTTCGCCTGTGGGGAATTTCCTCGAATATGTGATTGGTGCTTATTATTCGCGTGCGGAATCTGATCGTACGTTCACACGTAACGTCATTACCTGCGAAATTAATCCGCGTCCGGCGACTTTGGTACCCTGTGGTTCAACGGGTGCACCACCTTCACTGTTCCCATCAGGCACCGCAGACTTTGGTTCTGTGTTCAAAAATGCTTCGTTGTTTGGACAGGCAACATTCAACCTGTCGGACAACATCCGTTTCATCGGTGGCCTGCGCTACACGCACGACAAACTTGACGTGAACCACATTCGCCGGACAACGCTGGCTGGTCCTGGCGTCAATGGAAACTTCGACGCTGGCGTTTACAATAACGGCCTTGTCGCGACATTGCCTGCAACTGGATTTGTGGCTGGCGTGTCCAATGGCATTCCGTTTACCACGGGAACCAGCAACAACAATGTGTCTGGGAAGGCGGCAATTCAGGTCGATCTGAGCGACAACAACATGGCCTATGCCAGCTATACCCGCGGGTATAAGGGCCCAGCCTATAACATCTTCTACAACCTCACGACCGTTGGCACGGGCGTGATCGCACCTGAAACCGTCAATGCCTATGAAATCGGGTTGAAGAATACGTTTTTGGGCGGCGACTTGATCGTCAACATGGCGGCTTATTATGCAAAGTATAATAATTATCAGGCCAACAGCCCTGATTTCGTTGCCGGTGTCCGCACCACACGCCTGACCAATGCCGGAACGGTTTCGACCAAAGGCTTCGAACTTGATTTCGTGATCCGTCCGTCGCGCGCTTTTTCAGTGTCGGGTGGTCTTGCCTATAACAAGGCACAGGTCGTCAATTTCCGCCTGCCTCCAGGGGCCGATGCCAGTCAGCTGATTGCCAAAGGTACCCCCCTTGCCAATGCGCCGGAGTGGAAAATGTCGTTGGGTGCCAATTACGCTTGGGAAACGGGTGGCTTTGCCAATATCGATCTCGGCGCGCAGATGGCGATGCAGTCCGATCAAATCTATGAACTTAGCCCCAATCCCGCTGTACGTTTGGGGTCAACGGTTGATGGTTATGCCACAGTCGATCTGAATGTGGCGCTGGTGGATCCAAGCGATAAATGGCGTTTGTCATTTCAGGTTAAGAATCTGTTTGATAAAAGCTTCGCATCATCCATCGTATCGGGTGGCCCCGGCGGCGCATTCCGGTACATCATTCCGCGTGAAGCAGATCGTTATTTCGGCCTGACAGCGCGCGTGAATATTGGCGGCAATTAATCCCAAAGGGTCGCAACCTTGGGAATTGAACAAGGCCCCGGCAGCAATGCCGGGGCCTTTTTTATGCGGTTTCAGATGATGTCCGAATGACCGGCAGCATGACATGAATCCATGCGAGCGCGAGCAAATAGGCGACAGAGGCCATCGCAAACATCGGCCAATAACCAATGCCACTATCCAGTGCATAGCCTGTGAACTGGATGATCCCCATCCCCGCCAGATTGCCAAACACCGCTCCAAAAGCGATCACCGATCCCACACGGCTGGCCGGGACAATATCGGCCGTCATTCCGAAGATATTGGTCGAAAAACCCTGATGCGCAAAAAGGGCAAGGCCGATAATAACCGCCGCTGTCCACGGCGAACTCGCCTGCAGTGCCAGTGGGATCGGGACGATCAGACACGCATAAAGCAGCATCGACGTCTTGCGCGACCGGTTGACGCTATATCCACGCCCCAACAGTTTGGGGAACAACCAGCCACTGGTCAGCGCACCCATCGCCGCCATCAGATAGACAATCGCTGTTGGATACCCAATTTCTGACTGACTAAGCTTGAACACTTTCGTGAACATGTCCGGCGTCCAGAACAGCAGGAACCACCAGACCTGATCGGTCAGCATTTTGGCAATCGCAATCGCCCACGTCCGGCGGTCCCGAATCAATTCACGCCAGCTGACCTTTGATTTTTCAACGCCCACACCCGCCTTTGCAATCGGCACCAGATGTTTGGTCATGGGCATCCAAAATGCCAACCACACAAAACCCAGCGCGCCGGTGATGATGAAAGCTGCATGCCATCCCAGCGCACCGGCCATGAGAGGTATCAAAAGCGGCGCAAGAATAGCGCCAATGTTCGATGCTGTGTTGACCACACCAAGAGACATCGACCGCCGTTCAATCGGCATATAGAGCGCAGCGGCCTTTACCGCTGCGGGGGTGTTGACCGATTCAGCGACGATCAGAATGACGCGCGCGACCAAAAACCCTGCCACTGTGCTCGACGCCGCATGCGCCATGCCTGCAACGCTCCAGATTGCCACCGCGAGGGCAAAGGCCATCCGCACCCCGAACCGGTCAACAAACCAACCTACGAACAACAGCGCGCCAGCAGCGGCAAATTGTGACGCCGATCCCAAGGTCGCAAAATCGCTGTCGCTCCACTTAAATTCGGCCTGCAGCGTCGGTTTCAAAAGCGACAAGACCTGACGGTCAAGATAATTCAGCGCCGTTGCGCAGAACAGCAATATGATCAGGCCGGTCTGTAATGCCCGCGCGCGGCGCAATGCCTGTGTGTCTTCGGTCATGCCGCTCTCCCTTATCTCTTTGGGGTGAGGATAGTGCATATGACAGCGTTAGCACAAGAGCGGCAATTTATGCGGTTGCAGGTTTTAGAAAAGGGATGGAGAACCAAAAAATGGTGCCCGGGGACGGATCCGAACCGCCGACACTGCGATTTTCAGTCGCATGCTCTACCAACTGAGCTACCCGGGCAACCTGTTAGCAGCGCCAACAGTGGAGGAGCCTATAATCAGGCTTCGGGGGTGCTGTCTACCCCATCTGCATGCTCATCGTCTTCATTTGGTGCAGAAGGCACGCGGTAAGCCTCTCCCAACCAGTTGAGCAGATCGCGGTCACGACAGCCTTGTGAACAAAAAGGCGCGAATGCAGGCTTAGCAGGCTTACGGCACAGCGAACATTTATCAGAGCGGGGAACGTTCAGCATAGGCCCCTGCTATGGACAGGCTCGGATCAACACGCAAGGACACAGCTCCGCCCAATATACGTGCCAGCTGGTCGGTCCAGTGCGGATGGGCACAGATTATGCGTTCGACCGCCGCCGGGGCCACCAATGTCACCAGCCCCGTCATGCCTGACCGTTCCACCCGCCTCAGCAGGGCCCGTGCCGCTGCCGCCGCAGGATCACTCTGAACAAGTTCACACAGCGACGCGCGGTGACGTGGACGGACCACCTGCATAAGACCAAAGCCGTTGACCGCCGTCCTTTCAAACGGCAGCGGCAACAGCGCGTCAAACGCTTCGGCACAGGCGACCCGCTCTGCTTTCCCGCCCAATGTGGGAAGGTCGATGCCAATTGACCCGCACAGCCCAAAAAGGCGGATCGCCGCTGCCGCTGCGCGCGTGCCGGCAAGCGCCAAAGATGCAGGGTCAAGCGTACCATCGACATCAATCAGGGTCATCGCCGGGGTCAGGCTGATCCGCAGCGCCCCGCCGTGAAAGCTGGTTTCACCGCTTTGCGCTTCTTCCAGCCGTTCGCTCCAACCCGCCAATTCCAGCGCATCGGGCATGACCGCGCTCAGCAGACGAACTGGGATGTCCGTGGCTGTGATACGCTCCAGCAAGGTGGGGCCACGACCGACGACCGATGTAAGCGGTGCAGGCCGTGCCTTGGCGCGCTTGGGCTTTCCCGTTTCGGAAAGCGCCTCTCGTGTGATTTCAACCATCATCCGTGCGCCTTCGCACAGACCCTTGGGGACATAGTCCAGCAAGGCTTCACTGCCATCCTCAAGCGCTGCGATCCGGTTTGCGCGCAAACGTGCAGAAATGATCGCACCCGCGCGTGGCTCCGCATTTTCAGGCTCGACACAGGCTTCGACAATCACACCTTGATCGACCAAGGCCGCACGGTTTTCACCAATGCCGGTTTCATATAGCCATTCAACCAAGGGGGATACCACCCGCCAAGAGCAATACCCGTGTTTCATAGAGGGGGAGGCCAACGACCCCGCTATGTGATCCTGACAAAGCGCGCACATATGCCTCTGCGCGGCCCTGAACAGCATAACCTCCTGCCTTGCCATGCCATTCGCCGCTGGTAATATAGGCGTCAATATCAGCGGCACTGAGCCGTTTGAAGGTTAGGATCGTGGTTGAAATGCGGTGATGCGCGCGCCCGTCGGCAGCGATCAGCGTGATCGCACTGTGCACGCGGTGACGACGACCTGACAGCAAGGACAGACACAGCCGCGCCGTTGCTTCATCCTCCGCCTTTGGCAAAATACGCCGCCCCACCGCGACAACGGTATCTGCGGCAAGGGTGATTGCCCCGCTGTGCCGCGCAGCAACACGAGCCGCCTTTTCCGCCGCCATCCGGCGTGCATAGGGCAATGGCAGTTCATGCTTTAGCGGCGTTTCATCACAGTCCGGTGGATCAATAACATCCGGAACCACGCCGAGCCGCGCGAGCAATTCCAGCCGCCTTGGGCTCGCGGAAGCAAGGATAAAAATGGGGGGTGTTGGTAAATTCATATCCGACGCCCATAAGCCCAGCGTGACACAAAAGAAAACCCCGCCTGAACACTGGGTTCAGACGGGGTCAGCTTTTTCTATAGAGTGCGATGTCTAAATCACATTCCGCTTTGTTTCGCCGCATAAAGTGCTGCGAGCAGCAAAAGCGCAACGATGTTGGTGATTTTGATCATCGGATTAACCGCAGGACCAGCAGTATCCTTGTAAGGATCACCAACGGTGTCGCCTGTCACTGCAGCCTTATGGGCTTCTGAACCCTTGCCGCCGTGGTTGCCGTCTTCGATATATTTCTTGGCATTATCCCATGCGCCGCCGCCCGATGTCATCGAGATAGCAACGAACAGACCGCCGACGATCACACCGAGCAGAAGCGCCCCCAAGGCCGCAAAGCCTTCGGCTTGGCCTGCAACAGCCGTGATTACGAAATAGACCAAAATTGGTGCGAGAACGGGCAAAAGCGACGGGATGATCATTTCTTTGATCGCCGCTTTCGTGACCAGATCAACCGTGCGGGCATAATCCGGCTTGGTTTCATAGGTCATGATGCCGGGGTTCTTGGCGAACTGATCCCGAACATCCTTCACCACTTCACCAGCCGCGCGGCCAACCGCCGTCATGCCCATTGCGCCAAAAAGGTAAGGCAGCAACGCACCGAGCAAGAGACCAACGATGACATAAGGATTTTCGAGGCTGAAATTAACATTCAGCTCAGGGAAAAATTCCTTGAGATCGGTGGTATAAGCCGCGAACAGCACCAATGCCGCCAGACCCGCAGAACCAATGGCATAGCCCTTGGTCACAGCTTTTGTCGTGTTGCCAACGGCATCGAGCGCATCGGTTTTTTCACGTACCGAATCGTCCATCCCCGCCATTTCGGCAATACCACCGGCATTGTCCGTCACAGGACCGTAAGCATCCAACGCAACAACCATCCCTGCAAGTGCAAGCATTGCGGTTGCAGCAAAAGCGATTCCGATCACACCGGCCAACTGATAGGCAATGATGATACCAGCACAGATCACCAACGTTGGCAGCGCCGTTGATTCAAGGCTGATCGCCAGCCCTTGAATCACGTTGGTGCCGTGGCCAGTTTCCGATGCTTTCGCAATCGAACGCACAGGACGGTAATTGGTTCCGGTGTAATATTCCGTGATCCAGATGATCAACCCTGTGATCACCAACCCGAGCAGCATGCAATAAAACAGCGTCCGCCCAGTAAAGCCACCCGTGCCATCAAGATTCGCACCGATCAGTGTGTTCATGTCACCAAGCGCATACTGGGTTGCGAACCAGATTGCAGGGATCGACAAGAGCGTGGTTATAAGGAAGCCCTTGTACATTGCACCCATGATATTCTTCGATCCGCCAAGACGGACGAAATAGGTGCCGATGATTGAGGTGATGATGCACACACCGCCAACCAGCAATGGCAGGCTCATCAGTGGCATCAACATATCGCCAGCACCCTTTACGAGCAGCGCCAGCAACACCATCGTTGCGCCAATGGTAACAACATAGGTTTCAAACAAATCGGCCGCCATACCAGCACAGTCGCCAACATTGTCACCAACGTTATCGGCGATCACAGCTGGATTGCGAGGGTCATCTTCTGGAATACCAGCTTCAACCTTACCGACCAGATCAGCGCCAACGTCAGCTGCTTTGGTAAAGATACCGCCGCCCAAACGTGCGAAGATTGAAATCAGCGAGGCACCAAATGCCAAGGCAACAAGGGCATCCACAACGATCCGGTCATTGGGGGCATGTCCTGCAGGGCCCGTCAGATACCAGAAGAAACCGGTGATCGCGAGGAGCGCGAGGCCCGCTACGAGCATACCGGTGACTGCACCTGCTCGGAACGCCATCGTGAGGCCTTCTTGCAAGCCAACCTGAGCAGCCGCAGCGGTCCGCACGTTTGCCCGCACCGAGATGTTCATTCCGATAAAGCCGGTTGCGCCAGAAAGCACCGATCCCAACACAAAGCCAACCGCCGAAATGGGGCCGAGGAACCATGCGACAAGCACGGCGGTCACAACGCCAACCACCGCGATTGCGCGGTATTGGCGACCAAGATAAGCGCCAGCGCCTTCTTGAATGGCAGCCGCAATTGCCTGCATTTTTTCATTACCGGCAGATGCAGCGAGCACCTGACGGCTGGTAACAAAACCGTAGAGCACGGCAATAAGCCCGCACACGATTGAAATGGTGATGATTGACATCAGGGTTTCCCCTCCCCAGTTTTAGACAAATAATGAACGCTGCAGCATCGCCCGCAGAGAATTCAAAGCGGCCTATAGCGGTGCAAAGTGAAGCATTGCAAGGGCGTAAAGCCAATCACAACGTCAGCCATGAAGCCAGCCAAGTCGGTCAGGCAAAGCCACGGTCCCCTCGCGGTCATGGAGATGCAGCCCTTCGCCGCGCACAACATGGCCAATCCGCGTCACCCGCCCGGGAACAGGGGGCAGCGGCAGCGCGCTGGTGAAGAGCAAAGCATAATCATCCCCTGCCGTGGCCGCAGCCAGCCGCGCGGCACGGTCATTCCCGCCAAAACTTTTGGCTTCTACAGAAAGGGGAATGGCATCAAGATCAATGGATACAGCCACATCACTGGCAAATGCCAACCGTGCAGCATCAATCAGCAAACCGTCTGAGACATCCATCATTGCCGTTACCACCGGTGCTAACATCCGCCCACTTTCCAATAAAGGCACAGGGCGGCGATAGGCAGTGAGCAGCGCGTCTGGCCCAGACCGTTCACCCTTGGCAATCGCCAAACCAATCCCCGCGTCACCAATCACCCCTACGACGTATAGCCCGTCACCCAGATGTGCGCCGCTCCGGCTGGGGACGGGGCCTTGCGCGCGGCCGATTGCCGTCAATCCAAAGGTTTTCGGGGCGTCCTTTGGCATCACCACCGTGTCCCCGCCGAGCAATGACACGCCGAAATGCCCACATGCCGCGCCTAGCCCTGCAACAAATGCCGCAGTCCAATCCGCGTCGTGATTCAACCCCGCCCCCATGAGCGCGCCCACCGGCACCGCGCCCTTTGCGGCAAGATCGGATAAATTAACTGCCAATAATTTCCACGCAACATCGCCCGCAGGGTCGCTGGACAGGAAATGCACGCCTTCAACAATCATGTCGTGGGTCAGTACCAGATCACCCAGCATGGCGGCATCATCGGTAAGGCCGCGTGCAGCGGGATCCGTCGCGATACCGCGCAAGGCTGCAATAAAGTCCAGTTCTTGGTTCACGGCGTCACCGGCCGCACCCAGGGATTAAGTGCGATCAGCGATTGCATGAAAGCGACTGGTTTCTTGATCAGTTTCTTTTCCAAAACCACTTTCAATCCCAATGTTAGGGCGACATCGCTGACAAAATGAATGCAGTTGCGTTTATCGAGATTATAGCTTTTTCCTTTCACCGCCCGCCATTTTTCCACAACTGACAGAAGCGAATCATATTGCACGTCCGAAATTTTTACGGCGAATTGCCGCACGCTTTTCTTATAATAACTCACCGGCAACGTTTCCATTGTGCCGGATACAGACCCCATCAAAAGTGCAGGAGAAACAGATTTTGCGGTAAATCCGTAATTGGTGTCGACGTTACGGCCATCTGTGGTTTCACCCTTCACAACAATGAAGGCATGCGGAAAATCGGTCTTAAAACCAAGATCAAGATCATGCGAATAAAAGGCCACGACAACCTCTGCCTTAACCGCTGCCGGAGTTCCTATGGCCAGTATTGCAAACAGCCAGATTAAAATTCGCATTGGCGCACGCCCTTTTTTTTCGATAGCTAGCTCATAAGGCAATGGCAGGGAATTTGAAGATGGCGACACAAAAAGCAATATTTATCACCGGGGCTGCTTCTGGCATCGGGCGCGCAGTCGCCATGTTTTTCGCGGCGAAAGGCTGGTTCGTTGGTATCGCTGATGTCAACGAAACTGGTATGGCACAAACAGCTGCGCTTTTACCCGGTGGGTCATCGAGCACCCATGTGCTGGATGTGCGTGATCGCGCAGCATGGGATCGGGCGCTGACCGCCTTCACAAAAGCAACAGGCGGGCGGCTTGATGTTCTTTTCAACAATGCCGGTATCGCGCGCAGCGGGCAATTTTGCGACGTCAGCCATGCTGACAATGACTTGTTGATTGACGTTAATCTTAAAGGTGTGATCAACGGCGCGGAGGCAGGGTTTTCCTATCTGAAAGCAACGCCAGGATCGTGTTTGCTCAACACCAGTTCATTGGCCGGCATGGTCGCAGGATCCGGGTTTGCCGTATATGCAGCGACAAAATTCGGCGTACGCGCCTTGACAGAAGCACTGGAAATCGAATGGGCATCGCACGGTATCAAGGTTTGTTCGTTAATGCCAAGCTTCATCGAAACACCCTTACTGAATGAAAATACTTCAGGGTCAAATCACAATGTCCGTCAGGGCGTTATTGAAGCCGGGTTGGAAATTACGCCGGTTGACCGCGTTGCAGAGGCGGCTTGGGCGGCCGTCCAGGGCAAGAAGACACACACACTGGTTGGAAAAACTGCAGAGGAGGTCGGTTTTTTAATGAATTGGGCACCGTGGCTCGTCCGCAGAAGACTAAAACGGACTGGTGGCATTGCAAAATAGGCTGATTAAAGCAGATCGGCCCTGACGAAATCAGCGCAGCGTTCGCCAATCATAATAGACGGGGCATTGGTATTGCCGCTGACAAGGCGCGGCATGACTGAGGCATCGGCGACATAAAGCCCTGCGACTCCGCGCACACGCAAGCGCGGATCGCAGACTGCATCCTCATCTGATCCCATCCGCGCCGTTCCCACAGGGTGATAAACAGTATCTGACCGGTTGCGGATCATCTGTTCAAGCGCCGCATCATCATCCAACGGGGTGTTATGGCGATCCTTGCCACCGTGGCGTGACAAGGGGGGTGCTGTTAATATGCGGTGCAATAACCGAACCCCTGCTTTCATCACCACCATGTCACGGTCATCGCTCAGGAAATTGGGGTCAATCAACGGCGCAGCTGCCGGATCAGCGCTCGCCAGACGCACCGTCCCGCGACTTTCAGGGCGTAAAACGCAAACATGCCCTGAAAAACCCGGTTCCTTAACCTTATCAAGGCCGTGGTTTTCAAGGATCGCTGGCACGAAGTGAAACTGAAGGTCTGGCACTGCGACACTGGGCGATGATTTTGCAAAACCGCCTGCTTCTGCATAGTTGGTTGTCAAAGGCCCCGTGCGCTTGCGCAACCATTCAAACAAGGCGCCTGCTGTTTTGAAGATGGTCTTCAAATTGGTACCGCTAAAAACAGACCCCCCCGTTTCAAAGCCTGCAACATAATCGATATGATCTTGCAGGTTACTGCCCACCGCTGGCCGATCCACAATCACATCAATCCCGTGCGATTTCAAATGTTCAGCAGGGCCAATACCTGACAGCATCAGCGTTTGGGCCGTCCCAAACACACCGCCTGCCAAGATGACCGCGCGGCGCGCTTTGACAATGCGTCGGTTTCGGCCCTGGTTGAAAGCAACACCGATCGCACGGCCATTTTCAAAAATCACTTTTTCAACAAGCGCTCCCGTTTCCACATGAAGCCGCCCGGCATCTCGGTTTTGTTCAACATAGGCGCGCGCCGACGTCCAACGTTCGCCCTTGCGCTGTGTCACTTGATAAAGGCCGACGCCTTCAAATTTGGCGCCGTTGAAATCATCATTGCGCGGCAATTGGAGTGATGCGCCGGCTTCAACGAATTCGAGGCTGCCCTGATTTGGGCAGCTTTGATCGCTGACAGTTAAGGGTCCGTTGCCGCCGTGAAAGGCATCGCTCCCCCGCACATTGCCTTCGGACCGTTTGAAATAGGGTAATACGTCCTGATACGCCCAGCCATCGCAACCAAGTGCGGCCCAATTGTCATAATCCCATGCACAGCCGCGGATATAGACCATCGCATTGATCGCAGATGATCCGCCCAAACCCCGCCCGCGCGGTTGATAGCCAAAGCGTCCGTTGAGCCCGGGTTGAGGCACTGTTTCAAATTTCCAATTGGTGCTCGCAGGCAAAAAAGGGAACAGGCCAGGCGCACGGACACGAATGTCGGTATTTTTGCCGCCGGCTTCGATCAAACAGACGCGATATTTGCCGTCCTCGCTCAACCGCCCTGCCGCCGCACTGCCGCCAGACCCGCCACCAACAACGATAATATCAAATTCTTCCATTTTGCTGCTCCATCCATTTGGCTTTCAGCGAGTCGCTCGTGTCGCGGCTGCCATCATGGGTCCATCCCGGAGGGCCAAGCAAATACCAGAGTTTACTGCCCCAAGGGGCACGCCAGAGATCTTGCGCAATCCCGATCCATTCGTGGAAAACATTCCAAAGCAAGTTGAAGGAGCCAAGCTGTTTTACAATACCGTAACGAATTTGTTCGTCATCGACTTCGGCTGTGAATGTCCCAAACATCTTGTCCCAGATGATAAAAACCCCTGCATAGTTGCGATCCAGATAGCGCGGATTGGTCGCGTGGTGAACACGGTGGTGGCTCGGCGTGTTCAGCACCGCTTCAAACCATTTGGGCAGACGGTCAATCGCTTCGGTGTGGATCCAGAATTGGTAGATCAAGTTAATCGCGCCGACGAACAGCACCATCGCAGGGTGAAAGCCAATAAACACGATCGGCAAGCGGAAGATGAAGGAGAGCGCAAAAAAGCCTGTCCAATGCTGCCGTAGCGCCGTTGATAAATTATAGTGCTGGCTTGAATGATGATTGACATGCGCTGCCCAAAACCAACGCACACGGTGCGCGGACCGGTGGTACACATAATAAGACAGATCATCGAGCACGAAACAAAGCGGCCATGCCCACCACACAAAGGGGACCGTCGCGATCCGGTAATCATAGGCCCAAAATGCGACGCCGATGGCCATCCCGCCAAACACGAGCCCAGCAATCGAACTGCCAAACCCCAGCATCAGCGATGTCAGCGTATCTTTGGGTTCATATTTTTCCGGCGCGCGCCGCCGCGCCCAGATCATTTCAATGATGATCAGCAAAACAAAGACGGGAACCGCAAAATCGAGCGGATCGGGAAGTTTATCCATGCTTCAAATGCCTTAATCCGCTCGCCCAATATTGCGCCTGATCACCCAGATTGAGCGTGATTGTGCCAAAGGTTTTTTCATCCGTGCCAAGCGTCAGAAATTGGTGATCAAGCCGCGCCTCGACACTGGGATCAAGTAACCGCCCAACAAAATGCGCGCCGTTTCGACGGATCACCATCTGCCGACCCTCTGCATCTTTGAGCAACGCGCCAATCCCAGCACGGTCAATCACAACATCCTTGCCATCAAACCCGAACACCGTCTCTACCGCGATTTGGCGCGCGTGAGCGGCATCCTTGATCCGCACATCACCCCCGAGTTTAAGCCAGCGTGATAGGCCTGCAAGCAGCAAAACACTGATGAGTGAGATAATGAACGGCAGGATCTCAGCCAGCGTCATGCGCGCGCTGCCAACATATCGAGCATCGCGCGGATTGGTCCCAGATCATAGCCTGCCGCCGCGGCCTTCGCCGTCAAAATATCTGGCGCATCACCCTGTGCCGCGCGCGCCAAAGCCCAGAGCAAGGTGGAACGTGTACCAGACCGGCAATAGGCCAGCACTTTTCCGTTCGCGCCGTTGAGGGCAGCGACCATGGCATCGACCTGGGATTGGGAAAACCCTGCATGGGTAATGGGAATCGCGATATAATCCAGACCAGCGCTGCGTGCAGCGCGCTCAATCTCAGCCCCTGTCGTTTGATCGTCCGACTCGCCTTCGGGGCGATTGTTAATGATTAGTGTCACGCCGTCCTGTGCCGCTGCCGCTACGGCATCGACACTGATTTGCGGGGCAACCAAAATATTCTCATCCAAGATCCGGAACATAGCTTACATCCTTGTCATTAGCCGTTCAAAACTGCAAGAAAAGCATCGCCGTAAGCTTCAAGTTTGCGTTCGCCGACGCCCGTAATGTTGCCCAGCGCTTTCAAATTGATCGGCTGGATCCGCGCCATATCCCGCAGTGTGGAATCGTGGAAGATAACATAAGGCGGCACCCCTGCTTCCTCGGCAAGTTCGCGGCGACGTTTGCGCAATGCCTCAAACACCGGATCGCCGACCGGATTATCGTCTTGACCACGCTTGCGTCGCCGTTCACGTTTGGGCGGAATGACAAGATGGACGCTTAAGTCCCCCTTCAGTATCGCTTTTGCTTCGGGGCCAAACATCAGCCCGCCGTGTTCATTGGGGCGCAGCGCATCGCGCAGCAACAAAGCGCGCGCAACAGGTTTGATGAGCGCGGTTTCTTCACCATCGACAATCCCAAAGACGGACAGTTGATCGTGACCCAATTTGATGCCGCGTTCATTGACCTGCCCCGTCAGCACAGCTTCCAAATGGCCAACGCCAAAGCTTTGCCCTGTACGGTACACCGCCGACAGGAATTTGCGCGCCGTTTCGGTTGCATCAATCGATGCCGGAGCATTGAGGCAATTATCACAATTCCCGCATATTTCTGAGGGGCTTTCACCGAAGTGACGCAACAGGATAGCGCGTCTGCAGGTCGCAGTTTCGACCAAAGCACCAAGCGCGGTCAGGCGGGTCCGTTCCCCCTGCAACCGCGACGGATCGACTTCGTCCAAACGCTGTCGGGCTTTGGCAAAATCATCTGCGCCCCAAAACAAATGCGCGTCCGCTGGATCGCCGTCACGGCCCGCGCGACCGGTTTCCTGATAATAGGCCTCAATCGATTTGGGCAGCCCTGCATGCGCGACAAAGCGAACGTCGGGTTTATCTATCCCCATCCCAAACGCCACAGTTGCAACCATCACCATATCTTCTGACGCCACGAAATCATGCTGATTTTTAGCGCGTACCGCCGGGTCCAATCCAGCATGATAAGCGCGCGTTGGACGTCCTGTCTTGGCAAGTTGTTCTGCCAGTCGCTCGGTTCCTATGCGGGTCTGGGCGTAGACAATTCCTGCGCCCGGCGTCGCGGCGACAACATCGGCAATCTGCTGCGTTGTGCTTTGTTTGGGCGAAATCGAATAGCGGATATTGGGCCGGTCAAACCCCGCGACGATCATCCCGCCCACCGGGATTCCCAGTTGCGCCAAAATGTCGCCGCGTGTGTGCGCGTCCGCTGTTGCCGTCAGCGCGAGCCGAGGCACAGCTGCAAAATCATCCATCAACGGGCGCAAAAGCCGGTAGTCAGGGCGGAAGTCATGCCCCCATTCGGAAACGCAGTGCGCCTCATCAATCGCGAACAGTGAAATTTTGGCTTCACGTAACAACCCGCGAAACTCCATCCCCGATGCACGTTCGGGGGCAGCATAGAGGAGATCAAGATCACCGTTGCGAAAGCGTTCCATCGTTTCTGCGCGGTTGTCATCGGCTGATGTCAGGGTGGCCGCACGGATGCCAATGGCGGTCGCCGCGCGCAGCTGGTCATGCATCAGCGCAATCAGCGGAGAGATGACAATACAGGTGCCGTCCATCGCAAGGCTTGGCAACTGATAGCAAAGCGATTTGCCAGCCCCCGTTGGCATCACGGCGAGGGTCCGTTCACCTGCCAATACCCGGCCCACAACCTGTTCTTGGACCCCGCGAAAGGCCGGAAACCCAAAGGTGGTGTGCAAAATGTCTAGCGGGTTGGTCACGCCGTCACGTCCATCTCTTCATCTTGTTCAGCCTGCTGGCGCGCCCACATTTCGGCATAAAGGCCTTGTTTGCGCAGCAGTGTGGCATGGGTACCGCGTTCAGCAACGCGTCCACCGTCCAGAACAACAATCTGATCGGCATCAACTATGGTCGAGAGCCGGTGGGCAATCACGATGGTGGTGCGCTTTTCGGAAACGCGCGTCAGGGTCGCCTGAATTTCCGCTTCGGTCCGGCTGTCGAGTGCGGATGTGGCTTCATCCAAGATCAAAATCGGTGGATCTTTGACCAACGTCCGCGCAATGGCCACACGCTGCTTTTCGCCGCCGGACAGTTTCAATCCGCGTTCCCCCACAGGCGTGTCATAGCCCTGAGGTTGGGCGGCGATAAACGCATGGATCGCCGCGCCTTTGGCTGCGTCCTCAATATCCTGTTGGTCTGCGCCTTCACGACCATATCCGATGTTATAGCCAATCGTGTCGTTAAAAAGCACCGTATCCTGCGGCACAATCCCGATCACAGCACGCAGTGAGCCTTGTGTCACGTCACGCAAATCCTGCCCATCAATGGTGATGCGCCCTCCTGTGATGTCGTAGAAACGGTAAATCAATCGCGCGAGTGTTGATTTGCCAGCGCCAGACGGGCCGACCACAGCCAATGTGCCGCCTGATGGCACTGTAAAACTGACGCCCTTCAGGATTGGGCGGTCCGCTTCATAGGCGAAGGTCACATCATCAAATGTCAGTGCCCCGCCACTGACCAACAATGCAGGCGCGCTAACTTTGTCGACGACCTCCGCTGGCGTATCGATCAGATTGAACATCGCTTCCATATCAATCAAACCCTGTTTGATATTGCGGTAGACCATGCCGAGCAGATCAAGCGGGCGGAACAGCTGGGCAAGCAGCGTGTTGACCAGCACAACATTCCCGACCGTGAACAGTCCAGTCGACCAGCCCCAGACCGTATAGCCCATCGCCCCTGCCATCATGAGATTGGTGATGAGCGATTGCCCAACGTTGAGCAAAGCGAGTGAATTTTCCGATTTTATCGCCGCATCGGCATAGCGTTTCGCAACGCGGCCATATTGTTCGGCCTCCCGCGCTTCCGCGTTGAAATATTTGACCGTTTCGTAATTCAGCAAACTATCGACCGAACGCGAGACTGTCGCCGTATCGAGATCATTCATTTCGGCACGCAGTGCTGTGCGCCAATCGGTGATCCTTTGGGTGAAGATGATATAGGTGACCACCATGACCAACGTTGCGACAACCAATCCGATCCCGAACTTGGTCCAGAAAATAACGGTCACCGCGATCAGTTCAATCACTGTAGGCGCGATGTTGAACAGCATGAAATAGAGCATGGTATCGATGCTTTTGGTCCCGCGTTCAATCACCTTCGTCACTGCGCCGGTCCGGCGGTTGAGGTGAAAACGGAGCGAAAGTGCGTGGAGATGGGTGAAGACATTGACGGCAAGCCGCCGCGTCGCATCCTGCCCGACGCGTTCAAACACAATGTTGCGCAGATTGTTGGAGAGCACGCCGCCAAATCGCGCGCCCGCATAGGCCGCGACCAGCGCGATAGCGATGCTGACCCCCGCTTCTTGCCCCGGAACCATCCGGTCTATCGCCCAGCCGTAAAAATACCCCATGCTCAACTGAATGAAGATCGACGCGACAACCAAAATGAGCGCAAAGACAATCCGCACCCGAAGTCCCGGCTGATCCTTTGGCCAAAGATAGGGCAAAAACCGCTTTATGATCGCAAAACCCGGGCTGGCTTGATCGTGAGTGTCTGTCAGGGGTGGCATGACGTTCATTTAGGGCGTTTCACCCCACTGTCCATGACAAGATGATGATATCTTCATTGCATATTCATGACGGCGGCCACATTCTGCCCCGATGTTCAATAGCTTTCCCCCGACTGATTCTGTTGCGCCCTCGCTTGGCTTGTTGCTGGGCGAAGTGCGCGTGCTGGCCGATTGGCGTCGCGGCGGACGGATGGGTAAGGCGGTGCCGGTAAAGAACGAAGGCGATGGCCGCGCGGTCATGGTTCTGCCGGGATTTTTTGCGTCTGACGCGTCAACGATCCGGTTGCGACGCACCTTAAAGACTGCTGGTTATTATGCCTATGGCTGGGGACAAGGGCGCAATCTTGGCGTGCGCGCTGATAGCCTGACCAAAATTGACGCACGGCTGGACCGCATTGCCCGCGAAGTGGACGGCCCTGTTACGTTGGTTGGTTGGAGCCTTGGCGGCCTTATGGCGCGCGAATATGCCAAATATGCGCCGCACCGTGTTGCAAAAATTATCACTTTGGGCAGCCCGTTTTCGGGTGATCCGCGCGCCAATCATGCATGGCGTCTTTATGAATTTGTCGCGCGCCACCCCGTCGATGCGCCCCCAATACCGTCATCGCTGTGTGACAAACCACCCGTGCCCACCACGGCGATATGGTCCCGTAATGACGGTATTATTGCCCCGGCCTCTGCGCGCGGACAAAGCCATGAACGCGATCACGCCGTTGAGGTCGACTGCGGCCATATGGGATTTCCATCGGACGACGCCGCCATCCGTGCCGTGTTGGACGCCATTCAGCGCTGATCTTTATCCCGTATCATCTAAAAACGGCGCAGCCACCGCCGCCGGCACACGCAAAATACGCCCAGAGGTGCGGTCAATAATCGCCCATGTGGTCAGGCTGCGCACCTTTACCTTACCGTCAGCGCCCGTAAATTCCATATTCCGGTTGAAACGCGCGCCCTTGGGTGGTTCGCTAATCCATGTCCGCGCCGTCACGGTGTCACCTGCCCCGACATTGCCCATATAGTCGATTTCATGGCGGACAACGACCCAGACATAGGCGGAGATATGCGCGGCGGACGCAACCGCATGCCAATGCGCAGTCGCCACATCCTGAATCCACCGCACCCATACCGCATTGTTGACGTGGCCTAATTCATCAATGTCGGCGGGGGTGGGCGTGATGGTGGTTTCAAACCCCCTCAATCCACCATCCCCAATTGCCACAAGAAGAATGCATATTCCTCAGCATCTTCGCGCAAGCCTTCAAACCGGCCGGATTTGCCGCCGTGTCCCGCACCCATATTGGTTTTGAGCATCAGGATGTTCTGATCGGTCTTATCACGGCGCAGTTTTGCGACCCATTTTGCAGGTTCCCAATAGGTAACACGCGGATCGTTAAGACCTGCCGTCACCAGCATGGGGGGATAGTTTTGCGCTTTCACCTGATCATAGGGCGAATAGGAGCGAAGCAGATCAAATGCGGCTTTATCCGTCACAGGATTGCCCCATTCGGGCCATTCGCCCGGGGTCAGCGGCAGACTTTCATCCTGCATTGTGTTGAGAACATCGACAAAGGGCACATGCGCCGCAACCGCGCCGAACAGTTCGGGGTTGGTGTTGACGACCACCCCCATCAATTCGCCGCCCGCCGATCCGCCCGCCGCAACGATCCGGCCTGCACGGGTGAATTTTTGTGCGATCAGCCCCTTTGCGCTGTCGACAAAATCGTTGAATGTATTCGTGCGCTTTTCAAGTTTGCCGTCAAGATACCATTGCTGACCCAGATCATCGCCGCCGCGGATATGGGCGATGGCATAGGCAAATCCGCGATCAAGCAGTGACAGGCGTAGCGTCGAAAACCCCGGCGGAACGGCATAGCCATAAGCGCCGTAGGCATAGAGATAGAGCGGGCCTTTGCCGTTTTTCTTGAAACCCTTTTTATAAACCACCGACACCGGCACCTTCACCCCGTCGCGCGCGGTGATTTCGGTGCGTTCAGTGACATATTGGCTGGCGTCATAACCGCTGGGGATTTCTTGCACTTTCAATGTGGTCATTTTTTGACTGGCCACATCATAATCAAAGATTGTGTCGGGCGTGACCATCGATTCGTATGACAGGCGGAGTGTCGAGACTTTATATTCCGGATTGTCATCCAATCCCGCGCTGTAGCTTGCCTCTGGAAAGGCGATCCGTTTCGGTGTGCCGCCGCCGTAAGCATGCACGGCCACCTGATCGAGACCATTTTCACGCCCCTCAACAACGAAAAAATCAGCAAAGGTTGAAACACCGGTCATGTAAAAGTTTGCGGATGGCGCAATCAATTCGGTCCACACACTCGGTTGATCGACTGTGGCTGTCACCAACCGAAAATTGGTGCCGGTATCGTTGGTGTGGATGAAGAGTGTGCCGTCATGTTCTTCAACATCATATTCGACACCTGTGGCGCGCGGGCGCACAAGAATCGGCGCGGCAAGCGGGTTGTCCGCAGGGTAAAGCCGCACTTCACTCGTCACATTATCACCCGTCGCGATGACAATATATTTTTCCGAATGGGTGATGCCTACCCCCGCCTGAAATCCTTGATCGGGCTCACGGTAGATCACAATATCCTTGTCGGGGGCTGTCCCCATTTTATGAAGCTTGATTTGATCAATCCGCCAATTTTCATTGACCAAACCATAGAGCAAGCCGCTGCCATCCTTGGTCCAGACAAACCCGCCAAGTGTGCTGGTAATGGTGTCGGGCAGGTCCGCGCCCGTTTTCAAATCGCGCACGCGCAACGTAAAGCGTTCCGATCCATCCGTGTCGGTAGCATAAGCGAGATAGCGGTCATCATCACTGACAGCGACGCCGCCAAGACGAAAATATTCCTTTCCCTCTGCCTGTTTGGCTTCGTCAAAAATGACTTCGTCTGCGCCGCCCGCAACAGGTTTGCGCATCCATTTCTTATACTGCGCGCCTTTTTCAAACTGGCGCCAATAAAGATAATCGCCGTCCTTTTGCGGCACGGACGATTCATCTTCTTTGATCCGTCCCTTCATTTCCTGAAACAGCGTTTCAACCAAAGCTGTCTGAGGTTTCATTCGCTCTTCAAAATAAGCATTTTCCGCTTTGAGGTGCGCCAACACATCCGCGTCATCAACCTTGGGATAGGATTGATCCTTCATCCAGAAATACGGGTCCTCAATCGTAATCCCGTGGCGGGTGGAGCTGTGCGGGCGCTGGTCTGCGACCGGGGGTGTCATCGCGGTGTTTTTGGACAAATCAGATGCTTTCTTGGCTTGAGCTTGGCCAGTAAGTGGCGTGGCAACACAAAAAACGAAAAGAGCTGCAAGAAGGGGTGCTTTCATAAAAAAATAGCCTATCTTAGAACGAACCTAACCTTAGTCGTGAGTTTGAGACAATGTCCACCTATGAAGCACGTCTGAGCGCCCTGCGCGCGCAACTCTCCGCTGACCGTCTTGACGGATTTGTGGTGCCGATCTGTGATGAACATATGTCCGAATATGTTGGCTCCTATGCCCAACGGCTGGCTTGGCTGACAGGATTTCAGGGGTCAGCGGGATCTGCCGTTGTGCTTCCCCAAGAGGCAGCCATCTTCACCGATGGGCGCTACACGCTGCAAGTCCGCGAACAAGTGGACGGTGCGCACTGGGCCTATGTCGGGGTTCCTGGTACCAGCATTGCTGCGTGGCTTGGTGAACATGCGCCTGCGGGCGGACGGATAGGCTATGATCCCTGGGTCCACACCAAAGGCTGGGTTGAGGCCGCGACCAACGCTTTGGCGGCGCGCGGTGCCACACTGGTTGCCGTGACGCGCAACCCCATTGATATCGTTTGGGCGGACCAGCCAGAGCCATCCCCCGCGTTGATGGTTCCCCACGGGGATGAGTTTTCCGGGCAATCATCTGCGCAAAAACGTCAAGATGTGGCAGATTGGCTCACCACCCAAAACCTTGACGCAACCATTATCAGCGCGCTCGATTCGGTTGCCTGGACTTTCAATATCCGCGGGCAAGACGTGTCGCACACGCCGGTCGCCCTCTCCTTCGCAATCCTCAATAAGGATGCCACCGCAGACATTTTTGTGGAACCTGAAAAAATGGATGACCGCGTCCGTCAGCATCTTGGCAATGCCGTTCGTGTGCATGACCGCGCGGCATTTGCCCCGGCGCTTGGCGCTATGGCAGGTAAGCGCGTTGCTGTTGATCCAGACCGCGCCGTTTCCGCCATTTTCGGCGCACTCAAGACCGGCGGGGCACAGATTATAGAAGTGCGCGACCCCACCGTCCTTGCCAAGGCGATCAAAAACCCGATTGAACAAGCGGGACAGCGTGCGGCGCAGAAACGCGATGGGGCAGCACTTTCGCGCTTCCTGCATTGGTTGTCGGTGGAAGCGCCGAAGGGCGAACAAACCGAAATTTCAGCAGCAAACCGGCTCGAATCCTTCCGCAAGGATACGGGTTTGCTGCGCGACCTGTCCTTTGACACGATTTCGGGCGCTGGCCCCAACGGCGCCATTTGCCATTATAAGGTGGACGACACAACGAACCGCAAAATCGATCCTTCAAGCGTTTATCTGGTCGATTCAGGCGGACAGTATCTCGACGGTACAACCGACGTAACCCGCACAATTTGGGTTGGCCCAGGCGTGCCGACCGCCGAAATGAAGGACCGTTTCACCCGCGTTCTCAAAGGCCATATCGCGCTTGCCCGTGCGGTTTTTCCAGTCGGCACACGCGGCACGCAACTGGATACGCTCGCGCGCCAATATCTGTGGGCGGCAGGCGTTGATTATGCACACGGCACTGGCCACGGCGTTGGCAGCTTTCTTGCGGTGCATGAAGGGCCGCAGCGAATCGCGACATCAGCGGGCGGACAGGCTGGCACCGAAGAACCACTTCACGCGGGCATGATTATTTCCAATGAACCCGGCTATTATAAGGCGCATGAATACGGCATCCGTATTGAAAATCTGGTGCTGGTTGAGCCGCGCACGATTGCCGGAGCGGAAGGCGCATATCTGGGTTTTGAAACCCTCACCTTTGCCCCCATTGACCGGACATTGGTTGATACAGAGATTATGACGCGCGATGAATTGATTTGGTGGGATGACTATCACGCCCAAGTGCGCGCGATTGTCGGCCCACAACTGGATGGCGATGCAAAAATCTGGCTAGAATCGGCGTGTACAAGCTTGGGTTAAACGCATAGCGACCACATCCCCCTTGAAATAATGCCGCAAAAGGTCCACGCGGCTGCGGAGAAGGTGCGCATTTTGCACGGCATAACAGGATGACGATTGAATGGCGTTTTTTAAGGATCCCGGATTTCAGGATCGCATTTCCCTTGCTGCGGCTGCCAAACAGAAAGCGTTAGAAAAACTGCGCGCTAAGCCACCGGTTGATGAAGCGGTACTGGCTGCCCGCCGCGCCGCGCAGGCTGAAAAGGCTGCGAAAGAGGCTGAAAAACATGCCGCCAAACGCGCTGCAAAAGAAGCAGCCCTTGCCCAAAAGGCCGAAGAAAAAGCAGCAGCCCTTGCCGCTGCAGCACCAAAAGCCCCGCCAAAAGTGCCAACGCCCGCTGAAATGAAAGCTGCACGCGATGCTCGTTACGCCGCGCGGAAAAACAGGAAATAGCGACTAACCGTTCGACTCTGGATCTGATGGACGTTCGCGCTCTTTGCGTTTGCGCAAATTGGCGCGCAACGCATCGGCCAGCCTTTTAGCGCGTTCATCCTGTTTTGTGGCATCTTGTGTTTTGCTCATAAATCACCTGATAGAAGCAGATCGCTTGACGCGTCCACATGCTTTGTTCATAGGCGCGCCTCACCTGATCGCCCATGCGGTTATTGTGCTGCTGTAGCTCAGTGGTAGAGCGCGTCATTGGTAATGACGAGGTCGGGAGTTCAATCCTCCCCAGCAGCACCATTTTTCCTCCCTAATAATGGGTTTACTTTGTGCGAGTCGGAGCGCAGACTTTGTCGCGTCCGCGCGTATTTGCGGGCGTGTAAATAAGGAGCGGTCCTATGAAATCTATCAATCCATTGATCGCCGAAAGTCTCGGCACATTTTGGCTCGTATTCGGCGGGTGCGGTAGCGCCGTTTTGGCGGCTGCTTTTCCAGACGTCGGTATTGGTCTGCTCGGCGTCAGTCTTGCTTTTGGTTTGACCGTGGTCACAATGGCTTATGCCGTTGGCCATATTTCCGGGGGGCATTTTAATCCCGCTGTCACCATTGGTCTTTGGGCCGGCGGTCGGTTCGATGCCAAAAATATCTTGCCATATGTTGTTGCGCAAGTTTTGGGCGGGGCGCTTGCCGCAGCCGCTCTCTACATGATCGCCACAGGAAAACCCGGTTATGATATTGTGACAAATGGCCTTGCATCAAACGGCGTTGGCGATCATTCGCCCGGCAAATATAGCATGGGTGCGGGCTTTATGATCGAAGTGATCCTGACTGCATTTTTCCTGTTCATCATCATGGGATCAACCGATGGCCGCGCACCTGCTGGTTTTGCGCCCATTGCCATTGGCCTTGCGCTGACGTTGATCCATTTGATCTCCATCCCCGTCACCAACACGTCGGTTAATCCGGCGCGCAGCACGGGACCAGCGTTGATGGAAGGCGGTATCGCGCTGCATCAACTTTGGATTTTCTGGGTCGCGCCGATTCTGGGCGGGATCATTGGCGGCAGCCTGTATAAATGGTTGAACGCAGACCCAATCATCATCGACTAAGTACGACGCCGCCCTTTTGTGAATAATGAAGGGGCGGCGTTGACCTGCGCTGTATTGCTCCGCATGGAAAGACATGCGATTTTTCTCCGACAATGCCGCCCCCGCGCACCCCTTGGTCATTGAGGCAATGGCCAAGGCGGCACGTGTCGATACGGCCTATGAAGGGGATGCGCTCACGGTCTCTCTCGATACCGCGTTTTCAAAGCTGTTTGAAACATCTGTCAAAGCAATGTGGGTTTCGACAGGCACAGCGGCGAATGCGTTGGCACTGGCCACGTTGTGCCCGCCCTATCGCGGGATTGTGTGCCACAGCGACGCCCATATCGAAAATGATGAAGCAGGTGCGCCAGAATTTTATACCCACGGCGCTAAACTTTTGCTTGCAGAAGGTGTGGCGGCAAAACTGACGCCAGCAACAATCGCATCCAGACTCGATGTCATTGCCAACGATGTTCACCGCGTCCAGCCTGCCGTGATTTCAATCACAAATGCGACGGAATATGGGCAATGCTATTCAGCCCCGGAAGTGTCGGCGATTGGCGCACTCGCGCAGGCGCGCGGTCTGCGCTTGCATATGGATGGTGCGCGGTTTGCCAATGCAGTTGTGCACACCGGCGCGTCTCCGGCAGATCTGACATGGCGCGCTGGTGTTGACGTTTTGAGTTTCGGCTTTGTCAAAAATGGCGGTCTTTCAGCAGAGGCGTTGGTTTTTTTCGATAAAGGACTAGCTGCCGAAGCGCTTATTCGGCAAAAACGTGCCGGGCATTTACTGTCAAAAGGACGCTATCTGGCAGCACAGATTTTGGCGTTGCTTGAAGATGATCTCTGGCTTGCCAATGCGCGCGCTTCAAATGCCGGGGCCCAGCTTTTGGCACAGGCCGCAGGGGATCGGTTGATCCATGCCGTTGAAGCCAATGAAGTCTTTGTGCGGATGTCGCCCGACGAAGCGGCAAAATTACGCAGCCAGGGCTATGATTTCTATGATTGGGCAGAAGGGGAAGTGCGTTTTGTGACCAGTTGGGATCAGACCGCCGCGCAAATCGCGCCGTTCGCTACCGCCATTGCCGCTTTATGAATGAAACGGTCGCCCCTGGGATGACAGCCCCGCGCATCCTTATCCCATTTGCCATCATCACCTTGATTTGGGGATCAACGTGGCTGGTGATCACTGGTCAAATCGGGACCGTCAGCCCAAGCTGGTCGGTGACATACCGGTTTTTAATCGGCGGCGGCGTCATGCTTGGTTATGCGCGGCTGATGGGGCAATCCCTACGCTTGGGTTCTTCTGGACACGCTTTCGCAGCCATCTTTGGCATTGCCCAATTTGTCTTCAATTTCAACTTTGTTTACCGCGCCGAATTGCATATCACCTCAGGATTGGTCGCTGTTATTTTCGCTCTATTGGTGGTGCCCAATACCATTTTGGGACGCATTTTTTTGGGCACGGAAGTCAGCAGGCGCTTCATTATCGGGTCGCTTGTCGCATTTTTTGGGGTCGCCATTTTATTCACCAATGAACTGCGCAATGATATAGCAAACAATGAAGCGACACTTTTGGGTGTTGCGCTCACCATCGCGGGGGTGATGAGCGCATCAATCGCCAATATCATGCAAGCCAGTCCGCGCGCCAAAGCCATGCCCATGGCTTCGCTGCTTGGATGGGGGATGCTCTGGGGAACGGCCATAAATGCCTGTTTTGCATGGATTACGACGGGACCGCCCACGATTGAATATAGCACCACTTATATTGCCGGTCTGCTCTATTTAGGGGTGATGGCCAGTGCGATTGCCTTTACTTTATACTTCAGTGTGATCCGCGCGATTGGCCCGGCCAAAGCCGCCTATTCAAGCGTCCTGATTCCGATCATCGCGATGGGATTATCGACTGTTTTTGAAGGGTATACATGGTCACTACTCGCGGCCAGCGGCGGTATTGTAACCCTGATCGGCATGTTTATCGCCCTCAGTTCAAACCGCGTAAAAGCTGTCATCAAGGACTCGCAACCAGCATAGATTTAGGTTAGCTTCAGCCCCAAGAAAAATGATAGGGGAGAATTATGGAACAACTCAGCGGTCAAGATGCGAGTTTCGTCTATTTTGAAACGCCAGCAACGCCAATGCATATTGGATCGGTTGCGATATATGACCCCTCAACCGCGTCTGATGGTTTTGTCCGATTCAAAGATATTTTGCGCCATATTGAAAGCCGTCTCGACGGTGCGCGCAGTTTTCGTCAAAAACTGGTGCGCGTGCCGCTTGATCTCGACCACCCCTATTGGATTGAGGATGAAGCGTTCGACATTGAATATCATGTCCGCCACATTGCCTTACCAGCACCGGGTGATTGGCGACAACTGTGTATTCAAGTCGCGCGGTTGCATTCGCGGCCAATGGATTTTTCAAAACCCCTATGGGAATTCATCATTGTCGAAGGCCTCGACAATATTGAAGGCATTCCAAAGGGCTGTTTCGCGCTGGTTTCAAAAGTCCATCATGCCGCGATTGACGGCATGTCCGGGGTTGAAATGTCAGCCGCTGTCCACGATCTCGAGCCCTTACCGGTCAAGACGCCGCCAAAATCAGAGTGGCGGCCCGAAAATAATCCACCCATGGGGGAATTATTGTTCCGCACGTGGGTCAATTCCATTCGTCAGCCCCTGCGGTTTGCGCAAACCATGTGGAACACTGTGCCCGGCGTCGCGCGCCTCACGCGTGAAATTGCGGGTGGTGATGTGTCGCTTAAGGGCGCGCGGATGGCACCAAAGACACTTTTTAACGCGAAAGTATCCCCACACCGCGTGTTTGACGGCGTTGCCTTCCCCCTCGCCGATGTCCGCGCGATTAAGGAATCATTGCCCGGAGCGACAGTGAATGATGCCATTCTTGCCATCATTGGCGGTGGGCTGCGTGATTATTTGTTGGGACGCAAAGGCTTACCCAAGGAAAGCATGAGCGCAATGGCCCCCATCTCCGTGCGCGATGACAAGGAAAAATCCGCACTTGGCAACCTTGTGTCAGCAATGGTTATCAACCTTGGAACGCACATTGCTGACCCAGCAGAGCGCCTCGCCTATATTCATAAGGAAGCAAAGAATTCAAAGGCCATGACCAATGCGGTCGGGGCGCGCACGTTGACGGATTATAGCCAACTCATTCCGTCTGGCCTCGCAGGACTTGGCGCGCGTCTTTATACGCGGCTGGGGATTGCCAATGCCCACGCGCCTGTGTTCAACTGTGTTGCAACAAACGTTCCGGGATCGCGGGTACCGCTCTATTTCGCCGGTGCAAAGATGGTCAAAATGATGGGCTTAGGCCCGATTTTTGACGGCATGGGACTCATCAACACAATCTATTCCTATGAAAAAGACATTGCAATTTCCTTCACCAGCGACCGTGAAATGGTCCCTGATCCCGCCGTTTATGCCGCCAGTTTACAGCGCTCCTTTGACGCCTTGAAGGCAGCAACGCTCACACCGCCGCCAAAAGCTGCGCCTGAATCTGTCGCCAAACCCAAAGCGGTAAAGCCAGTGAAGGCAGCGAAAGTGATTCCAACTAAAGCGCCAAAAATCACGGGCAAGCCTGCAAAAATCAAGAAGCCAAACACCAGGAAAATGGAGAACGCATGATGGCAAAGAAAACAGCAGAAAAGGCCAAAAAAGCCAAAACGACGACCGCTGAGAAAATTGCGGAACCCATAAAAAAGGCCACCAAAACGATCCGTGAAACGGCGTCAAAGGCGGTTGAAAACACCGTCGCGATCAACACCAAAGTGATTGATCACGCCGAAACCAATGCACATGAAGCCTTTGCCGCCATGCGCAAAGTTGCCGGAGCAAAGACCGTTCAGGATGTTGTCAAAGTGCAAAGCGCGTTCGTCAAAGCACAAAGCGCGCGGTCAACGGCACAGGTTCGTGAAGTCGGTGAAATGATCGCATCCTTTGGACGCGATGCGCTGGCGATGATGCGCGGGAAGTAAGGGAACTGCCGCTCCGGTAAGATGCCGGAGCGGCGTTCACGCCTATGTTTAGTGGATATGCCCTGATGAAGGGTAGAACCAATGCTTCATGCCGGACCGTTCAAACGGTTTCCACGCTCCGTCCGCCTGCGCCAGCCGGTCCGCAATCGCGAACAGGACTACGGGATTGACGCCAAGGCCGCAGTGGCTGCCTTTGACTTCAATATTATCCGTGGTGTCGGATTCGGGTTCCATGCAATTCTGCCACGCAACGACGCCGTCATCGCGCGTGTAAATTGCGGTCGACGGTACTGGCGGCACTTCATGACTTTCATCCAGCTGGGCCTGTGTACCGGGATCGTTCAGTTTGTGACCCGTCAGCCGCTGGTAAGCGCGCCACGCATTGGTTGAACGAGGATCGCCGACAATGGGGGATCCAAGAGTAATTACTTGCCGCACCAGATCGGGTCGACGGCGCGATAATTGCCGCGCCATCATGCCGCCAAGCGACCAGCCAACAAGGCTGACCCGTTGGCCGGTTTCAGCGTGAATTTCTTCCAGACGCTCAATGAGTTTTTCACCTTCATGGCCAATGGCTTTTGGTCCAAGATTGCGGCCCAATTCCCAAGCGCGCGCATCATATCCGATGCGATTAAGAAAGCGGCGCAGCAATCGGGTTGAGGTATCGGTAGTAACAAAGCCGGGTAAGACCAAAACCGGATGCCCGTCACCACGCGGCGCGTTCATCAACGCAGGAGCAGCCCAAGGCAACGTGCCCATTTCAAACAATGCCCGTGGCAATTCAGTCAGAGCAAGAAAAAGCGACGGTGGCGGCACATGGCCAGCGGTTTGCGTACTCAAATAACGATCCTCCAAAACGGAACCATGACCGATCTGATGTCGGCTAGGGAGGAGAGGTTAGGCGTTAATTTCCGTTTACGTCAATTGTCTTTTGCAACTGAGCCGTAATATATTGCGCGCAATCCGCTATGAAGGTCGCGAAACTGGGGTTTCCAGCCTAACAATCGTTTCGCTTTTCCGTTCGAAATACGGCGGTTTTCAGCATAAAAATCGCGCGCCATAGGTGATAATGCTGCTTTTTCTATCGATTGCAGTCTTGGATAGGGTGTCCCCAATATGTCACACGCCGCCTCAATCACAAGGTTCTGGCTGCACGGAACATCATCCGCCAGATTATAAACGCCGACGGGTCCTGCCATCCCTGCGAGGACACCGGAGACAATATCATCAACGTGAATGCGACTGAACACTTGTGTTGGCATATCAATACGGTGCGCCTTGCAAGCGGCGACTCGGTCCAATGCCGATCGGTCCGGACCGTAAATACCCGGCAGCCGGAACACATGCGCACCCAGCACCTGCCAATCGTGATCAGCCTGATTACGGGCCGCGCGTCGTCCTTTTAATAGCGCGCTTTCATCAACCCATGCGCCCGCTGTGTCACCGTAAACGCCAGTGGAAGACAGATAGCCCCTCCACTGCGCAGGCGACGCGCGCACGGCATCTCCGTAAAGGTTCAACACAGGATCACCGTCGACAACTGGTGGAACAGACGACAGGATATGCGTCGCTTGTGCCAGTGCGAGCCGAACCGACGCCTGATCATCAAATGCAATGCTGCCATTGCTGCCGGTCGATACGACTTGCCAACCCTGCGCACGCAGTGCTGTGGCAATGCGCGCAGCTGTGTAACCAAGGCCAAAGATCAGGATATGAGACATCGCACTGCAATGCCGACATTTGCCGCTCGCTTCAAGCCAAGCGGATTGATCAAGCCAGCACGGCGGACTAAGCAAGTTCATGCTTGATAACATATCCGCCCCAGCCGCGCCCAATATCATACACCGCGAAGAATATCGTGCGCCCGATTGGTTGATCCCAGAAATCAGCCTGACTTTTATGCTTGGCGCTGAAGAGACACGGGTGCACGCGCGGCTAACGGTCACCCGTAACGGGGATCACACCCGCCCGCTGCGGCTGGACGGTGATGGTTTGACGCCCCTTACTGTGCGTATTGACGGCGCGGAAACCACCCGTTGGTCGTGTGACGCCAATATCCTCACGATCTCCCTCACAAACGAACAGGCCGTGATCGAAACCGAAGTCATGATCAATCCGGCGGCCAACACGCAGTTGATGGGGCTTTATGCCAGCGGTGGGTTGCTGTGTACCCAGTGTGAAGCGGAAGGGTTCCGACGGGTGACATTCTTCCCTGACCGCCCAGACGTGCTTTCGCGCTATACTGTGCGCATGGAGGCGGACAAAGCGTCCTATCCTGTGCTGCTTTCCAATGGCGATTGTACCAACATAGGTGATCTTCCAGAGGGACGGCATTTTGCGATATGGACTGATCCTTTTCCCAAGCCCTGTTATCTTTTCGCGTTGGTGGCGGGAGATTTGAAGGCCAATCGTGACAGTTTCACAACCATGACCGGCAAGAACGTCGATCTCGCAATTTGGGTTGCTGAAGCCGATCTTCCCAAAACCACGCATGCGATGCAGGCATTGAAAGACGCAATGTCATGGGATGAGCGCGTCTATGGCCGTGAATATGATCTGGGACAGTTCAACATCGTCGCGGTGGCTGATTTTAATTTCGGGGCGATGGAGAATAAATCACTCAACATCTTTAATTCGCGTTATATTCTGGCAGACGCCGATACCGCGACCGACATTGATTATGACAATATCGCTGGTGTTGTTGCGCATGAATATTTCCACAATTGGTCGGGCAACCGGGTAACCTGCCGCGATTGGTTTCAATTGTCGCTCAAAGAAGGCTTTACCGTCTTTCGCGACCAAAGTTTTTCAGCAGATTACGGATCAGCGGCGGTCAAACGGATCGAAGATGTGCGGATGCTGCGCGCAGCTCAATTTCCTGAAGATTCCGGGCCGCTCGCGCATCCAATACGCCCTGAATCCTATATGGAAATCTCTAATTTCTACACTGCAACCATCTATAACAAGGGTGCTGAAATTGTCCGGATGATCCACACGCTGGTTGGCGCAGACGCATTCCGCAAAGGCAGTGATCTTTATTTTGACCGCCATGATGGCAGTGCGGCGACGTGCGAAGATTTTGTGAGCGCTATGGAGGACGGTGCTGGCGTCGATCTGACGCAGTTTCGCCTTTGGTACAGCACAGCCGGCACACCCGTGGTCCGCACGCATATCATGCATGATCCAGCGCGGGGCGAAGCGGTGCTGACCCTTGAACAGTCTACCCCAGACACGCCGGGGCAGATTAATAAGGCCGCGCTGGCAGTCCCGCTTAAAATTGCTTTGTTTGATCCTGAAAGCGGGACGCACAGCGGGGAACAGCTTGTGCTGCTCACTGACCCTAAAACCGAAATCCGGGTTTCAGGCTTTAGCCGCCCGCCGATCTTGTCGATCAACCGCAACTTTTCAGCGCCGGTGAGCATTGAAAGCAATCGCAGTGCCCAAGAATTGGCTTTTCTGGCCGCCCATGATGATGATCCATTCGGTCGCTATGAAGCATTACAACAGCTCATGGTGGACACGTTGGTCAGCGCGATCGCCAATGGCAAGCCCGATCACAGCCATGTCATTGATGCGGTGCGCGCGACGCTCAACAATAATGCTCTAGAACCAGCCTTGGTTGCGGAAATGATAGTGTTGCCAAGTGAAGCTTATCTTGGCGATCAAATGCTTGTGGTTGATCCAGACGCCATCCACAACGCACGAGAAGCATTGCGCAGAGATTTGGGGTCATCGCTTACCGATCATTGGCAAACCGCCTTTGGACAATATCAGCAGAATGTTTTCACTTATTCGCCCGCCGCGAAAGGCGCACGGCGGATGAAGGCGGTTGCGCTGGGCTATATTGCCGCAGCCGATGACGGGGCCGGAGCGGCGCATGCCTTTGCGCAGTTTGAATCGACCGATAATATGACGGAGCGGCAATCTGCGCTGGCCACGCTTGCCAATGGAAACGCGCCGCAACGGGTCGCTGCACTTGATATTTTCTACAATCGATACCGGGACAATCCGTTGGTTCTCGACAAATGGTTTTCGACCCAAGCGTTTTCGACCCGAGCGGATACAGTAACCGCAGTGGCGGATTTGCTAACGCACAATGATTTTACCCTGAACAACCCGAACCGCGTCCGGTCTTTAATCGGGGCCTTTGGCGGCAATCAACGCGCGTTTCACCGCGCAGACGGCAGCGGTTACCGGCTCTATGCCGATACGCTCATTGCACTCGACCCGATCAATCCGCAAACAGCAGCAAAGCTTGTGCCACCGCTCGGCCGCTGGAAACGTTTTGATGACGCGCGACAGACGCTTATGCGCAGCGAACTTGAGCGTATCGTGGCAGTCGCGGGCCTGTCCAAAGACGTGTTCGAACAGGCGTCGAAAAGCCTGTTATAGCTTGTTTAGTTTAGGAAGCATTTTGCCCAGATAGGCAAGTCTGCCTGTCGGTTTGACGTCACGGGCCTTTTCTGGTGCACGTTCAGTTTCGATTACAGCCGTATAATGGAGTTTAGCGGGTGCTTCGCTCTGCTGTTGCGGCAGGGTCATTGGTGCTTTGCCCGCTGGGTAGATAAAGCCGTGCACCGGCCACGCCGTGGCGCCCAAATTTTGACTCGGCGCGAACCATACACGTACCGCGCTCCAATCGCCGGCCTCAGAAACATCGATAACCTTTACGTCGCGTTCAATCTGTCCGCGTCGCCCGTTGATTGGCGACCAGTTGGAATGGGTGACAAGGATGGTGCGATCATCAACGATTTTGCTGACGGCTGCGACATGGCCCAATCGCATCCCGCCGTGCGGGATAAACGCCAAAACAGCGCCCTGTTTGGGTTCATTGCCGCGCCCGTAATGGCCCTCTGCCTGACCCCACCACGTGTGCGCATCACCGCGAATTTGAATGCCAGACAGCGACCGTGCGATGGGAACGCATTGCCAATAGGGAAGTGTATCGGACGATTCCAGCGGCATTGCGTGCACTGCCGTGACCGATAAGACTGGCAGCACCGTCAAAAATTGAAATATCAGGCGAAACTGCACGTAAAACCCTTGCATCGAAAATGAATCAGAAAAACCGCAATAACAAATCATGGTTTTCAAACACTTAACAAAGCCCCGACTCTGCTTGAATATGTCGCAAAAACGCGTCAAATAGAGGGATATTGCTGACAAAAGGATGCCCGCTTGAACTCGAATGATCTGCTAACGAGCGACTTTGCCCTTCTTTCCGACATTATTGCAGCGCACGGTGTTGAACGTCCTGATGCCATTGCAGTCGCGGATGAGGACCGTCGCCTGACCTGGGCAGAACTCAATGATATGGCCAACCGGATCGCCGCGCGGTTGCAACGTGAAGGTATCGGGATTGGCAGCGCAACGGCGATTGTCGGGTTAAACAGCGTTGAACAGGTTGCCGTTTTCGTCGCGACCTTGCGCACAGGCGCTGTCGCGGGCCTGCTTACCAATTCCGCTACGGGCGATTCGATTGCCGCCATGTTTACCGATACCGGTGCGCAACATCTGTTTCTTGACGCGCAGGCGGCCGCCACGTTGGACGGTCATGATACTGGCACAGCGCAGCGGATTGCGATGGATGGCTGTGATGTCGGAATACCGCTTTCGGCGTGGATGGACCCCGCCGGAACCTTCCCTCATCCTGTATCGCCGGCTCCATCCGACCCATTCAATATCATTTATTCGTCAGGGACCACAGGTGTGCCAAAGGGTATCGTGCACAGCCATGCGATGCGGTGGCAACATATTCACCGCGGCCTTCCAGCCTATGGCATAGAAGCCGTGTCGATCCTGTCGACGCCGCTTTATTCAAACACGACCATGGCGACATTCCTTCCGACAATCGCATCGGGGGCTAAATCAGTCTTTATGAAAAAATTCGATGCGCGTCGGTTTCTGGAATTGGCGGCGCGTGAACGTACGACCAACTGCATGTTGGTTCCCGTCCAATACCGGAGAATCATGGCAGTTCCAGATTTCGACAGTTTTGATCTGTCCGCCTTCGTGATGAAATATTGCACCAGCGCGCCTTTTGCCGCCGCGCTAAAGGCTGATGTTGTCAAACGCTGGCCAGGTGGTTTGGTGGAAATATATGGCCTGACCGAAGGCGGCGGCGTGTGCTTGCTGATGGCGCACTTATTTCCAGACAAGCTCCATACCGTGGGGCAGCCATCCCCGGGGCATGACATGCGTGTGATTGATGAGGATGGGACCGAATTGCCGGTTGGCAGTGTGGGTGAAATTGTCGGTCGCTCCCCCGCGATGATGACCGGTTACAACAATCGGCCCGATGCGACCAAAGCCATGCATTGGCACGATGCTGACGGGAACCTATTTTACCGCCACGGTGACATTGGCCGGTTTGATGAAGACGGGTTCCTGATCCTGATGGACCGCGCCAAGGATATGATTATCTCAGGCGGGTTTAACATATATCCAAGCGACCTGGAGGCCAAACTGCTGATGCATGACGCTGTGGTGGAGGCGGCCGTTGTCGGCGCGCCCAGCGATGATTGGGGCGAAACCCCGGTCGGGTTTGTGGTGTTAAAGACAGGTGGAAACGCGGATGCTGTGCTAAGCCAAACCAATGCGCAATTGGGCAAAACGCAGCGGGTCAGTCGATTGATTGTGGTTGACGAATTACCACGTAATGTGATCGGAAAAGTGCTGAAACGCGAATTGCGCGACCAGTTTTTGACAGCTACTGCTTAACGAAGAAGGGCCGTACCACCAGCGTTTTGACTGGTCATTTCGAGGCTTGCCATCTGCAAAACATCGTTGCCGAGTTGAAAACGATCACGTGGTTGGGGCTTGTCAGGAGCAAAGGATTTGTCAGCATAGATAAAGCCGGAAGCAGGATAGCTGCTTGTGCCAAGATCACCATTGCCAGCAAACCAGATTTTAACCCGGCTCCAATCGCCATTGGCCGAAACATCAATGGCCCGCACATTGCGTTCGACCTGACCGCGACGTGACCAATTGGCATGGGTCAAAAGGATTTCACGGTCACCGATCACTTTGCTGACCATCGCAACATGGCCCATCGACATTTTGCCGTAGCCCGGCATCGCGAGAACCGAACCTTCGCGCGGGGTGTGGCCACGGTCGTAACGACCAGCTGCCTGACCCCACCATGTTTCAGCATTGCCACGAATTTGAATACCGGAAACTTCGCGCGCATAGGTTACGCACTGCCAAAATTTTCCGGTTGAAGCTGAAGCCAGCGCAGGTGCGAATAGTGTCAGGGCAAAGACTATGAAACTGGCAATGGAAACTGACTTTTTCACAAAAAATATCCCCGGTGCGACCCTTTATGGTTTTTCTCTGCCTGTGACGGGGATCACAACCAAGGGATAGGCGTTCAACAGAAGGGCGTTTGGGACGAGTTGATGGAACAAAATTTCACGGGCTCAACCTGCCGCCAGAGAGGCTCAATTCACCGCTAGCACCCGGGGTGGATGCAAACGAATCGCCGCTGCCCTTGGTTCAAACGGCGTTCTTGGCGACACTTTCTGCCATTAGCGCCAACTGTTCAGGGCTTGCCGTTTGTTGATGCTGTGCTTTCCAATCGACGTAAGGCATGCCGTAGATAAAAGCGCGGCCATCTTCTTTGGACATCGCGCCCGCCTCACTCACCCAATCACCAAGACAGTTGCGACAAAAACCAGCCAATCCCATCAAATCGACGTTCTGGGCATCGGTGCGGTGCTGCAAATGCCGGACCAGGCGGCGAAAGGCTGCTGCCGCTACGGCATCGTCGAGCGAATCAATTGTCATATTCGTTTGCGCCTTTATTTGATCTGTCGTCATTAGCGGTTATGGCGGTGTGAGAATAGAGGAGCTTTGATTGTCAACTTACCTTCCAGCACGCGCGCGCAAAGTCCGCATTGTCGCAACCCTTGGTCCGGCCAGCAACACACCAGCCATGATCCGATCCCTGTTAGAAGCAGGGGCCGACGCCTTCCGCATCAATATGAGCCACGGCAATCAAGCCGAAAAGGCAGTTGTGATCGCATCCATCCGCGCATTGGAAAAGGATTTGGGGCGACCGACTACCATCCTGGTTGATTTACAGGGGCCAAAACTGCGCGTGGGCAGTTTCGCCAATGGTCCGGTTACGCTCGTCACGGGTGAAACATTTCAGCTCGACCTTGATTCCGCGGCCGGTGATGTCACGCGTGTGTGCTTGCCCCACCGTGAAGTGTTCAACGCGCTGGTCGTGGGATCGCGGCTCTTGCTTGATGACGGTAAGCTGGTTTTGCGCGTGACGCATACGGACGGCAAAATCATTACCACGCAGATCGAAGTTGGCGGCCTGTTGTCGGACAATAAGGGGCTTAACGTTCCTGATGTCGTCGTGCCTTTGGCGGCTCTGACGGACAAGGATCGGTCTGACTTGGCGTTCGCCCTTGATCAGGGTGTGGACTGGATCGCGCTCAGTTTTGTGCAGCGCCCAGAAGATTTGGCGGAAGCGCGCCGTGTGATTGGCGGGCGCGCCGCCTTGCTGGCCAAGATTGAAAAGCCTGCAGCCCTTGAATGTCTGGACGGCATTTTGGAAATGGCCGATGCCGTCATGGTGGCACGTGGCGATTTGGGGGTCGAACTGCCGCCAGAAGCGGTGCCACCCGCACAAAAGAAAATCGTTGAAGCGGCGCGGCGCTTGGGTCGTCCAGTGGTGGTCGCAACCCAAATGCTCGAATCGATGATCAAAGCCCCAACCCCGACCCGTGCTGAAGTGTCTGACGTCGCCACCGCCATTTATGACGGGGCCGATGCCATCATGTTGTCAGCAGAATCCGCAGCGGGCGATTGGCCGATTGAATCCGTGGCGATGATGAACCGGATCGCGATCAGCGTGGAAAGCGACCCCAGCTATGCCGCGCGCGTCCATTTTACTGAAACACGCCCAGATCCAACAACGGCAGACGCGCTGTCCGAGGCAGCGTTTGACATTGCCAAGACCGTCGCCGCTGCGGCGATCATCTGTTACACAAGTTCGGGCTCCACCGCGCGCCGGATCGCACGTGAACGTCCCTCTGTGCCCTTGCTGATGCTGACCCCGCAGCTGTCAACCGCCCGGCAAATGGGCCTGACATGGGGCGTACACGGCGTTCGTACTCAGGATGTCGCATCCTTTGAAGAAATGGTGGCCAAGGCCAAGCGCATGGCGCTGCGTCACGGTCTGGCCAAAGCGGGCAACCGCGTGATTGTGATGGCGGGTGTGCCCTTTGGGACACCGGGATCAACGAATGTCTTGCATGTTGTGCGTCTGACAGGCGATGAACTGAAAGGTTATAAAGACTAGCCACGACTCAGCGATACAGTGAGCGTGGTATTTATCAGGAGGATGCCATGCACACAGCACGTTCCGTTCGCGCCTTGACCATTGCCATGCTGATGGGAACATCTGTTTCTGCCTTTGCTGCAGACCGTGCCCCACCAGTAGGAATCGCTACCAAAGCAACTGCAGACGCCAATGCGCGCGTAGGGCAGATCCTGCCCTTGAACGATCAGGCAGATTTTTTGGATGCTACGCGGAGGCGTCTGGCCCAGATCGAGGGTGGAATCATCCGTAATGCAAAGGGTGAAACGGTCTGGGATGCAGGCAGTTATGCCTTTATCAAAGGCGATGCCCCAACGACCGTCAACCCGTCACTGTGGCGGCAATCCAAGCTGAACAGCGAACACGGCCTGTTTGAAGTGATGCCGGGGATTTATCAATTCCGCGGTTATGACATTTCGGTGATGACCATCATTCGCGGCAAAACCGGGTGGATCATTGTCGATCCTTTAACCGCCGTTGAAAGCGCTGCGGCGGGTCTGGCCTTGGTCAACAAAACACTCGGCGCCCGCCCTGTGAGCGGGATCGTCTTCACCCACAGCCACGGCGATCATTTTGGCGGGGTCAATGCCCTTGCAAAAGCTGAAGTCCTCGCATCGGGCAGCATCCCCATCGTCGCGCCGCACGGGTTCATTGTCGAGGCGGTGAGCGAAAATGTCATTGCAGGCAATTACATGAGTCGCAGAGCAACATTCCAATTTGGTAATGGTTTACCGCGCAGTGCAGCCGCACAAGTGGGTACAGGATTGGGTCAGGCGCTTCCTGCCAATGGAACGTCCTCACTTGCCAAGCCAACGCTTGAAGTGGGTCCGGGGGCCGCGCCGGTGGTCATTGACGGCGTCACATTTGAATTCATTGATGCCGCCAACAGCGAGGCACCTGCAGAATTCATGTTCTATCTACCTGAATTTAAGGCGCTTTGTTCCGCCGAAGTCGCCACCGGCACGTTTCACAATGTCCTGACCCAACGCGGTGCCAAGGTCCGCGATACGCTGGGCTGGTCAAAATCGATTGACGGGGCGCTGCGGCAATACGGTGATAAAAGTGACGTTGTGTTTGGATCACATAATTGGCCAACATGGGGTGGGGACAATGTCCGCACCTTTCTGACCCATCACCGTGATACCTACCGCTTCATCCATGATCAGACGATGCGCCGTGCCAACAGCGGTGAGACCGCGACGGAAATTGCCGAAAATATCGGAGAACCGAGCTTTTCCAAAAGTGATTTTTCAACGCGCGGCTATTACGGAACGATCAATCACAATGCCAAAGCGGTGTTTCAAAACTATTTTGGCTGGTGGGACGGCGTGCCAGCCAATTATAATGCGCACACACCCGTTGAAGCTGCCAAACGCTACGTCTCGGCAATGGGGGGAACGAAAAAAGCCTTAAAATCCGGCATTGCCGCGTTTGACGCAGGCGATTACCGGTGGTCGAGCACGGTTTTCAACCATCTGGTTTTCGCTGATCCGGCCAATACATCTGCGCGCACATGGCTGGCCGCAAGCTATGAACAGCAAGGATTTCAGGCCGAAGCTGGCAGCTGGCGCAATTATTTTCTGCAAGCCGCGCGCGAATTGCGGGATGGACCCGCCAAACCATCGCTCACGGTCGGTGGCCTCGGCGTGCTGCGTGCGGTGCCAACAGCGAATCTGATGGATGCACTAGCCGCCCGCTATAACCCTGCCAAATCAACACGCGCTGGGACGACGGTGCAATTCATCTTCACAGACCGCAATGAAGCCATTGGATTTCATGTGGGCAAAGACGTATTGTTCCCGCGCGTGGGTGAAACACTTGCAAATCCCACCGCGACATTGACCACAACGCGCAAAGTTTTTGACACGCTGATGGTCGGCCTTGCCCATATTCCAGACGCCATGGCGGCAGGCGATCTTAAAGTGTCGGGAGATGCCGGTGCGCTGTTGGCGATGATGCAATCTCTTGAAGCGCCATCACCCGGTTTCAACGTCGTGACGCCTTAGCCGACACTCAAATCAAGGGATGCAGCGCCGTGCGTAATGTCGCTGCGTCCACAAAATGATGCCCGACAAAGCCATTTTCCTGTACGGCTATGACGTTGTCCAAGCGGTCATCGACGAACAAGCCTTCGCCCGGCAGCAATCCGAATCGCGCCAGCGCCAGTGCGTAAATGGCGGGGTCCGGCTTTACCAAATGCGCGTCACCCGACACGACGATATCCCGAAAACGGTCAAAAATTTCGGCATGCTGCGCACGAAAGGGCGGGAAGAATTCATGGCTGAAATTCGTAATGGCAAACAATGGGACACCGGCGTCATCAAGTGCGCGGACAATATCGAGCGATCCCGGGATGGCAGCGCGGATAGTTTCGTTGAAACGCGGCGCAAAGAGACGAATCAGGTCCACCTGATCAGGAAATTGCGCGATGCGTTCTGCGCAAGTGTCAGCGAAGTCGCGCCCTGCGTCATGCTGAAAATGCCAGTCGTGCGTGACAACATGATCCAGAAACCAGTCTAGCGCGCGCGGGTCGTCAATCAGTTTCTCATAGAGAAACCGAGGACTCCAATCGTATAGGACATTGCCGACGTCAAAAACGACGGCCTTCACCACGCCTAACCTCAGCCCTGACGGGCTTTGAACCGGCGATTGGTCTTATTGATGACGTATGTGCGTCCACGACGGCGAATCACGCGGTTATCGCGGTGACGGCCCTTCAATGACTTTAATGAATTGCGGATCTTCATGATCGCTTGCCTGTTCTTATATTAATCTAGAAAATGAAGGCTGCCGCCTAAGGGTCGATCTGTGTAAAGTCAAGGCATGACACGTCAGGAGTGAAGCATATGCGTATTTTTCCCGTTACCCTTGTTGCCCTCGCGCTAGGGGGCTGCGCCGTTAGTATTCCGCCAGTTGAGGTGACGCGCTTCCATCTTGGCACTGCTATTCCGTTAGGAACAGTGCGCGTTGAAACCACGCCGACGCTTGAAGGCGCAACCTATGCAGCTGCTGTTGGCCAAGCAATGGCGCGAATCGGATATGCTGACGCAGCCGGGGCTGCTGAGCCACTTTACACTGCTAAAACGAGCTTTACCCGCCTGACCCGCGAGGAAGCAAAAAAATCGCCCTTCTCTATTGGAATAGGTGGGGGCAGTTTTGGCGGTAATGTTGGCGTCGGTCTAGGCGCAAGCATCCCCATTGGCGGCAAAACCCGTCAGATCATCGTGACACGACTTTCCGTCCAACTGGTCCGTAAGGCGGATGCGACGCTGGTGTGGGAAGGAAAGGCAGAAACTTCGGCACCGTCCACTGCGCCTGCCGCTCAACCAGGGCTGGCCGCTGAAAAGCTTGCGAACGCGCTGTTCAAAGATTTCCCAGGAACTTCTGGTCAGACGGTGGTGGTCCCATGAGCATTACAATTTCAAGCGGTTTTGACAGCGGCAACATCACCGTGACTGACATCAGTGGCGACAGCGCTCGTCTTGAGATCCGCAAAGATAAGGATTCTGATTTTTACCAATGGTTCCATTTTCGCGTTGCAGGCGCAAAGGGACAGCCCGTCACGCTCACCATCACCAATTGTGGCGGCAGTGCCTATCCCGGCGGTTGGATCAATTACAGCGCACGATACAGTGATGACCGGCAGGATTGGCGCTGCGCCGATACATGCTACAAAGACGGCGTCCTGACAATCACGCATACGCCTGCGCAAGACGCTGTGTGGTTTGCCTATTTCGCGCCTTATTCAATGGAGCGACATCATGATCTGATCGCGCGGATTGCGGCAAAGGCTGGTGTTACCCACCGCGAGCTCGGCCAAACGCTTGACGGACAACCGATTGATTGCCTGATTATGGGAACAGGCCCCAAACAGGTCTGGCTTTACGCGCGCCAGCATCCCGGCGAAAGTATGGCCGAACATTGGATGGAAGGCGCATTGGAGATGTTGACCGATACCGCCGACCCCGTCGCGGTTCTGCTGCGCAAGGCATGTACGTTCCACATCGTCCCCAATATGAACCCCGATGGGTCATGCCGGGGCCATTTGCGGACCAATGCGGTCGGTGTGAACCTCAACCGCGAATGGGCAACGCCCAGTGCCGAAAAAAGCCCCGAAGTGCTGTGTGTCCGCAATGAAATGGACAAAAGCGGCGTCGATTTTGCGATGGACATTCACGGCGATGAAGCGATTCCGGCCAATTTCATTGCGGGTTTTGAAGGTATTCCGAACTGGACAGATGATCAGGGCGCACGCTTTTACGCGTATCGCACGGCGCTCACCGCCCGCACGCCTGATTTTCAGGATAAATTGGGGTATCCGCCATCAGCACCGGGCAAAGCCAATCTGACCATGTCGACCAACCAAGTGGCCAACCGCTTTGGCGCAGTCGCAATGACACTGGAAATGCCGTTCAAGGACCATGATATGAACCCTGATACGGAGCGTGCCTGGTCGCCATCGCGGTGCAAAAAATTAGCACGCGATTGTTTGGCGGTTTTGGCAGAGCAAGTTGGTGCGTGATGATCCATATAAAGGAAGATGATCTCTCTGGCCCTGAAATTCGGGTTTTGCTCGAAACCCATTTCGCCGGAATGCTGGCCCATTCGCCAGCAGACAGCTGTCATTTTCTCGATTTCGACGGGCTCAATGCTGCCGACGTTACATTTTGGTCAATTTGGGACGATGACCAGCTGGCCGGTTGCGGCGCACTGAAGGCAATAACAGGGTCGGCAGAAGGCAAGCAGGGGGAAATCAAGTCAATGCGAACAGATGCCGCGCATTTGCGAAAAGGGATCGCCGCAAAAATGTTAACTCATATCATCGCGGAAGCGCGTGACAGGGGGTATCAGCGTCTGAGCCTCGAAACGGGATCAGGGCCAGCATTTGTACCAGCCATAGCCTTGTATCAAAGATTTGGTTTTACGTTCTGCGGGCCATTTGGCGACTATACGTTGAATCCATTTAGCCGTTTCATGACAAGAGCAGTATAGGTTCAGGGCCTGGGCTGTTGTTGCGCACGAACTCCACCGCTAAACGCGACACGACTCATTCGTTCTGGAGATTTTCATGCCAACCCTCGTCCTTATTCGTCACGGTCAGTCGACATGGAATCTTGAAAACCGGTTCACGGGGTGGTGGGACGTTGATGTAACCGAAAAGGGCGCTGGCGAAGCGCGGGCCGCAGGCGTGTTGATGCGCGACAAAGGCCTTGATTTCGATACTTGTTTCACCTCACTTCAAACCCGCGCGATCAAAACACTCAACCTTGCGCTTGAAGAAATGGGCCGCCTGTGGTTGCCGGTGGAAAAAGACTGGCATCTGAATGAGCGCCATTACGGCGGCTTAACTGGTCTTGATAAGGCTGAAACAGCAGCAAAACACGGCGCAGATCAAGTCCATATATGGCGCCGCAGCTTTGACATTCCGCCGCCGCCGCTTGAAGCGGGCAGCGCGTTCGATCTGTCGCAGGATCGGCGTTATGCGGGGATCAAAATTCCCAATACTGAGAGCCTGAAAGACACCATTGCGCGCGTCCTTCCTTATTGGGAACGCCGGATTGCACCGGAACTCAAAACTGGGAAGCGCGTGCTTATTTCAGCGCATGGTAATTCGCTGCGCGCGCTGGTCAAGCATTTGTCCAACATTCCAGATGATGAGATAACGACGCTGGAAATTCCAACAGGTCAGCCCATTGTCTATGAATTGGACGAAGCCTTAAACGCGACGGACCGCTATTATCTTTCAGAACGCTGAGCCGCTTTGGTCGCGTACATCGCGGCATCGGCGCGTGCAATTGCGTCCTCAACACTGTCCCCGTCGCACACCATTGTCATACCCCATGATACACGAACGTAAATGGTCGCTGCGCCGTAAACGATGGGCGTGGCATTGATACCACTGATAATTGACGCCGCCTTGGTTCGGACATCGGCTTCAGAAAGATAGTCCAGAATAAGGCCAAATTCGTCACCGCCCAAGCGCGCGACCATGTCCGTCGCACGCAGCCTTTTTGGCAATTCGGTGGCAATATGAATCAAAATTGCATCGCCAGCACAGTGGCCATAAGTGTCATTGATCGCTTTTAGTCCGTCGACATCAACGAACAGCACAGCGGCATGAGTCCCATGGCGTTCCGTTTTTCTGATCGTCTTGTCCAATTCGCGCACAAAACTGCGGCGGTTCGCGACGGGGGTCAATGTATCTGTATCGGCAAGGGCTTCAATCGCAGTGAGCTTGCCTTGTAAAATTTCAATTTTCTTGATTAACTCTTTGTTTTCTTTGACTAAATTATCAAATGAAACGCCGTTTCTTACGGCTTCTGTTATGATATTGAGCGCTGCCATAGGTTATTTACCCGGTCTATTATAATTGAATGATGCTACACCTATAGAAAAACTA
>JBEBKH010000003.1:0-77587 GCA_040079575.1 Chakrabartia sp. | reverse complement strand
TCCCAAGGCCAACGGGCACGAGCGACAGATTGACGCGCCCATTGAGCCGCTGAAACTCCTCCAGCGCCGCTTGGCCAACCTCCTCAATGTGTGTTGTGAAGAACTGGAGCGCGAGAATCCTCGCCATCCCCTGTCCCATGGCTTCCATCGGTCACACGGGTTTTGCCCCAAGCGTTCCATCGTCACCAATGCCCACGAGCATCGCAACAGGCGCTATGTCCTGAATCTTGACCTTCAGGATTTTTTCCTATCGATCAATTTCGGGCGGGTGCGCGGTTTCTTCCTCAAGAACTATGATTTTATGCTGCACGAAACTGTCGCCACCACCATCGCGCAGATTGCCTGCCACGAGGGCGCATTGCCGCAAGGAAGCCCGTGTTCTCCCATCTTGTCCGAGCTGGTGACCAATATCCTTGACGTGCGCTTGGCACGGCTCGCGAAAAAGCATCGCGTCACTTATTCCCGCTATGCCGATGACATTACCTTCTCAACCAACCAGAAGGATTTCCCGCCTGAGATCGCTATGCGCTCCGATGCCGAGCCACCGACTTGGGAGCTTGGGGCGGCGTTGGTCGGAAAAATCACTGGCACGGGTTTCGCCATCAACACTGCCAAAACCCGAATGCAATATCGCGACAGCCGCCAGTCGGTGACTGGGCTGGTCGTGAACCGCAAGGTCAACATTCGTGCCGACTATTACAAATTGGCGCGTTCGATGTGCCATGCCTTGTTTATGACGGGCCGCTATTTCCGCCCCGTCGCACCGCCACCTGTTACCGATCCACCGACGCCATTGCCGCCGCCCGAGCTGACGGACAAACTGGCACCGCTGGAGGGTATCCTGAGTCACATTCATTTTGTGAAGGGCGGCTCGGATCGACGTGATGATGAGGAAAAGCGCAAAAAGCCAACTGCTGCCCGCGAACTATATCGGCACTTCCTGTTTTACAAGATGTTCATCGCATTGAAGCGCCCGCTCATCGTCTGCGAAGGCAAGACCGATAACATCTATCTGCGCTATGCGATGCGTCAGCTCACCGCCTTTCATCCCAAGCTTGGCAGCATGGTGGAAGGAAAATTCAAGCCTGCGGTGAATCTATTTGGCTACGGCAACAAGGCGCATGACCTCCTGCGTTTGGGTGGCGGGACGGGCGATCTCAAGTTATTCGTTGAACATTACGAGCGGCTGGCAAAGCACTTCAAACATCAGCCACTCGCGCACCCTGTCATCATTCTGGTCGATAACGATAAGGGGCAGAAGGATCTATTCCCTGCGATAAAAGGCATTTTCAAGAAAGAGATTACACTTAAATCGACAGACCCATTTTACCATATCACCGCCAACCTTTACCTCGTAAAAACGCCCGAACAGGGGACGACAGGTGAATCCGATATCGAGAGTCTATTCGAGCCAAAGGTGTTGAAAACCAAGCTAGATGGCAAGTCCTTCAATCCAACCAACACGAAGGCTTCGCCGACGGAATATAACAAATACATTTTCGCGGAGAAGGTCATCAAGCCGAACTACGCGGGCATCAGCTTCGCCAACTTCGCACAATTGCTTAGCCGTATTGAGGCAGTGATGGATGCTTATAACGCGCCAATCAATATCTAGAGTTAAATAGCAAATTTGCCTTGTCTCCTCTAATTTGAACTGCCCAGCAGGCCGTTTATCATAGGACTGGCCCCCCGCCTTCGCGGGGGAACAATCAAGCTAGTGTCATCGCGCTTTATGGGGTAGCCTGTGCGATCCACTTCCCCATAACAAAAAGGCCCGGGAGTTTCCCCCCGGGCCATTCTTGTTCGCGCGGCGTTTTGCTTACGCGCTGTAATACATGTCGAATTCAACCGGTGACGGCGTCATTTCCCAACGGGCGACGTCTTCCATTTTGAGTTCGATATAGCTGTCGATCTGATCCTTGGTGAACACGTCACCCTTAAGCAGATAGGCGTGATCGGCCTCCAGCTGTTCGAGTGCTTCGCGCAGTGAACCGCAGACGGTTGGCACTTGGGCGAGTTCTTCTGGTGGCAGGTCGTACAGATTTTTGTCCATCGCTTCGCCGGGATGGATTTTGTTCTGAATGCCGTCGAGCCCAGCCATAAACAATGCCGAATAGCAGAGGTATGGGTTTGCCATTGCATCGGGGAAGCGGACTTCAACGCGCTTTGCCTTGGCCCCCGCGCCGTAAGGAATACGGCAGGATGCGGAGCGGTTGCGTGCGGAATAGGCCAGCAACACCGGTGCTTCATAACCTGGGACCAGCCGCTTATAGCTGTTGGTCGACGGGTTGGTGAAGGCGTTCAGTGACTTGGCATGTTTGATGATGCCGCCGATGAAATACAGGCACATGTCCGACAGGCCAGCATAGCCATTCCCAGCGAACAAAGGTTCCTTGCCGTTCCAGATCGAAAGGTGGGTGTGCATCCCCGAACCATTATCATCTTTAATCGGTTTTGGCATGAAGGTGACGGTTTTGCCGTAAGCGTGGGCAACCTGGTGGCAGACATATTTGTAAATCTGCATGCGGTCAGCCGTGGTTGTCAGCGTGCCGAATGTGAGGCCGAGTTCATGCTGGGCAGCCGCGACTTCGTGGTGATGCTTGTCCATGGGCAGGCCCATTTCAAGCATGGTCGAAACCATTTCACCGCGAATGTCCATTGCGCTGTCCACGGGTGCAACGGGGAAATATCCGCCCTTGACGCGCGGACGGTGGCCCATGTTGCCGCCTTCATATTTTGTGCCGGTGTTGGTTGGCAGTTCGATATCGTCGATTTTGTAATAGCTGGTGTTGTAGCCATTTTCGAAACGGACATCGTCGAACATGAAGAATTCTGCTTCAGGGCCGATATAGATGGTGTCACCGATACCGGTTGTCTTCAGATAGGCTTCGGCGCGCTTTGCGGTTGAACGCGGATCGCGGCTGTACAGTTCGCCCGTCGACGGTTCAACAATATCACAGAAGAGGATCATCATCGGCGTGGCTGAGAAGGGATCGATATAAACCGCGTCAAGATCAGGCTTTAAGATCATGTCGCTTTCGTTGATCGCTTTCCAACCTTCAATCGAAGAACCGTCAAACATCAGACCGTCGGTCAGCTCGTCTTCGCCGATCACGCCCGAACACATGGTCAGATGTTGCCATTTGCCCTTGGGATCGGTGAAGCGGACATCAACCCATTCAATGTCCTGTTCCTTGATCATTTTCAAAATATCTGCGGGCTTATTGGCCATTGGTCTTCCTTTGTTGCTGTTCATTTGTGTTGAGAAAATGGGATTTAGATGGCGTCGCTGTCTTTTTCGCCTGTGCGGATACGCAGCGCGCTTTCAACGGGGATAACGAAGATTTTGCCGTCACCGATCCGCCCCGTTTGGGCCGCCGCAGCAATGGCTTCGACCACGCGCGCCGCCATATCATCGTCGACGACGACCTCTAGCTTCACTTTGGGCAGGAAATCGACGACATATTCAGCACCGCGATAAAGTTCGGTATGGCCCTTTTGGCGACCGAACCCCTTGGCCTCCGTCACAGTAATGCCCGACACGCCCACTTCGTGGAGCGCTTCTTTGACATCATCGAGCTTGAACGGTTTGATGATTGCTTCAATTTTTTTCATGGAACGTAGGCCCCTTCATACTGACACGCGTAATTCAATAAGCGTGCCAATTGCATTTGCGCAAGAAGCCTGTGGTTTGGGCGTCAAACGGCGCAATTAATGCACATTAAAGGGGCAAAGCTGAAAGAAATTGCCTAAAATTTAGGCATATTTTGGTCAGTAAGGCGGGCAATCGAGCCCTTTGGGACTCTTGGTGAAAATTTCCGGCCCCGACTCGGTGATGCCGATGCTATGTTCAAACTGCGCGGTGAGCGAGCGGTCACGGGTCACAGCCGTCCAGCCATCGTCGAGAACTTTGACATCAGGGCGGCCAATGTTGATCATCGGTTCAATCGTGAAAAACATCCCCGCGCGCAGCTCAACCCCCGTGCCGGGACGACCAACATGGAGCACTTCAGGCGCATCATGGAACAGGCGGCCAAGCCCGTGACCACAAAAATCGCGGACCACGCCGTAACGATGCTTTTCGGCAAAGGATTGGATCGCGTGGCCGACATCGCCCAGCGTATTGCCCGGACGTGCGGCCTCAATCCCGCGCATCATCGCTTCATAGGTGACTTCGACCAAGCGGCGCGCCTTGATGGGGACATCACCGACCAGATAGGTGCGGTTGGTGTCGCCGTGCCAGCCATCGACGATGGGGGTGACATCGACATTCAAAATGTCGCCGTCTTTTAACAGCTTTGGCCCCGGGATTCCGTGGCATACGACATGATTGATTGACGTGCAGCAGCTGTGCGTAAAGCCCCGATAATTCAGCGTGGCAGGAATGCCGCCGCCCTTGATCGTCAGATCGCGGACAATATCATCAATGGCTTCGGTCGTGACCCCAGGAACAATATGGGGAACCAGCGCGTCAAGGATTTCAGCGGCCAGACGCCCTGCCTTGCGCATACCGGCAAACCCTTCTGGCCCGTGCAATTTGATTGCGCCGGAACGGGTGTGAACAGTGTCGGTGGTGATGGTCTGATAATCGGTCATAGAGCGTACATAGCAAAAGGAGAATGAGAAGGCGAGTATGACCTCGCGCTGGTTTTCAATCGCATTATTGCTAATATTTACTATTAGAATATCGAATTAATGTCATGGGCGGCCCAATCCAATTGCGCTGGGCAAGACTTGCCTGACATAAGCGCTGCAATCTTGGTTATCTGGGTAGAGTGCATGAAAACGACAGCGCGGGCAGTGGTCATTGGTGGGGGCGTGGTTGGCGTCAGCACATTGTATCATCTTGCTAAAATGGGGTGGAGTGATGTTGTCCTGCTCGAACGAAAGGAGCTGACGTCGGGTTCCACTTGGCATGCCGCAGGGCTGCTACCCCTGTTTAACTTAAGCTATTCAGTGGGAAAGCTGCACCAATATTCGGTTGAGCTTTATCCTTCGTTGGAAGCGGAAACGGGGCTGCATGCGGGCTTTTCGCAGGTCACCAATATACGGCTGGCCACAACCCAAGACCGGATGGATGAATATCATTATTATGCCGGTGTCGCGCGCACGATTGGGGTGGATGTCAATTTTCTGACCCCCGATCAGGTCAAGGACATCTGGCCGCTTGCCAATATGGACGGCGTGATTGGCGCGATCCAGCATCCCGAAGATGGCTATATCCAGCCCGCCGATTTGACGCAGGCGCTGGCGAAGGGTGCACGGCAATACGGCGCGACCATTTACCGCAACACGGTCGTCACCGCGATCACGCAGCAAGCGAATGGTGCGTGGCTGGTCTCAACCGATCAGGGCGATATCACCTGCGAACATGTCATTAGTTGTTCAGGCAATTTTGCGCGACAAACCGGCGCGATGGTTGGATTGGATATTCCTGTTATCCCGGTTGAACATCAATATATCGTCACCGAACAACATCCCGCAATTATGGAACGCAAAAAGGCAGGGCTACCCGAAATGGGTGTGCTGCGCGAATCTGATGCGAGCTATTATATGCGTGAGGAGGCGGGTGGTTTGCTGCTCGGTCCTTATGAAGTCGGCGCGCCCGCTTGTTATGTTGATGGGCCAGCCGCGAACAGCGAATATGAACTGTTTCCGGATGCCCTCGAACGGCTTGAACCCTATATCCTCGCTGCAATGGCGCGCGTGCCCGCTTTTGGTGAAGTGGGAATCAAGAAAGTCTATAACGGCGCTATCGCTTACACGCCCGACGGGTCGCCAATCGTCGGACCAGCGTGGGGTCTCAAAAACTTCTGGCTCAATGAAGGCCATAGTTTTGGGGTCACCGCGGCCGGGGGCGCGGGTTGGCAGCTTGCCCATTGGATCGTCGACGGTGAACCCACCATCGATATGATGGGTGTCGATCCGCGCCGCTTTGGTGACTATGCCGGTCGAGGATTCTTGATCGCGAAGAATGAGGAAGCCTATGCCAAGGTTTTCACCGTGCATTATCCAGATGAGGAACGTGAAGCCGCGCGCGCGCTGCGCCGCACGCCTTGCTATGATCGGATGAAGGCAAAGGGCGCGGTATTTGGCAGCGTGTTTGGCTGGGAACGCCCCAATTGGTTTGCGCCTGAGGGCTATCACCTCACCGAAGCGGACCTCGATAAGCCCGATGTCCTGCTCAATCACAATCATCCCGTGACGGCCGATGACGCACTGATCCAGGAAAAATGGTCGTTCCGCCGCTCCAACTATTTTGAACATGTCGGCAATGAATGCCGCCATGTGAGCGAGAAAGTTGGCCTTCAGGATATGAGCGCCTTTGCCAAATGCGAAATTTCGGGACTAGGGGCCGAAGCTTGGCTTGACCAATTGCTCACCAACGCCGTCCCCAAAAAAGTTGGCCGCGTGTCGCTTTCTTATCTGTTGACCAGCAAAGGCGGCGTGCGCAGCGAATTCACAGTCTATAAAATGGCGTCGCAACGTTACTATCTGGTATCGGCTGGCGCTTATGAACGGCACGATCATGACTATCTCAAGAAAGCGATGCCAACAGATGGATCCGTCAGTTTTGAACGGCTGACAACATCAATGGGCGTGCTTGTGCTCGCAGGGCCACGTTCGCGTGATGTGCTGGCGAAACTGACTGACACTGATCTATCGAGCGCGTCCTTCCCTTGGCTGACGGGCAAGAAAATGAGCATCGGCCTTGCACAAGTCGATGCGCTGCGGGTCAATTTCATTGGTGAGCTAGGTTGGGAAATCCATCATCCAATTGAGATGCAGAATTATATCTTCGACGTACTGTTCGAGGCGGGCGCAGAGTTTGACATTAAACCGTTCGGCATTCGCGCAATGACGTCGATGGCGCTCGAAAAAAGTTACAAACTGATCCCACGTGAATTGTCGATTGAATATAGCGCATTTGAAAGCGGCCTCGACCGGTTCATCAGCCTCAAGAAGCAGGCCTTTTTTGGGCGTGATGCCTTGCTCTCATGGAAAGAAAAGGGGCTTTCCAACACGCTTGTGACCTTGGAAGTGCACGGGGTTAGCGATGCTGATGCGCGCGGATCAGAGGCAATCTATCAGGGTGATCAGCTTGTCGGACGAACAACGTCGGGCGGTTACGGCTGGCGCGTCAAAAAAAGTCTCGCACTGGCCATGATCCGACCCGATGTAGCGATCGTCGGGGCCGCATTTGAAATCGCGATATTGGGCGTGCGTTACAAGGCGACGATCATAGAAGATTCGCCCTTCGATCCGGAAAACAATGCGTTGAGAGGGTAAGACAGTGCCGCACGATGACCCTATTTCGACGTGGCTGGATATGGACCGAAAGGGACATACACTGCCACGTGAGCTGTATGTGAGCGAAGAGGCGTTTCAGTTTGATACGCAGGTGATGCTAAAATCCGTCTGGCTCTATGCCTGTACGGTTGCGCATGTTAAAAACCCTGGTGACTATTTCCTGTTCGAACTGGCGAGCAATTCGATCATCATTGTGCGGGGGCGTGACAATGAAATCAGGGCTTTCTGGAACAGTTGTCGCCACCGGGGCGCGAAAATCTGTCATGAACAAAGCGGCCACGCGCCGCGATTGATGTGCCCCTATCATCAATGGACCTACGGTCTGGACGGAAAATTGCTCGCCGCACGCAGCATGGCAGAGGATTTTGATAAAGCGGATCACGGACTGTCGCCCGTTGCGCTTGAAAATGTCGCTGGGCTGATTTTCATCTGTATGAGCGATACTCCACCGCCGATCACTCAAGTGAAGGCGGATATTTCCGACCAGATTGCGGTCTATGACCTCGACCGTCTCAAGGTTGTCGTGCAGGATAATTATATCGAAGACGCCAATTGGAAGATCGTGATGGAAAATAATCGCGAATGCTATCACTGTGACGTTGGTCATCCTGAATTGATCCGCGTTCTGGGCACCACTGGTTTTGGCAAAGACGCGCCTAAAGATGACCACGCGGCCGCCAAACGCGCAGAATGGCGCGCACTGGGCATTGACCGCGATCTGATCGAATTTCCGGAGGGCTGGTGGCACCGCATTGCGCGCCTCGCTTTAGCAAATGGAGCCGTCACGCAATCAATTGATGGCAAACTGGCCTGCCAGAAACTGATCGGGCCATTCAAGGAACCCGAAACATCCAGCCTGTCAATCTGGACGCAGCCCAACAGCTGGCACCATTTCTGCTGTGATCATGTCGTGACTTTTTCACTCACCCCGATTGCGGCTGACAAAACGTTGCTGCGGACAAGCTGGTTGGTGCACGCCGATGCGGTCGAGGGGGTTGATTATGATCCCGATCATATCGCAGCATTGTGGCGCGCAACCAACACGCAGGACGGCCATTTTTCGACGATCAACCATCAGGGCATCAGCAGCGACGGATATCGACAAGGCCCCTATGCATTGGAAGAAAAGTTCGTTGAGGACTTTAAGGATTTTTATGTTGCAGCGTCGAAAGCAGCACTGGCATGACGCGTTTCAGCGGATATAACCTCTTCGCCAAAGCATTGGGCGGCCACCAAAGCTGGCCAGAACAATGGCCCGATGCTGCGCCAAAACCAGCTTATGACGCGATTATCGTTGGCGGCGGCGGACACGGTCTTGGCGCTGCTTATTATCTCGCCAAAAAATACGGGATCACCAATGTTGCCGTGCTTGAAAAGGGCTGGATTGGCGGCGGCAACACGGGCCGCAACACCACGATCATCCGTTCCAACTATCTTTATGATGAAAGCGCACATCTTTACGATCATGCACTCAAACTTTGGGACGGGTTGAGCCAAGAGCTGAATTATAACACCATGTATTCAAAGCGCGGGGTGATGATGCTCGCACATAATGTTCATGATGTGCAAAGCTTGCAACGCCATATCAACGCCAACCGGCTGAACGGCGTCGACAATGAATGGCTGACTCCGCAAGAAGCAAAAGCCTATTGCCCGCCGTTGAGCATTTCGCCTGATGCGCGCCATCCGGTGCTCGGTGCGGCGTTACAGCGGCGCGGCGGGACCGCGCGGCATGATACTGTGGCGTGGGGTTACGCGCGCGCGGCGGCCGCTTTGGGTGTTGATATCATCCAGAACTGCGGGGTGACCGGTATCCGGCGCGGGCCGGACGGTGCGATTGCAGGTGTGGACACCACGCGCGGCTACATTGCTTCCAAACGTGTCGGTGTTTCAGCGGCGGGCAATACGTCGGTGATCATGCAGATGGCAGGTCTTGATTTTCCGCTTGAGAGCTATCCCTTACAGGCGCTCGTTTCTGAACCGATCAAGCCAACATTTCCCTGTGTGGTCATGTCGAACACAGTCCATGCTTATATGAGCCAATCGGATAAGGGGGAGCTGGTGATTGGTGCGGGGACCGACCAATATGTAAGCTATGCGCAGCGCGGCGCGCTCCACATCATTGAACATACTCTGGCAGCGATTTGTGAAATTTTCCCAATTTACCGTCGGATGCGGATGCTGCGCAGCTGGGGGGGTATCGTCGATGTGACGCCGGATCGGTCGCCGATCCTTGGCAAAACACCTGTGCAGGGTCTCTATGTCAATTGCGGTTGGGGGACTGGTGGGTTTAAGGCGACACCGGGCGCTGGGGACTTGCTTGCCTATACGATGGCGAAAGATGAGCCGCATCCGATCAATGCGCCCTATAACCTTGACCGCTTTCGCGGTGGACGACTGATCGATGAGGCCGCAGCAGCGGCAGTGGCACACTGATATGATGTTGATTCCCTGTCCCTATTGCGAAGAAATGCGCGCGGAGATTGAATTTTCTTATGCCGGACAAGCGCATATCGCGCGTCCCGCCGACCCTTCCACACAAAGCGATGAGGAATGGGAAGCCTATCTGTTCATTCGTGCCAATCCGCGCGGGCGGCATCATGAACGGTGGCGCCATACCCACGGCTGTGGGCGGTTCTTCAACGCGGTGCGTGACACGGCAACTGATAAATTCGAAACCACCTATAAAGCCGGGGAGCCCCGCCGATGAGTGGTTTTCGTTTGCCAAATGGTGGCCGTGTTGATCGCAGTGAACCGGTGCATTTCAGCTTTGATGGGCAAAGCTATACGGGGTATGCAGGCGACACATTGGCGTCTGCCTTGCTCGCCAGCGGAGTCATGCTTTTTGGGCGCTCATTCAAATATCACCGGCCACGCGGACTGCTTGGCGCAGGAAGTGAGGAACCCAACGCACTTGTTTCGGTGACACGCGGTCCGGGTCGTTTTACCCCCAACCTCCGCGCGACCAGCGTTGAAGTCTATGCAGGCTTGAACGCGGGCAGTCAGAACCGTTGGCCCTCTTTGAAGACGGATTTTGGTGCGATCAATGACCGGCTCGGTATGTTTTTCCCAGCGGGTTTTTACAACAAGACCTTTATGTGGCCGCGCTCCTTCTGGGATAAGCTTTATGAGCCCGCGATCCGCAAAATGGCGGGGTTGGGGGACACGCCGACCGAGGAAGATCCCGACGTTTACGCATCAACCTATGCGCACTGCGATCTGTTGATTGTTGGCGCAGGGCCGGCAGGAATTGATGCCGCCTTGGCAGCCAGCGCCACGAACAAGCGCGTGATCCTGATCGATGAGCAAGATGAACTGGGCGGTGGCGCGCTGGCTGACCCCACACTTTGGCCTTGGCTCGCGCGCAGTGCGAAGGCGTTGAAAGCGGCAGCCAACATCGAAATTTTAACGCGCACAACAGCGTTTGGATATTATCACGATAACTTCATCGGCGCGGTGCAGCGGCTTACGGATCACCGCGCAGATGGCGGCGATGGACCGCGCGAAAGGCTGTGGCGGATCAGGGCGGGAGAGGTCATCCTCGCTCAAGGCGCTATTGAGCGGCCACTGGTATTTGAAGGCAATGACACGCCCGGTGTTATGCTTTCTTCCGCCGCCAAAATCTATGCCAATCGCTACGGCGTCGCGGTTGGCACATCGGTTGCGCTTATGGCGTCGCATGACAGCGGCTGGCATGATGTCTTTGCGTTGCTGAAGGCAGGCGTCGGTATTGCTGCGATCATCGATGTCCGCGATGTGGTTGATGAAGCCCTCCACAAACAAGCGGCGGAACTTGGGTTGAAGGTCAAGCTGGGCCATAGTGTCATCGGGGTTAGTGGACGACACGGGGTGAAATCCATTGACGTTGCGGCCAACAAAGGCAGCGGGAAAACGACCATTATATGTGACGCGCTGCTCATGGCGGGCGGCTGGACTCCAACGGTCCACCTCTGGTCGCACAGCAAAGGCAGCCTCGTCTGGCGCGATGATCTGGGGGCCTATGTGCCCGATCAGCCCAATGAAAATGTCCGCTGTGTCGGGGCTTGTGCCGGGACGTGGAATTTCGGGAATGGCGCGGTCATTGATATGTTGCCAACACCCAAGGACCAAAGCCAGATAAAAGCCTTTGTTGATTTTCAAAATGATGTGACCGCGAAGGACATCAAGCTTGCGGTGCGTGAGGGCTTTCGGTCGATTGAACATATCAAGCGTTACACCACCAATGGCATGGCGACCGATCAAGGCAAGACGTCCAACCTTAATGGCCTGCAAATCGCGTCAACGGCCTTGTCCAAGCCCGTGACTGATATTGGCCTGACAACCTTTCGCCCACCCTTTACGCCCCAGACATTCGGGGCGCTCGCGGGGCATGCGAAGGGCGCATTGTTTCAGCCGCTGCGCAAATCGCCGATTGATGGCTGGGCTGAAGAAAACGGCGCCGTGTTTGAACTTGTCGCGCAGTGGCGGCGCGCGCGTTATTTTCCGCATGATGGCGAGGATATGCACGCAGCAGTGAACCGCGAATGTGTTGCAGTGCGATCCTCCGTGGGTATTTTCGATGCATCAACCCTTGGCAAGATTGAAGTCGTTGGCCCAGATGCTGCTGAATTCCTCAACCGCATGTACACCAATCCCTGGAAGGCGCTCGAACCTGGCCGTTGCCGCTACGGTCTGCTGCTCAAGGAAGATGGCTTCATCACCGATGACGGTGTCTCTGCGCGTCTGGCCCCTGACCGTTTTCATTTGACCACAACGACCGGCGGCGCAGCGCGGGTGCTCAATATGATGGAGGATTATCTCCAGACCGAATGGCCAGACCTCAACGTTTGGCTGACCAGCACGACTGAGCAGTACGGAGTGATCGCGCTTCAAGGCCCCAATGCGCGCAATGTTCTTGCGCCACTGGTCGCAGGCATTGATCTGTCTGCTGTGGCTTTCCCGCATATGGCAATCCGAGAAGGCACCATTTGCGGAGTGCCCATGCGCCTGTTCCGGGTGAGTTTTACCGGTGAACTTGGTTTCGAAATCAACGTCCCAGCAGCTTTTGGTCGCGCAGTCTGGGAAAGGATTATGGCTGAGGGTGCGCCCTATAACATCACGCCGTACGGAACCGAAGCGATGCATGTGCTGCGCGCGGAAAAAGGCTTTATCATTGTCGGGCAGGATACAGACGGGACGGTAACGCCCTATGATGCCGGACTCGATTGGGCGGTTGGCAAAAAGAAGCCCGATTTTGTTGGGCGGCGGTCACTCGCGCGGCCAGATATTGTAGCGTCGGGTCGTAAGCAGTTGGTGGGCTTGCTGACCGATGATCCAAACATCGTGCTTGAAGGAGGCGCACAAATTGTCGGCGATCCGAACCAATCTATACCGATGAAAATGATCGGCCACGTTACCTCCTCTTATTGGAGCGCGGCGCTCGGTCGGTCGATTGCGCTGGCGCTAGTCGCGGGCGGGCAGGGACGTATGGGCGAAACGTTACATATTCCGATGCCCGGCAAAACACATGCCGCTAAGGTTAGCGGCATGGTATTTTACGATCCCACGGGAGCGCGCCTCAATGTCTGATCCGCTGATCCGCACTGAACCCGTTCCGACAGCGCCCTTTGTGGCAAACGGCGTGACGATCAGTCTTGCTCCCGCAATGGCGCGCTATTCCTTGCGCGCACGGGAAGCGCAGGTGCTGGAAACGCTGCTCAAAACGAAAGTGCCAGATAAGATTGGCGCGACGATGGGTGGCATTGCCTGCCTTGGTCCCGATGAATGGCTTAAGCGAGGGCCGGTGGATAACGTCATTCCCACCGGAGAAGGTTTGGCGATAGCGGTTACGGATGTGAGCGAGCGTGCCGTCTGCTTCAACGTGGAGGGCCCGCGCGCGGCGGAGGTTTTGATGTCGGGCTGTCCGCTCGATCTCGATTTTTTTGCGACCGGGCGGGCCAGCCGCACCCTTTATGAAACAGTTGAAATCATCCTGATCCGAGAAAGTGATGACTGTTTTCATGTTGAAGTATGGCGCAGTTTCGCACCTTGGCTTTGGAACGCGATCACAGTGGCTGCCAGCCATTGAACTATCGACAATGGCCATTGGGGGGAAGCGATATGGTGGACTGGACGAAAAAGATTGATCTCGGCGCATACGGAAAATCCAACCGGGATTGGGGCGGGATGATGATCAACCCAGCGGTGTTTTTCCCGACTATTTTGATATCACTGGCAATCATCCTTTTGAGCGTATTTGCGCCAAAGGTATCGGCAGAGATATTTTCGGCCCTTCGCGCCGGGGCTGTGTCACAGTTTGACTGGTTCTTCATGTCGGTTGGCAATGTGATTTTGCTATTCTGTATTGGTGTTGCGCTTTCCCCGCTCGGAAAAATCAGGCTTGGTGGCAAGGGCGCGACGCCAGATTATTCGCGGCTGTCTTGGTTCGCCATGCTCTTTGGTGCAGGTATGGGGATCGGGCTTGTTTTCTACGGGGTCGGCGAACCCGTCACGCATTTCACATCCTCCATGGCAGGGAGCGTTGCAGCGCCCTTGGGCGGGGCAGCAGGCGATGCCGATGGCGCGCGCAGCTTGGCGATGGCCGCAACAATCTTTGACTGGTCTCTTCACCCCTGGGCAATTTTTGCTGTGACGGGATTGGCTCTTGCTGTGTTTGCATATGATTTCAACATGCCGCTTTCGATGCGGTCGGCATTTTATCCGTTGTTCGGCAAAGCGGTTTGGGGAGGGGCTGGCGATGTGATTGAAGTGTTGGCGGTACTGGCAACCATATTCGGTTTGGCGACATCGCTGGGTCTGGGCGCGCAGCAGGCGATGGCCGGAATTACTTATCTTTATGGTATTGCCAATACGCCGTTGGCCTTGATGGCGCTGATTGCAATCATGGCGGGTGTTACTTTCCTGTCGGTGCGCGGCGGCATTGATCGCGGCATTCGCATTTTGAGCGAGGTCAATCTGTGGGTTGCCTTTGCCTTGCTGGTCTTCGTCTTGACCACAGGATCGGCACTGCAATTGTTGGGAGACGTTGCCGTTAACACCGTCAACTATGTCCGGCTGTTGCCCGCACTCTCCAATCCTATCGGCCGCGCTGACACGGGTTTTTACAATGATTGGTCGGTTTATTACTGGGCGTGGTGGATCAGCTGGGCACCCTTTGTCGGCATGTTCATGGCCCGCATTTCACTGGGACGAACAGTGCGCGAATTCATCGCGGGGGCCATGATCGCGCCCAGTCTTCTCGGTATTATCTGGCTCACTATTTTTGGCGATGCCAGCATCGCACAGATTGTTGCGGGCAACGGGGCAGAATTGGCAAAGGCACCGCTTGATACACAGCTGTTTGTGTTGCTCGGTGCACTGCCTTTGGCGCAGATGACATCGTTCGTTGCCATCTGCCTCATCCTGATTTTCTTTGTGACGGGTTGGGATTCGGGGACGCTTGTGATCGATACAATGACTGCCGGGGGGCGCACAGATACGCCGCTTCGACAAAAGACAATCTGGCTGTTCGCTGTTGGTGGCATTGGCGTTGTTCTGTTGCTGAGCGGCGGCCTGACATCATTGCAGGCTGGGGCGATTGCAACGGGGCTGCCGCTGGCTGGGATTCTCCTGTTGATGTGTGCCGGAACGCTGAAAGGCTTGCTGGCATTGCACCGGAATAGGGCAGACAGCCCCGTAAAGGATGAAGCGCGTTGAGATGAAGTTTGGCCATGCCGAAAATGCATGCGGCCATTACAATCCATCTGGGTTAGCCATTAGTGTAAGTAATACTGGCCATTTCGGATTGGAACAGGGGATCGCTCGCCGTGAAGCTGCCGCAAGAATTTGATCTTCACGCGCTTGAAGTGTTTGTGATGACGGTTGAACTTGGTGGCATGTCACAATGCGCTGGCCATTTGCAGGTCACACAGTCTGCTGTGTCGCAAACGATCGCCAAATTGGAGGCCGGTATCGGCGCACCCTTGTTTGACCGGACGATGCGACCTTTGGGATTGACCGCCAGTGGAAAATCGCTGTTCGCGCGCGGCCAGACGCTTATCGCATTGGCGCGTTCCACCTATGATGATGTGCGTGACGGCGCGCATCTGCCGATTTCAAGCGTGACAGTGGCGATGTCTTTTAGCCTGGCCAATCAGTTAACAGTGCCAATATTGTCGGCGCTGGGCGGACGAGCAGACAGATGGAATATCCGGTCGGGCATTTCGATGGAGCATCAGGGCGAATTTCTGGCGCGCGATATCGATATGATGGTGACGGGTAGCTTTAACCTTGAACACCGAGATACTGTTGAACTGCATCACGTGTTTGAAGAAAGCTTCATCTACGTTTTCCCAAAAGATTTTTCCGAACCGTTGGACCGCGCTGGCATACCCACAACGCTCCCGTTCATTCGCTTTTCGCATCTGACTGGAACGGGGCAACAGATTGAGCGGCAGATTGTTCGTATGAAGTTGAAACTGCCGCAGTGTATCGAGGTTGAATCGTCGCACCAGCAATTGGCGCTTGTCGCTGCGGGTTTGGGCTGGACGATCACCACGCCGGTCTGTCTTGCTGCAGTACAGGAACTCTTACCCCAATTGCGCGCTGAGCCGATGACGCGAGGTCGTTTTGCGCGGCAAGTTCAGGTCGTTTCGCGCATGGGGGAATTGAGCGATATTCCAAAACAAACGGCGGATTTGAGTCGTGCATTCTTGCGGGATGTGACGTTTCCGTCGCTTATTGCCGTCTATCCTTGGATGGAACAGCAATTGGCTTGGCCCGCTGCGACCAGCAGCGAAGGGCGAGAGTATAGTGTATGAAATATATGACCGCGCTCTGCATGACCCTGATCGCGACAGGTCCTTTGCAAGCCCATAATGGCTTGCCAAGCGTCCCGGGTGTAGACGCGCCTGAATTGGCAAGCCTTGGTCCGGCTGGCGTTGGTTTTAAGACGATGACTTTGCTGCACCGCGCACAAGTTGATGTGCAAAACGGTGATCCGGCAACAGGACATCTTCTAGTTCATGACAGAGAAGTTGTGGTTGATATCTGGTATCCGGCTATCGTCAAAAAAAGTGCCAAGCGTGTCACCTATCGCGCGGCTTTTTGGGGGGAGCCGCCGCGACTACCCGTTGCATTCACTGTGCCGGGGTTGGCGGTTATGAATGCGCAAGCGGCTGGCCGCGGGCATCCATTGGTCGTCGTCTCCCACGGTTACAGTAACGCACCGGCATCAATGACATGGCTTACTGAAAACCTTGCGTCAAAAGGCTATGTCGTGGCGGCCATTCACCATAATGACCCCAACCCCTATGTGGTGACAGCTGCGCAGCGCGCTGCCCCAAATTTCAATCGCCCCCGTGACATTGCTTTTGTCACGGCGCAGCTTCGCAAGAGCCTAGGCAAGCAGATTGATCCTGATAATGTTGCGCTGATCGGTTATTCGCAAGGGGGATACGGCGTCCTAACCTCTGGCGGCGCAAGCCTTGATCCCGCCGGACCAAATATGGCGCTGGTCGCGGGTGGGCAGCTTAAAAAATATGCGCGTGGGATGGCGGGTGCGAGCGAAATCATTGTTCCCGGCGTCAGGGCAATCGTTGCACTTGCCCCGGGCGGCGGTTTTCCCAAAAGCGCCTGGGGCGATGAAGGGCTCGCCGCGGTCACCGCCCCATTGCTCCTTATTCAGGGGGATAAGGATCCGGTGGTTGATTATAAAAGCGGTGCACTCGCTGTGTTTAAGGGGGCCGTTCATGCTGACCGTTATTTGCTCACATATCAGCAAGCTGGCCATTCTGTGGCACTCAATCCCGCGCCGCCCGAAATGCGCGGGTCCGTTTGGGATATTGATTGGTTTGAAGACCCGATCTGGCGACAAGACCGTATCAATGCGATCAACTTACATTTTATCACCGCGTTTTTGGGGCTGAACATGCGCGGGCAGTTGGACCAAAGGGCTTATCTCAATGTGCAGGTAGAGCATTCGGACGATGGCATTTGGAACGCCCCCGCAGGCACCGGCTGGGGCGCATATAGCCCTAGCGGAGAGGGCGTAACCTTATGGAAAGGTTTCCAGCGACGCCATGCGCAGGGCATGATACTCAATCATTCGCAGGCCAAAGAGTGAAGGAGCTTTTAGGGTAAAGCTGCAACCAGAAAGATCAAGGTTGCGATCAGGCTTAATCCACTGCGCACCGCGTGAAGGTTACCCCAACGAATCAATAGTGACATAGTCTCAGAGGATGCATCGGCGACCTTTGTTGCTTCGAGTTTATGATTGACCGGCATAATCACCAGCAAAGTGTATGGCCAATTGGACAAGATCAGTATTGATCCAACGGCCCAGATCAGGTCGCCACTGGCCCACCATGCCACAAAACCGCATGCTCCTGATGCAATGGCGAGCGATGCCTGCATCGCAAAACCGCGCTTATATGAAGGACCCCATTGTTCAAGTGTGGCCCCAACACTGAGCTTAAGGCGCGCGGGATGTTCAGCGATATTGATATATATTGCAGCGCCAAAAAAAATCGCAGCCAGAACAAGAGCAAGCAAACCAAACATGGTATGAAGCCTATGGCAAAGCTGTGTTCATGGTCAAGCAACCGCTGTGGATTTTTCTTCCAGATAGAAGAGTCGCGAGAGCATCGCCAGAAACCCGATGCAGCCCGTGAGAAGGATCAGTGTCAACCACGGAAATAGCGACATTGCTTGCGCCTTGGCGCGCGGCACGATGAGTGTCCAGCCGATGCCTGCGGCAAAGAGCAGGTCAAACCAGATTTGGTTGCCCCAAAGGTTACGCGTATGTTCCGGCCAAAAGCCAGTCACGCCCTCGGTTAAGGCCGCATAGAGCGACCAAATCAAGAACAAAAAGGACAGAAATGCAGGGAAGAGCCATATGTTCTTACTGGGTGCGCTGAAGGGCCGCGCCGCGATAACAGTGGTTGTCAAAGCAAGTCCGACGGCGGCAACAATGGGTAATATTTGAACAAGAGTCATGGCAGCTATCCTTATTTTGTAGCGATTGCTACATCAATAGCTGATTGTAGCAATCGCTACAAGAGGGAATATATGAAAAGCATTAATCTGGCGACGAGGAATAATGGTGCGCACAAAACTGAGCATTTGCATCAAGAAAGTACGCTTTATGTCCGAACAGGATGCGCTTTCGGTCGCGCGGCGTGCAGACTATCCGCTCAGGCCATATCGCTGTGATCGTTGCCAGCAGTATCATCTGACCGGCCGCACGAAGGGCAAGCGTGTGGTGCGGCCCTGACCTTAAGCGGCCAGATTCCGTGTCGCCTGTTCCCAAAAATGCACCAACCCTGTGCTAAAGCTGCGCGGAACATAGGCGTCACACATGTCATCACTGACCACGTGCAGCCGCACAGCAACGTGATCAATGATGGTTGCAGCGCTGCATCCCGGAGCGAAATCCGGACTTTCGGCATCAAACACGCCGCCCTCCATCAACAGCGTGCGCCAGCCGTCACCCGATAATCGCACGCGCACCACGCCGCCGCCGATCGCGGTGAGTGCACCGTCTTCTTCCAAAATCGCCGGTAAGGGCGACGCATCACCTTCGACCAGCCAGACGGTGGGTTCAAACCGGATCAGGCGCAATGCATCGCTACCTGCTGAACGGCCCATTGGCGGAAGCGCAAAACCGGTGGCGGCCTTGAAGCGTTTGGCGGCGACGGCTGGATGACTCCAAATTTCAAAGGCATGGAGCAGCGCAGCGGGGAGGATCGTAATCGTCACGTCAGTCACGGTAGCGTTCCCCTGCTGTGTCATAAAAATGCGGAGCGACAATGCGGACGCGCGCGCTTTGTCCGCGTGTGGGTGATGACGCGATCAATTCTTCGCCGTGGCGGCTGAACCCGTCGACCAATTGCCCCAGTGCAATCGCCCCGCCTTCTATAATGCGAAACGCGGCGGCGCTGACGTGGCCTTCTGGGGATTCACCGCCGCGTGTAATGAGCATTGCGCCTTCGGGGATCATGCCCTCAATCGCCTCCATCCCGATCAATTGACGACGCCCCGACGTCGACAATGCCGGTCGTGAAAGCCCAGACGCGCCAATATAGCCGCCGGATTTGTTGAGCATTTTATCAAGCGCCAGATCATGCGGCGTCATCCGCCCATCCACTTCACCCCCGACAACCAAATGGCCCTTTTCGATACGGAGAAATTCCATCGCCTCCATTCCGTAAAGGCAGCCGCCTTGCGCAGAGACTTGGGTTTCGGAGGCAGCCCATACCTTAGCGGCGTGTTGCGCATCGACATAGATTTCAAACGCGCGTTCACCGCTGTAGCTGGCGGCGAGGATGATCACTGGTATGTCTGCGATGGAAGCCGGGACAGTCGACATATGGCGCGGCGGCGCTTCACCGATCAGCGTAGTGAGCACTGCTTTTGCGTTTGGCCCCGCAATCGCAATTCCCGCATAATGTTCCTGCACATTGACCGCCGAAACGCGCAAATGCGGGCATAAATATTGTCGGACATAGGAAATATGTGTCGCCATCCGGTCTGCGCCGCCGGTGGAACTGGTCAGTAAATAGCGGTTTTCATCCAACCGCCAAACCGTGCCATCATCAAACACAAATCCATCTTCGCGGAGCATGAAGGTGTAACGTCCACGCCCAACCGCGAGCTTGCTGACGCTGGTCGCGCAGATGATTTCTAGAAAAGCTGCAGCATCTGGCCCGCTAACTTCAAACTTGGCAAGCGTTGATACGTCAGTCATCCCGACGCTGGTCCGCACGGCCCTCGCTTCACGCAGTGCTGCCTGCGCCAATGTTTCACCGGTTAACGGGTAAGCACGTGGGCGAAACCAATAACCGAGTGGTTGCCAGATCGGGTTCTTTGCCTGATGTACATCATAAAGTGCCAAACGCCGGACATGTGCGCCGCCATCCTTCGCTCCCGCTCCCGCAAGTAACCCCATTGTGACAGGTGTGTAGGGCGGACGGAACGTCGTGAGACCCGCCTCGGGAATGGCCAAGCCCTGCTTTTCAGCCAAACGACCAAGGGCTGCCATATTGCTGAGTTTACCCTGATCGGTCGCCATCCCAAGCGTGGTGTAACGCTTCAAATGTTCGACCGAACGATAACCTTCTGCCCAAGCGAGATCGACATCAGCCAGCGTCACATCATTCTGGAAATCGATGAAGCTCTTCTTTGGGGACGAAACAGGTGTCAGGGTGAAAACGGGTTCGGGATTGTTTGCGCCGCCGATGGTTATCACATTTTGGCGCGACATGGCGGGAACAAAGGCTTGTGCCGCCTCTTTCCAGTCAAGTGTACCGCCCGCCTGCATGTGGAGGTGCACGACAGGTGTGAAGCCACCCGACACGGCAAGCAAATCTGCTTTCCAGCTTTTGGTTGAACCATCGACCAACGCGCTGACGCTTTTCAAGCAATGACGAGCGCCTTTGGTTGAGTGCGGGACGGCATCATTGTACACAGGAAAGCCGCACTCCTGACCCGCTGGGGCAGGCCGCGCGTCAAGGATTGCAACGATGTCTGCTCCGGCATCATTCAATGCTTGTGCCGTTTTATAGGCATCATCATTGTTTGTTGCGATCACCACACGCTTTCCTGGTAACACACCAAAACGCTGCACATAGGTGCGCGCAGCTTGAGACAGCATCACCCCCGGGCGGTCATTATGGGCAAATGCAATGGGACGTTCGATAGAACCAGTCGCAAGGATGACGCGGCCCGCACGCACATGCCAAAGCCGCTGTGCGACACCATTTGCAGGCGCTTGGCCGGGTTCTGCAATGCGCTGCGTCAATGTGACGAGGTCATGTTCCCAATATCCGGATGCCGTTGTCCGCGTCAGGATACGACCACCAGCTTTGCGGATGCTTTGTCCGGTATCGTTGATCCAGGCTGCGTCCAAATTCTGCGGATCGCGGATCAGGGAAGCCCCCAAGATTTGGTCCTGTTCAACCAAAATAACACTTTGCCCTGCTTCAGCTGCGTCGCGCGCTGCCGACAGTCCGGCTGGTCCCGCGCCAACCACCAGCAGATCGCAAAATGCCGCACGTTGGCTGAAACGGTCGGGGTCGGCCTGCGTCGGCGCGTTGCCCAACCCGGCCGCTTTGCGGATGAAATATTCGTAAAATATCCAGCGCTTGGCCGAACCGAAAAAGGTTTTGTAATAAAATCCGGCGGATAAAATGGGTGCAGCAAAACCAAAAACCGCGCCAGCGTCGAAGCGCAGATTTGGCCAGCGGTTCTGGCTTTTGGCGACCAAGCCTTCATAAACGAACACGTCGGTTGCGCGGCTATTGGGTTCGCTGCGTCCGCCTTCACCAACGGTAACAAGGGCGTTGGGTTCTTCGACACCCGCTGTCATGATCCCGCGTGGCCGGTGATATTTGAAACTGCGTCCGACGAGGCCGATGCCGTTGGCAAGCAGTGCTGCGGCCAATGTATCGCCCTGCCGCGCTGTGAGTTTTTTTCCGTCGAAGGTGAAGGAGATGGTTGCGCCGTGGTTGTCGCGCGAAGGGCCGTTCATGGCAGGACCTCCGGTCCAACCGCGCGGACGTTGCTGATTTCATGCGATACCCTATGGCGTGTTATCACCATCCAGGCGCGGCACCCAAATGTATGCCGCCAGATTTCCTCATCCATCCCACGAGGGTTGTTGCGGGTAAAAAGTGTCGTCATCGCATCTTTGGGCAAAGCCTCAATCGTCACGACTGAATCGAGGGTACGTTCAAAAACGAATTCGCTTTGTGCGCGTGGACCGCAATGAGGGCATGTGATCTGCATCATGTCAGTGTAAAACCCTTCACCGGCTGTTCGGCATCGGGCCGGTGCCGGTTTCATCAATCGTCGCGCCGCTGCTGAATCGGTCTAGCGCGAAGGGCGCGTTGAGGAGGTGTGGTTTTCCAGTTGCCAGCGTATGTGCATAGGTCCAGCCAGAAGCTGGCGTCGCTTTGAACCCGCCGTAGCACCAGCCGCCATTGAGATAGAGATTTTTGACGGGCGTTTCGCCAATGATCGGCGCACCGTCACAGCTCATATCGGTCACTCCGCTCCACGTCCTTACCATCCGCAATCGTGAAAGCGCGGGGACGAGCGCCAGCCCCTGAGCCACAGCACCTTCCATCACCATCGGGTTCCCGCGCTGCGCATAACTTGGCCAATTATCGGGATCGCCACCAAATACGATGCCGCCCTTGTCCGATTGACTGATGTAACAGTGCAAAGATTGCGACATGATCACGCTGTTGATCATCGGTTTTACGCCCTCTGTCACCATCGCTTGTAATGTCTGCGATTCGATGGGCAGTTTCAGGCCCGCAAGGCCCGCGACATGGCCACTATTGCCCGCAACGCAAATGCCAATGCGCCCAGCACCGATCCGCCCGCGCGTCGTTTCAACGCCGATCACAGCGTCACCGTCACGCACAAAGCCTGTGACTTCACATTTCTGAATGATATCGACACCCAGACTGTCAGCCCCGCGCGCATAGCCCCAGGCAACAGCATCATGACGCGCAGTGCCGCCGCGCCGTTGGATCAGGCCGCCTTCAATCGGGAAGCGCGCGTCGCGGGACATGTCGATCAGGGGTTCAAGTTTTGCGACCTGATCGCGCGTCATCAGATCAGCATCGATTCCGTCACAGCGCATGGCATCGCCGCGCTGTGCAAGCATGGTCATGTCCGCATCACTATGACCGAGGAACATCGCGCCGCGGGGGGAAAACATGACGTTGTAATTGAGTTCGTTGCTCAAATTCTCCCACATTTTCAGTCCGAATTCGAACAGGTCATGCAGCGGCTTCAACCGGTAGTTGGAACGCACAATTGTCGTATTGCGTCCAGTGTTTCCGCCGCCAATCCAGCCCTTTTCAAGCACAGCAATATTGCGCAGGCCGTGCACCTTGGCGAGGTAATAGGCCGTTGCCAAACCGTGTCCGCCACCGCCAATGATGATGATATCGTAATTGGCCTTTGGTTCAGGGTCACGCCACGCGGGTTGCCAATGCTTTTGCCCGTTCAACGCACCGCGCAGCAGAGAAAGCGCCGAATAGCGGCTCATGAAATCGGCATCCACCCGCGTTTTTCACGCCAGTCGCTTTCAAGTCCTGCAAAGCGTGAGAGGCCCAATATGCTGATGTCTGCGAAGGAGCATCTGCCGTCCATCACCAGATCGCGGATTGCATGCCCAGATGCGGGGGATAATCCAAAACCCACGCCAGACATTGACGCGACCACAACATTGTCCGGACTGGTCAGCCGGTCGATAATTGGGCGGCCATCAGGGGAGTTTTCAATCACCCCAGCCCAGCTGCGAATAATGTTCAAATGCGCCGCTTTGGGTAGCAATTCTGCAAGGCGGCTGGCCAGGTTGCGCATCAACGGCGTTGACGGGCGCGCGACGGGGCCAGTCTCGTCAATGTCGATCCATTCGTGCGGACCGCCGCCGTAGGCCAGGTTTCCACGCATCGTCTGACGGCCATAAAGCTTGTGGCCGTCGACGCCGCCAATGGGCATCATCGGCGCTGGTTCGGTAATGATCATTTCAGCGCGCGCAGCGGCCAGTGGAACATCAACGCCCAGTTGTGCCATCAGCCGCGATGTTTGTGGCCCGGCCGCGACCACCACCGCGTCACAGCCGTGGGTTGCCGTGGTGGTTTTAACACCAGTAACCTTGCTGCCAGTCATTTCAAAACCGGTCACGGGACAATGCTGAATGATCGTGCCGCCAAGGTCTTGGAATGCCCAAGCATAGGCCTGCACACTGCGTTGCGGATTGGCATGCCCCCCAAAACGGTAGTGAACGCCGCCAAAACATGTGTCACCCGCCAGCGGCACGGCCTCCTGTACCTGTTTCACGTCGAGAATATCGACCGGGTGGCCCAACCGGTTGTGGCGCTGCGCAACAAAGCGATATTGTTCCCACTGACGTTCGGTCATCGCAATCAGAATGCGATCTTTCTGGTGCTCGGTCGGGTAGCCGAGCAGTTCATCCATTTGCGGCCAAAGCCGGTGTTCTTCATCGAACAAGGGGCTTTGATAATGCGATGCGCCGCCGCCGTTGCGGCCCGATGCTTCCCAACCGACAATGCCCTTGTCGATCACAGTGACCTTGACCCCAGAACGCGCCAGCCACCATGCGGCGCTAAGTCCCGTGACACCACCGCCGACGATGACAACATCTGAGCCACTCATGTGTACATCCCCGTATAGAGCATCTCGCGGTGTTCATCCTCATGGACTGTGCCAATATCTTGCACGGGCACCCACTGTGTTGGAATACCGAACCAGACATCCCATGCGGCTGTCATCGCTTCGCTTTCCTGCCAGTCGGCCATAATTTTGAGCGGCAATGGCCGGACAGGCGCCCTGTGCGTGGCAAGGGGAATGGTGCCGAATGGCTGATCTGCTTCAATGGCAAGTAACATTGCCACTTGATCGCGGCAGCGCCGTCCCTGACACACCCCCATGCCCGCACGGGTAAGGCGTTTAATCTGGTCCGGATTGGCGGGGCCATCATCAAGCAACGTCTTAAGGGAACGCGCACACATTGGTGCAGGCCGCGCGAGATAATGTGGCGGCTGAACCCCGATCAGGTCTGCGCGCGTCACCTCTTCGCACTGACAGATGATCGTGTCATCGGCGCAAGCGGCGGACAGGGCACGCATCCATTCCATACGGTATGCGATATGGTCAAAACCGGTATCGGGCAGGCCTGCACAGTCGCCAACGGCAGAAACACTTGCTTCACCTGTGGGGATATAGCCACCACGCGCGGCACTTAAGGAACGGGCTCCGTGCATCGCGTCGACCAGTTCAATCGAGGGAATAAGGCCAATTGCGACACAAATCGTATCGCAAGCAATCTCTTCACCGGTTGAAAGTGTTGCACTTTCCACGCCGTCGATGCCGCCTTTGGCAGACACAATCGCCTGACCGCAACGAATGCTGATCCCAGCGGCTTCAACCTTGGCAATCAACGCAGGGCTTCCTTGCGGGCTACTGCGCACTTCGACCAAGCCTGTCACGTCGATCCCACGATCATGCGCGATAAGTGCGGTTTCAAGCGCCAGATCATGCGAGCCGAGCATAAGCACGCGCCGCCCAGCGAAGGCGTCATAGCGGCTAAGAAGCATTTGGAGGGCAGCAGCACCCATCACGCCCGGCTGGTTCCACCCAGGGAAAGCCATCGCCAAATCGCGCGCGCCTGTGGCCAGCACCAGTTGGCTAAAACCGACCAGCCAGGAACGTTCTGCATTGGCGAGACCCACGACCTGTTCTGGCAAACTCGCGACGCCGGGACCATTGCGATAAACGCCCCAGGCTGTCGTTCCGAGCAGCACCTCAACCCCGGCCTCCATTGCCGGTTCCAAATGTGGCATGTTCATGAAAATGGCTTCCAGCATGCGTTCACTATTCTGTGTCGCGGCGGTCATCCGTCCCCCGAAATAGAGCGGCACATCATTGCCCATCAGCGCGCCCGAAACCGGATTTTCATCGATCAACAGAACCACGCTGCCGGTTTTGGCAGCCTCGATTGCGGCGGCCGTACCGCTGGTACCAGCGCCAATCACAACGACATCATAGTGTGAGTCCGCGGGGCTACGCGTACCATTGATCGCGCACACATCCGTACCAGAAAAATTCAACTCCATTATACCGCTTCCAATGCTTGATTGAGGTCCGCGATCAGATCATCGACATGTTCTAGCCCAACCGACAGCCGGACCGTGCCATCGGTAATGCCGCCTGCCAGCCTTTGTTCGGGGGCCACGGCATAATGTGTCGTGCTCGCCGAATGGCAGATTAGCGTTTCGGAGCCGCCAAGGCTGACCGCCAATTTCATCCATTGCAACGCGTCGAGCATGCGGAACGCTTCGGCCTCTCCGCCGTGAAGATGGAAAGAGAAGGTTGAACCCGCAGCTTTACATTGGCGATCATAGACAGTGCGTTGTGGTGAGCCGGGTTCAAGAAAACCAAGATAGGTTACACCTGCCACTTTAGGATGATCGCGCAGAAATTCTGCAACACCGCGCGCATTGCTCATTGCTCGTTCGGTCCGAACCGCAACCGATTCTAAAGACCGCAGGACCAACCAGGCCGTGTAGGGATCAAGATGATTGCCCCAACTTGTCCGTAACATGCGCAAATGTTCGATCAGATCTTTTTGTCCGCTGATCCCGCCTGCCAACAGGTCGCTGTGCCCGCCGCAATATTTGGTGAGCGATGTCATGCACAAATCGACGCCGTGTTCGATTGGGCGCTGGGCAAAGGGGCCAAGCAAGGTGTTGTCAACAACAACGAGGGGGCGATGCCCTTGCTCTGCGCCAACCTCATTCGCAATCCGCACCATCAGAGCAAGATCGACGATGGCAGCTGTCGGATTGGCAGGGGTTTCAGCAATAATAAGTTTTAACGGCCCTTTTGCCATCGCCGCCTTGGCCGCAGCGCGCACATCATTTTCGTTTGTACCGTCAAGATAGGCTGCAGCATGTGACCCGAATTGGGGCATGATGCTGTTATACAACATATCGACACCGCCATAAATCGGCCGTCCGTGGATGACGCTGTCGCCGCTGCGCACATAGGCCAATGCTATGCTGGAATGCGCGGCCATGCCGCTGCAAAAGGCCACGGCATCTTCTGCGCCGTCAATCGCCGCAAGGCGTTTTTCTAGAAAATCCAAACCGGGATGGCCCAACCGCGCATAGATATGATTGGTTTGGCCAACCAACGGCCCGCTGCCATCAAAATAGGCTTCGTGCACATCCTTGGCGTGCTGCGCTGAAGGATAGACGAAGGTTGAGGTCATGAAGATGGGAGGTTTAACCGATCCCATGCCCATTTCGGGTTCATAGCCATAAGAAACGGCCAGAGTTTCTGGGCGCATGCCCTTTGTATAATCAGTCGACATGGGCATCAATATAGGCGCGCGCCTTGTCGCAATACCAGTCGGTAAAACGTTGGGCGAGCATTTCTGCATCTTGAGAATATGGCCCTGGGGTATAGCCGGGGCTGTTGACACCGGCATGGTTGTTTTCGGCCAGTTCTTTGTCCTGCGCGTTGGTCTTCGTCCACAAATCGGTCAATGCTGAGACATCATAATCCACGCCCTCAACCGCATCTTTGTGCACAAACCATTTGCTGTAAACATGGGTTTCGGTTGGACCCACCGGCATTGCGCTAAACATGAAAACATGGTCAGCAGTGGCATGGGCAAAAAGATGTGGGTCAATTGCCCAGCGCATCGAACCAATGTCTCCGCCATTTGCGGAGCACATCAACTTTTTAACCAGTGGCTGGCCATCGGCTGAAATGGACACGCAGCCTTCATTGAGGGCAAAACGGGCCACCTGCCACCAATCACCCTCGATGGGGGTATGGGGAAATTCCAGGCCATCCATTGTCGCGGCAAAGGCACTGGCGCGGGCGTCCTCATGGGCATCAAAATGCTTCGACATACCAACGGGGAATGTTTTTGAAAGCTCTGGATGTCCCGTTGCGCAGTGATAGCATTCACGGGCATTTTCCATCACCAATTTCCAATTGGCATGTTCAACGAGCACACTTTGGTGCGCCAATTTCGCGTCCTCGAAATGGTGGGGTGCAGAAAAAGCGGCCAGTGTGTCACCGAAGTCATCGAAGGGGGGTGGGTTTTCTGAAAGGCAGATGAAGATCGCACCGGCGCGGCATTCAATCGCCACTGGTTTCAACCCATGTTCGCTCTTTTCAAAATCATCGGGCATCCGCCCTGCGGCAAACAGTGCCCCATCGAGATCATAGGTCCAGCGGTGATAGGGGCAAACAAGTTTTGGTGCCGTGCCACTGCCGGGTGCGCAGATCATGGATCCACGGTGTCGGCAACTGTTGTGAAAGGCGCGGATTTCGCCGTGTCGGTCGCGGGTGATGATAACCGGCCATTTGCCAACCATCATGGCGACATAGCTGCCTGCTTTGGGCAGTTCACATGCCATACCCGCCATCAACCAACTTTGACCGTAGATTGCGGTCATGTCGAAATCAAAGGCGTCCTGACTGATATAGAGTGGTTGCGGAAGTGTGTGATTGGCACGCCGCTCCTTAAAAAGCGCATCCATTCGCTTCATATCCATATCATTGCCCCTCTGCTTTTTCTCGACAGTTGATTGGACCATCCCGGTTACAGTTCAAAATCGCATTTTCGCATAGCCCTATGTCAAAATGTCGGGCAGTTAGGGGATCAGGATATTGCGCATAACATCGAAAGGTCCGGGCCATCCAAAACCGAAGCACGATCAATCGCCGTTGGCTGCCACTGAATGCGTTGCGGGCGTTTGAAGCGGTTGGCCAACATCTGAGTTTTACCGGCGGTGCATCAGCATTATCGGTGTCTCAAAGTGCGATGAGCCGACATGTTGGCGGGTTAGAAGAATTGCTTGGCAAGCAATTGTTTGACCGGGATGCGCCGCGATTGGCACTGACAGCAGCCGGCGAAGAACTTCTACCTGTGGTCAGCAAATGCCTTGATCGGCTTGAGCAGACGATGAATGCAATTCGTGATGACGATGTTATAAGCCGGTCGCTGCGGTTGCATGTGCCACCGTCTTTGTTGCAGCAATTGTTTTTACCGATGCTGCGTGATTTTCGCGTCGAGCATCCTGAAATTCGGATCGACGTTTCCAGTGCGCATGTCACGGGATTGCCAGCGACCGATTTTGACATGGCCATCGCGTATGACCGGCCCAATGTTGATGACCGCGTAACAGACTTGCTGTGGCTGGTGCGCGTTGCCCCTTTATGTGCACCCCAAACCGCCGCCGCATGCGCAGGTCAATCGTTGGAATCTTTTCTGAAAAGCCAGGAATTGTTGCATCTCAAACTTGAGGGCGAACCGCGTGATTTGCTGTGGACCGCCTACCTGCGACAAAGCGGATTCAGTGTCCCGACGCATGAGGGGCTGGCGTTTGATACTGCCATTGCTGCGGCACAATATGCAATGACGGCCAGCGGCGTATTTCTGGGTGATGTCGACATGTTTGCTCAGGAAATAGCCGATGGTCGGTTGGTGATGCCCTATGATGCGGTGATTGACGATGGCTATGGTTATTATTTGAAACTGCATGCCGATGATTTGGCCGATCCGGCAATTGCGATGTTTCGCAGCTGGTTGATCAACCGTTTTGCGGTTTTGCGACCAGAACGCCGTCGTGGCGAGCAAGACTGACCAAACGCAGGTCATATTTTGCCGCTGTGGTAATCGCCAAATCGGTTGCTGCTGATATTGTGACGAGCAACGGGCAATTGGCCAAAATCGCTTTCTGTGCCAGTTCAAAGCTGCACCGCGCAGTGAGCAGCAAAAACCCGGTTGAAGCCTCTATCCCAGCGGTGGCAAGCGCACCGATCACTTTGTCGAGGGCATTGTGGCGACCGACATCTTCGCGGGTCATCAGGATTGATCCGTCCGGTGCACAAAATGCTGCGGCGTGCGATGCGCCGGTGAGCGCGTTCAAAGTCTGATGCGCACGTAACGCCTTCAATGCTGAAAAAATTGCGGCGTCGGCAACATCAATCCGTGCCGTAATCGCAGGGAGAGGGCGCATCACTTCGTCGAGATTGTCCATGCCGCAGAGGCCACAGCTGCTTTCGGAGACACGCTGACGCGCGCGGGCGATAATTTTTTCGGCCTTTTCGGGCGGCAACTGGATCCGCAAAATCCATCCTGTTGCGGCTTCATGTGCATCAATGGCGCATATCTGATCTGCATGGTCGATCAATTTTTCGGACAGGCAAAACCCTATGGCAAAATCATCCAGATCAATGGGCGTTGCCATCATCACGGCATAGCCGATGCCGTTAAATTCGATGGCGATCGGCGTTTCGATGATGATCGCCCGTTCGATGTCTTCGTTGACGCCGCCTTCAGGTTTGAGCACCGAAAAGCGAAACCGCTTTGTCCCTGTTTCAGCGTGACCCATTGGTTTCGACAAGCTGGGTAATGGCAGCAGCAGCCGTTGGCGACAGGCCTGCAATCCCGTTTTCAAAAATGAGCCGTTTCATCCGCGGATCCCAAAACAGCTGGATATGTTCTGCGATTGCACCAACGGGATTTTCGTCAGTTGCAAGGTTGGTGGCAATCTGATTGGCCATGTAAACAAGGCGTTCGACCGTGTTCATGCGGCAGGAACCCTTGCCACAATCCGCCGCGACCGTTCGGAGAGGGCTTCATAATCTTCTTGCCAATCCGTTGGACCATTGGACGGGCTGATTTGCACCGCCGTTACCTTATATTCGGGGCAATTTGTCGCCCAGTCGCTATAGTCTGTCGTCACAACATTGGCTTGCGTCACAGCATGGTGGAATGTTGTGTAAACGACACCCGGCGCAACCCGGTCGGTGACGGTCGCGCGCAAGGTCGTTTCGCCCGCACGGCTGGCGAGCTTAATCCAGTCCCCCGTTTTGACCCCGCGATCTTCGGCATCGACGGGATGGATTTCGAGCAAATCTTCAGGATGCCACGCGATATTTTCAGTCCGCCGTGTTTGCGCGCCGACATTGTAATGCGACAATATGCGACCGGTGGTGAGAAGCAGCGGAAAGCGTGGGCCGGTTTTTTCATCGGTTGGGATGTAATCGGTCACGACGAACTTGCCCTTGCCGCGCACAAACCCGTCACTATGCATGATCGGTGATCCATCCGGAGCCGCATCATTCACAGGCCATTGGAGAGAGCCCATTTCATCAAGGCGGTCAAATGAGACGCCCGCAAAAGTCGGCGTCAGCCGGGCGATTTCGTCCATGATTTCGCTGGGGTGGCTGTAATTCCAGTTGAGCCCCATCGCTTGGGCAAGGCGCTGGGTCACTTCCCAATCTTCCAGCCCGTTCAACGGTGTCATCACCTTGCGCACCGGCTGGATACGGCGCTCTGCATTGGTGAAAGTGCCGTTCTTTTCCAAGAAGGTCGATCCCGGCAAGAAGATATGCGCATAATTTGCGGTTTCATTGAGGAAGAGGTCATGCACGATCACGCATTCCATCGCCGCGAGACCCGCCGAGACATGCGCGGTGTTGGGATCGGATTGGAGAATATCCTCGCCTTGACAATAAAGCGCCTTGAACACCCCGTCGACAGCGGCATCCAGCATATTGGGGATGCGCAGGCCTGGCTCAGGGTCGAGTGGCACGCCCCAATCATTTTCAAATAAGCGCCGCGTATCGCCATCGCTGATGTGGCGGTAACCGGAAAGTTCATGGGGGAAGCTGCCCATATCGCATGCGCCCTGAACGTTATTTTGGCCGCGCAGCGGGTTCACGCCGACACCGCGCCGCCCGATATTGCCTGTCGCCATGGCAAGATTGGCAATCGCCATAACGGTTGAACTGCCTTGGCTGTGTTCCGTCACACCAAGGCCGTAATAGATTGCGCCATTGCCACCCGTTGCATAAAGCCGTGCTGCGGCACGTAGCTCTTCAGCGTCGACCAAAGTAACAGGTTGCAAGTTTTCGGGGCTGTTGCGGGGCAGCGAAACAAATTCGGCCCAGTGCAGATATTCGTCCCAGTCGCAGCGTTCTTTTACGAACGTTTCATCCGCAAGGCCTTCGGTCACGATGACATGCGCCATTGCAGTCAGGACCGCAACATTAGTGCCGGGGCGCAGCGGTAGATGATGCTGCGCTTCGATATGGGGGGAGCGGACAATATCGGTTCGGCGCGGATCGATCACGATCAGTTTTGCGCCAGGTTTATCATCTTGGCCGCGCAAACGTCGTTTCATCCGGCTTGCAAAGACTGGATGGCCGTCGGTCGGGTTCGCCCCGATGATCAGGATGACATCGCTATCCTCAACCGAGTCAAAATCCTGCGTTCCAGCACTTGTCCCAAATGTTGTTTTGAGGCCGTATCCGGTGGGGGAGTGGCAAACACGGGCGCAGGTGTCGACATTGTTGTTACCAAAGCCTGCGCGCACCAATTTTTGAACAAGGAAGGTTTCTTCATTGGTGCAGCGGCTCGACGTGATCCCGCCAAGAGCATGTTTGCCGTAAGTGTCGCTGATCCGTTTTAACTCTGACGCGGTATAAGCAAAGGCTTCATCCCATTCGACCTCGCGCCACGGATCATTGATTGATGTGCGGATCATGGGTTTCAAGATGCGCTCTTGATGCTGCGCATAGCCCCAAGCAAAACGGCCCTTCACGCAGCTGTGACCGCGATTGGCTTTGCCTTCTTTGTAAGGCACCATACGGACAAGCTGCTCGCCGCGCATTTCGGCGCGGAAGGTGCAACCAACGCCGCAATAGGCACATGTTGTTACGACGCTGCGCTCTGGTGTTCCAATCTCGACGACCTTTTTCTCGACCAGCGTCGCTGTGGGACAGGCCTGCACGCAGGCGCCGCAGGAAACGCACTCGCTGCCTAAAAAATTGTCACTGGCGAGGCCCGCCGAAATTTTGGACTCCCAGCCGCGTCCTTCCATCGTTAGCGCGAGTGTGCCCTGCACTTCATCGCACGCACGGATACAGCGCGAACAAGCGATGCATTTCGAAGGATCAAAATCAAAATAGGGGTTGGAATGGTCTTTTCCCTGGCCCAAATGTGTCGCCTGCACGTTATAACGTACGTCGCGCAACCCAACGGCCCCTGCCTGATCCTGCAATTCGCAGTCGCCGTTGGCGGCGCACGTCAAACAATCGAGAGGATGGTCTGAGATATAGAGTTCCATCACGCCCTTGCGCAATTTGGCAAGATGGGGCGTTTGTGTGCGGACGACCATACCAGGCTCAACGGGGGTCGTGCAGCTGGCAGGCGTGCCCCGTCGTCCGTCGATTTCGACAAGGCACAAGCGGCATGAGCCAAAGCTTTTCACACTATCGGTTGCGCATAGCTTTGGGATCGAAGTGCCTTGTTCGGCGGCGGCACGCATGACGCTCGTGCCGGCTGGGACAGTCACAGCGCGACCATCAATGGTGCAGGTTACAGTTTCTTCTGCGCGACTGGCGGGTGTTCCAAAATCACTTTGTGGCTGATATGTCATATCCCTACCTTACACCAAAAATGAAAAATGCTGCGCGCAAAACATCATGCTGCAATCCCAAATTGTGCAGCATAATGCTCCAAATCTACCTGCGTATTGAGATTGTAGTGGACCGTCACAGGCGGCAATGCGCGCGCGCCGATTGTAGCGATCCAGTGTCGCATTGAATGATCGCTTTGCTGCGCAAGATGATGATCTAGGCTTTGCCAAAGCGATGCGGGCCACATGCCAAACAAATAGTGATCGGCCACATAGGCGGCCTTTTCGTCGCGCAAAACCTGTGGAAATTGAGCGACCGGCAGGACATCACATCCCGCTGTCATCACCAGATCAAAACCATTTTGCTGCGCAAAATAAAGTGCAGCATTTATTCCTCCGAGCGGCCCCAAATGTGCGTGTGGCCGGTCTTCAACTGAGTCCATATCTGGCCACTGCGCGCCGCAAATGATGATTTTGTCGACCTGACTTTCCAAGCCCTGCGCAACATGTTCAATCAGCGGACGCCCTTGCAACAGTGCAGAACCCTTATCGCCGCCAAAGCGCGATGCTTTGCCACCGGCAATGATCGCGCCAAGCCGTTTCACCGGAAATCTTCTGGGAAATGCTTGATTGCACTCATCACGGGGTAAGGCGTGAACCCTCCTAAGGCACAAAGAGAGCCATATTTCATGGTTTCGGAAAGGTCGGCGATCAACGCCAGATTGGCTTCAACATTTTTGCCCGCGATGATCTGGTCAAGTGTTTCAACGCCGCGTGTGCTGCCCAATCGGCACGGCGTACATTTGCCGCAGCTTTCAACCGCACAAAATTCCATCGCAAAACGCGCTATCTGCGCCATATCGACCGTGTCATCAAAAACAGTGATCCCGGCATGCCCGATCAACGCGTCGGCCTCAGCAAAGGCCTCATAATCAAAAGGAAGGTCAAATTGGGATGGCGGGATATAGGCCCCCAACGGCCCGCCAACCTGAACGCAGCGGACTGGACGGCCCGACGCAGTACCCCCGCCAATATCATCGATGAGTTCGCCAAGCGTGATGCCAAAGGCGACCTCGAACAAGCCGCCATGTTTGACATTCCCTGCAAGCTGGATTGGCATCGTGCCCTTCGAACGCCCCATGCCAAATGCGGCATAAGCGTCGCCACCGTGGGCCAAAATCCACGGTACAGCGGAAAGCGTCAGGACATTGTTGACCACGGTCGGTTTGCCGAACAGGCCCTCGAGTGCAGGCAGCGGCGGTTTGGCCCGCACTTCGCCGCGCTTGCCTTCAATACTGTTCAGCAATGATGTTTCTTCGCCGCACACATAAGCGCCTGCACCGACACGCACTTCAACCACGAACGGTGAGATCAGATGGGCGCATGCCACAATCGCAGCCTGGGTCTTGGCAATGGCATGGGGATATTCTGAACGTATATAGATATAACCCCTGCTCGCGCCGACCGCCAATCCGGCAATCGCCATGCCCTCAATCAGCATGAAGGGATCACCCTCCATCACCATCCGGTCCGCAAAGGTGGCGCTGTCGCCTTCGTCGGCATTGCAGACGATATATTTTTGATCTGCCGCTGCGCTGGCAACGGTTTTCCATTTGATCCCAGCGGGAAAACCAGCGCCCCCGCGCCCGCGCAATCCAGAAGCCGACACCGCAGCGACTGTGGCCTCCGCCCCCAATTCTCGCGCTTTTGCAAGGCTGATCCAGCCACCGGTCGCATAATAATCATCAAGTGACGTCGGACGCGTTTTGCCCGCGCGGGCAAAGGTGAGGCGGGTTTGTTTGGCAATGAAGGGATGGTCTTCAATCCGACCAATAGATTGAGCATTCCCGGCCATAATTGCCGGAACCTGGTCAGCAGTCACGGCCCCATAGCCAATAGTGTCAATTTCAACCAAGGGTTCGAGCCAATGCATCCCCCAGCTGGAAACGCGTTCAACCTCAGCCCCGGCCTGTTCAAATGCAGCAGCGACAGCATCAGCGCCGCACGCAAGTGCGACGGCGTCATCTGAAATCCGCACCTTCATGCGCTTGCCAACAATGCGGTCAGGCGTTCGGTATCAATATGGGCATGAACCTGATCCCCGATCATCGCAGCGGGACCAACCGAACACAGCCCAAGGCAATAGATTGCCTCCACCTTCACACGGCTTTGCGCCGCGGTCAGGGGAATCAATGCTTCGACCCCGCGTGCCTTGCAGGCTTCGGCGCGGCACAGTTTGATCACGGGGCGATGTTCGGGTTCTTTGCGGAAATCATGGTAGAAACTGACCACGCCGTGAACCTCGGCACGGGTCAAATTGAGCGCATTTGCAATGGTGCGCACCGCGTCTTCGCTGACATGGCCAAACGCCTTTTGCACATCGTGCAGGATGGGGAGGAGGGGCCCCTCCCGTCCATCATGTTCGGCCAATATGTCAGCGATTGTCGTCATTTAGAAGACCACGACACTGCGGATGCTTTCACCGGCGTGCATCAGGTCAAAGCCTTTGTTGATCTCTTCAAGGCTCAGGACATGGGTGATCATCGGATCGATCTGGATCGTACCGTCCATATACAGGTCGACAATCTTTGGCACATCGGTGCGGCCCTTTGCCCCGCCGAACGCGGTGCCGCGCCAGTTGCGGCCGGTGACCAGCTGAAAGGGGCGCGTGCTGATTTCTTTGCCCGCCTCTGCCACGCCGATAATGATGGATGTGCCCCAGCCGCGGTGGCAGGCCTCAAGCGCCTGCCGCATCACCGTCGTATTGCCGGTGCAATCGAACGTATATTCAGCGCCGCCATCGGTCAGCGCGACGAGATGCGCGACGATATCTCCTTCAACATCTTTGGGATTAACGAAGTGGGTCATGCCGAATTTCTTGCCCCATGCTTCGCGGTCGGGGTTGATGTCGACACCCACAATCATATTGGCACCTGCCATCCTTGCGCCTTGAAGCACGTTGAGGCCAATCCCGCCCAGTCCGAAAATGATGACATTATCGCCAGGTTGGACTTTGGCGGTGTTGACCACAGCGCCGACGCCTGTGGTCACGCCGCACCCGACATAACATGCGCTGTTAAAAGGGGCATCCTCACGGATTTTAGCGACAGCAATTTCGGGCAGAACCGTGAAATTCGAAAAGGTGGAACAGCCCATATAATGAAAGATGGTCTGGCCCTTATAGCTAAAGCGCGATGTTCCGTCCGGCATCAAACCCTTGCCTTGCGTCGCGCGGATTGCGGTGCAGAGGTTGGTCTTGCCGGACAGGCAGCTTTTACACTGGCGACATTCCGGCGTGTAAAGTGGGATCACATGATCCCCCGGTTTCACACTCGTCACGCCAGCGCCAACCTCGCGAACAATACCTGCGCCTTCATGGCCCAGAACGCTGGGAAATAAGCCCTCACTGTCAAAACCGTCCAGCGTATAGGCGTCGGTATGGCAGATACCCGTCGCCATAATCTCTACAAGAACCTCTCCCGCGCGCGGGCCTTCAAGATCGAGTTCAACAATTTCCAAAGGACGTTTTGCTTCAAAAGCGACCGCCGCACGCGTCTTCATATTCTTTCTCCAAATAATTTTTTCAAACGCAAATCAGGTGTTTATTCTGGTGTCGGTAGTGAAATGATCAAAACTTATGATTCCATAAGATCGATGCTGAAATCAGCGCAGTTCCAGTTCGTCTGAATGTGACAATGTTAGTGGATTTACATTCACACAGGCACATTCAGCAAGGCTGGAATCAATCACAATGCCACCGCGCCAATTTTCACTTAAAAATGACAGTACGGCTGCCACTGAGCAGCACTCGGTGTTCAAGATGAAGTTTGACCGCCCTTGCTAGAACCCGGCTTTCGGTATCTTGCCCTTGCGCGATCAGGTCATCCACCGTGTCGGCATGGTCAACGATTGAAACATCCTGTGTGATAATTGGCCCTTCATCAAGGTCGGGTGTCACATAATGGGCGGTTGCCCCGACCATCTTTACCCCACGCTCATAAGCGCGGTGATAGGGTTTAGCGCCCTTAAAGCCGGGCAAAAAGCTATGGTGGATATTGATCACGCGGCCATCGAGCTTGCGGCACAGTTGATCTGACAAGACCTGCATATAGCGCGCGAGGATGATCAAATCGACTTGCTGTTCCTCAACCAGCGCCATCAATTTCGCCTCTTGGTCAAGCTTGGTTTCAGCCGTGATCGGCAGGTGAAAAAATGGGATACCTTCATGTTCAGCGCGGCGTTGCCATGTGGTGTGATTGGAAACGATGCTCGTCACCTCCATCGGCAACCGCTTGGCAGATGTCCGGTATAGCAAATCATTGAGGCAATGCCCGCCCTGACTGACCATGATCATTGCCCGCAGTTTTTCCCTGAGATCATGAATTTTCCATTCCAGGCGAAATGCTGTTGCCACCGGCATGAATGCATCAGTGAAGCTTTGCTTCGTCATGCCGTCCGGTCCCGAAACAGCAACCCGCATGAAGAAGCGCCCTGTGTTAGCATCGCCAAATTGCGCATTTTCAACGATGTTACAATCTTGGCTGGCAATCGAATTGGCAACCGCAGCGACAATGCCCTTGCGGTCTTCACTCGCGATCAACAAAACAAAATCTGCAGCTTTCAGCATGTGCGGCTCTTCCCCTATCGTTATGGCGCATTTGCCTAGTCTCGTCGTTCAGGCCGATCTATAAAATCGCGCCTACATTAGGTCTTCTTATTGAAACAGTTAGATGTCATGATCGAGTATGTAATTTAATTTACCAATGCAGAAAAATTGGTCAGTTGCCTGATGGGGGATCGAAATACAGTCTCCAATCATAATTATTGATAATTACGACTATTCCTCGGAAAAACGGGGGATCACAAGGGGAGAAAGACATTGAAAACCAACTGGAAGATATCGACAGCTATATGCGTTCTGACGGCGCTTGGCGCAGGAGGGGCCCCGGCCTTTGCACAAGATGCCACTGCCGCTGAAGATGATCGTGCTATTGCCGATATCGTTGTCACGGCCACGCGGCGTGAAGAATCGCTGAACAAAATCCCGCTCGCCATTCAGGCTTTGAGCGGAGACACCTTGTCTGACCTAGGGATCACGAAGTTCGACAAGCTGCTGGAAGTTCTGCCAAACGTTCGCGCGGCGTCGCGCGGACCCGGCGCTTCATCGATCTTCATTCGCGGACTTTCCACTGACTCGCCTGGTCTCCAGATTGCAGGTACTGCAGGTGCGCAGCCCACAGTCGCACTCTATGTCAACGACTCACCCGCTTCCTTGGTTGGCCGTAACCTTGATCTCTACACAGTCGATCTTCAACGCGTTGAAGTTTTGGCGGGGCCGCAGGGGACGTTGTTTGGCGCAAGCGCAATGGGCGGCGCCGTTCGCTACATCACGAACAAGGCTGATCCGTCCGATTTCCATGCAGGCGTGAACGCGAGCTACGCCTTCACCAAGAGCGGTGACGAGAGCGTCGCGGGTGATGCCTTCATTAACGTTCCGATCATCAAGGACAAGCTGGCGCTGCGGGTTGTCGTCTATGCTGATAGCCAGGGCGGCTATATCGACAATGTTGCGGGCACCTTTCAGATGCCATTTAACGGTAATGTTGGCCTGGCCGGAAGGCTGCCAACGGGCAATCCGCTTTTAGTGAGGCAGGCGATCCAGTCCTGTGCCGGCGTCGCTAACTGCACTGGCAGCGGCTACACGCCTCCTATCCGCCAGACGATCAACAATGACGCGTTCGTTGAGAAGAATTACAACGACGCAACCTATCGCGGCGGTCGTATTGCGCTTAATTATCAAATCAATGACGACTGGTCGATCGATGTGATGCATCTGCGCCAAGAGCTGGATACGGATGGTGTGTTCGATTTTGAGCCCGGTGTGGGTGATTTGCAGGTTACCAAGTTCAATGACAATAGTCTGCGCGACAAAGTGGCTCTAACCTCTTTGGGCATCAACGGACGCCTCGGCGCGCTGGAGATGATCTATACGGGATCGTTCCTCAAGCATCGTGCGACGCAAGTCGCAGATTATGCTGGTTATTCGAATATTGGCCTCTATCTGCCCTATTATGAGTGTGATGCTGGCGTTTATTACAACAATCCGGCGCTCGGCCGCACCTGCTATGCGCCCAACAAGAGCTATCAGGTTCGTAACCGCACCAAGCGTATGACGCACGAATTCCGGGTAACGACCCCTGTCGACAAGCGCATCCGCGGCACGTTCGGTTTGTTCTATGATGACAACAAATTGTTTGACAATACCGATTGGTCGTATCTGAGCGAGGCGGCTGGCTTCATCTATCGTCGCGCGCCAAACCCGTCCGTGAACGCTAACGACACCGGCGTTCGCCCAGTCAAAGTCGGCTTTTTCAATGACGTTCAGCGCAAAGACAAGCAGTTTGCGGCTTACGGCGAAGCCTCGTTCGACATCGTGCCTGAAAAGCTGACCCTGACGGGTGGCCTGCGCTACTACAACGAAAAGGCTTCAATCAATGGGTCGTCGAATACAAGCTTTGACGGCGTTTCTCGTGGTGTCTATAATCCGGCGACGGGTACCTATTCACCGTCTGCCACGCCACCACTATTCTATGGTGTCAGCGCAAACCTGAACCAGCTCTATGCTGATGCCTCGCCGGCAAAATATACCGGTGTGCTGTTCAAGGGCAACCTGACGTACAAATTCAATGAAGGCTCGCTGGTCTATGCGACTTATTCGGACGGTTTTCGGCCTGGCGGTTTCAACCGTCGTCCGTGCCGGGTGCCCAGCGCCATTTGTCCAACCAATGCCGATTTCGTGCGGCTTGGCACTTATGTCCCTGACAAGGTGGCCAATTATGAAGTGGGCGGCAAATTCTCGCTGCTAGATCGGCGTTTGCAGATCAACCTTGCTGCCTATTTGATCGACTGGAAGAATATCCAGATCACGGTGTTTGACCAGAACATTTCGAACCAGACCTTCACGTCCAACCTGCTCGATGCACGCATCAAGGGACTGGAAGGCGATGTGACTTTCCGGGCATCGCAAGAGTTCACGATCAACAGCGCTTTCTCGTTTAATGATTCTGAAATGAAGCGCTACCGTCAAAATACCAGAGTGCTGCGTCCACTTGGTGGGCCGCTTGCGCTTAGTCCAAAGTTCCAATTCAACGTTCGGCTGGCTTGGGAAAAGGAGCTGAGCAATGGCTTGAGACCGTTTGCCAATGTACGTTTCCAGCATGTCGGCAAGAGCATTTCGGACGTGATCGACAATGTCGACATCCGTTATTCGGGAGCGACAGCAGTCTATAATGGTGTAACAGTTCGTGCAGGAGACGTCATTGTGCCGCTCCCTGCCGCGCAGCAGCTCGATTCCTACCAGTTGTTCGGCGCGGCCTTTGGCGTCGCCAAGGATGATTGGCGGATGGAAGTCTTCGGTGACAACCTCACTGATAAGCGTTCCGAGCTTTATAAGAGCGGTAACGATGGGGAACTCCGCACTACCACGACGCGTCCGCGTACGATTGGCCTGCGCTTCTCGTACAAGATCTGACAGTTGGGAAGGGCGCTCTGGCTTGGCCAGGGCGCCCGCTTTCTCGAATTTCATTGCACGCAGTGCCCGTTCTGGATCAGATATGTCGAAAGACCAAGGGTCCAGGGATGAAAACATGACAATGCAACTGGCCACTGAGGTGGAAAACCCCGAAGAAGTGCTACGCCGCGCGCGGCAGCTGTTGCAGTCTGGACGGATCGCGGATGCGGCTTCTGCCTGTCAAGCGCTGCTTGATGAGACGCCAGACCAGACGGAGGCACTCTACACGCTTGCGGTCGCACGTCGCCTTCAACAAAATTTCACGGATGCGCTCGTTCAAACGCAAAGACTGATCGCACTCGATCCAGCCAATGGCCGTGCCCATCAGGAATCTGCCCATTGCCTGCGCGATCAAGGCGATACAGAGGCTGCTTTTGCTGCCTATCAGGAAGCAGTTGCGCGCAATAATGCGTTGCTCGGCAGCTGGCAGATGCTGGAAACTTATCACGCAGATGCTGGTCGTGAAACGGCAGTTGATTTTGCTGCAGCGCAGGTTGACTATCTTTCATCCCTTCCGCCGCAATTGCTCTCAGTTGCCAGCCTGATCCAGGAAGGCAAGTTGTATAAGGCGGAACAATTGTGCCGACACTTCCTCCAGACGCAGGGCCACCATGTCGAAGGGATGCGCTTCCTCGCGCAGATTGGCATGAGCTTCAACGTGCATGACGAAGCAGAGTTCCTGCTCGAATCGGCGGTAGAGCTTGACCCGGATAATGTCGGCGCGCATTTCGACTATGTCGAAACGCTTCAGAAACGGCAGAAGTTTGCTGAGGCCTTGGAACAGGCCCGGCTGCTGCGCGCGAAAGAGCCGGAAAATCCTCAGCTTGATATGCTCTACGCCAATCAGAATTTGGCGGTCGGTAATTTTGATGAGGCGCTTGCCGTTTACCGCGCGCGGGCTGAGCAGGTGCCCAACAACCCTAACATTCACCTCACGCTTGGCCATGCCCTCAAAACCACGGGACAACAAAAAGAAGCAATAGCGGCCTATACGAAGGCGTATAGCATAAAGCCTGATTATGGTGACGCCTATTGGAGCTTGGCCAACCTCAAAACCTATAAATTTGATGACGTTCAGATCGCGGCGATGCGTGTACATGAAGATAGCAAATCGACCCAGCTTGCGGACCGTTATCACCTGTGTTTTGCGCTTGGTAAGGCGCTGGAGGATCGCGGAGATTATGGCGCATCCTTCGTCTATTATGAACGCGGCAATCGTTTGAAACGCGAAGAGGTCGGTTATGATTGGCGCAGAATTTCAAACGAAATCGCGCTCCAGATTGAACATTGCACACCAGAATTATTTGCAAAAACATCGGGAGCCGGTTGCAAGGCCGCCGATCCGATCTTCATCCTTGGCCTTCCCCGTGCAGGATCGACGCTGCTTGAACAGATACTGTCATCGCATAGTCAGGTGGAAGGGACAATGGAGTTGCCCAACATCCTTGCGCTTGCGCACAAACTTGATGGCCGCAGGCGAATAGATGAAGAAGCGCGTTACCCTGCCAATTTGGGTGAATTGCGCCATGAGGAACTGACGGCCTTTGGCGAAGCTTTCATTCGCGATACCCAAATCCAGCGTAAACAGGGCACACCATTTTTCATCGACAAGATGCCCAATAACTTCCGGCACATTGGCCTTATTCACATGATATTACCCAATGCCAAGATCATCGATGCGCGGCGTGGGGCGATGGGATGCTGTTTTAGTGGTTTCAAGCAATTGTTCGCGGAGGGCCAAGAATTCACTTATGGGCTGGAGGAAGTTGGGCGTTATTACAAAGACTATGTTGCGCTGATGGACCATTGGGACACACTCCTGCCCGGAAAAGTTCTGCGTGTGCACTATGAAGATGTCGTTGCAGACATTGAATCACAAGTGCGCCGTCTGCTTGATTTCTGCGGCCTCCCTTTTGAAGAGGCCTGTATCAATTTTCACAAAACCGAACGCGCGGTGCGCACCGCCAGTTCAGAACAAGTACGACAACCAATATTCAAAAGCGGCGTTGATCAATGGGAGAATTTCTCCCTCTATCTTGATCCACTGCGCGACATATTAGGGCCAGAATTGGCCGCAACCTGAGGGGAATGAGTATGGCGAGCAGTGCGCCGACCGGAACAGTCAATGCCGATCAAGTCTCGACGCTAGGGCAGCGCTGGTACGTTCTTATCATCATGATGCTCGCCTATACGATCAACATTGCGGATCGCTATGTCATGTCGACGGTTTTGGAACCCATCCGGCTTGAACTGAAACTGACTGACGGCGGGGTTGCGTTTCTTACCGGTGTTTCATTGGCGCTGTTCTATGTGACAATGGGGATCCCCCTGTCCTGGATTGCAGATCGCTACAACCGCAAGAATTTGCTCGCCATTTCAATGACAATCTGGTCGGCGATGACCGCTCTGTGCGGCATGTCGCAGGGTTATATGCAACTGCTGCTCGCCCGGATTGGTGTCGGCATTGGCGAAGCTGGCGGAACCCCATCATGCAATGCGATTGTTGCGGATTATTTCCCCGCCAGCCGCCGCGCTATGGCGATGACCGTTTTTGCACTTGGTGCGCCGATTGGTGCTTGGCTAGGCGCTGATATGGCGGGCGCGGTTGCGGCAGACTATGGCTGGCGCGCGGCCTTCTATGTGCTCGGCGTACCAGGAGTTATTTTGGCACTGTTCATTTTCTTGACGATCAAAGAGCCTGCGCGCGGGCGGCTTGACGCCGTATCCGATGAACCGGCGCCTCCGGTAATGGAAACGATTAAATTTCTTTGGTCGCAAAAAGCGGCTGTTCACGCTATGATGGGGAGCGGTGTTTCCGCGCTATGGGGTTGGGGGCTGATGTGGTTTACTCCAACATTTATTCAGCGGACTTATAATCTTGATGTCGGAGAGGCGGGGGCTGTCGTTGGGCCAATCCATCTGGTGATGGGTATTGGGGCGTCGCTTTTGACGGCTTGGCTCGTCGCCCGCCCTGCCTATACAGACCCGAGAAAGATATTACGGTTGCTGGGTGTTGTGACAGCGCTTGCGACGATCCCATCGATTATCGCTTATTATACGCAGTCTTTGACGCTGGCCACAGCGATGTGGTGGCTGTTCATTCCTGCAATTTATTTCTACATTGGCCCGGCCTTTTCGTTGGCGCAAAATCTCGCGCCGCCAAAGATGCGGGCTATGTTCATTGCAATTTCGCTGTTGATAGCCAATGTTTTCAACCTGATCATTGCGCCGCAAGGCGTTGGCTTTCTCAGCGACTATTTCGCAGGGCCTGCTGGGGCGGATGCTGCATCATTACGCATGGCATTGCTCGTTCTCGCCCCCACTGGTTTTTGGGCGGCGTGGCATTATTGGCGCGCTGAAAAATATGTGATTGAAGATCAGAAAAGAGCCGTTGGGTATGTCTGAAGGTCTATTCAAATCCTATATCAACGGTGCGTGGGTTCTTCCCGCCACTTCGACCGAAACTGTCACTGCGATCAATCCTGCAACGGAGGAGGTCTGTGCGACAATTGCCGTATGTGGGCATGATGACGTCGACCGTGCTGTCCAAGCAGCGCGGGCTGCGTTTGAGGGCTATGCCGCGACATCGCTTGAAGACCGTATCGCGCTGACGGAAAAGCTGATCGCCATATTTGAACGGCGCTACGCTGAAATGGTGACTGCTATTTCAACTGAAATGGGCGCACCTTATGATCTATCGTTCAATGCGCAGGCCGAATGCGGCCCCGGTCATCTCAAAGAAACGATCAAGGCTGCGCGTGAGATGGAGTGGGAACGCAAGATGGGTGCCCATGCCCGTCTTGTCCGTGAACCCATTGGTGTCTGCGTCCTGATCACCCCGTGGAACTGGCCGATTAACCAGCTGGCGGCAAAGGTTGGTCCCGCCCTTATTGCTGGTTGCACGATGGTTTTGAAACCCAGTGAAGTCGCGCCTCTTTCAGCCCAGCTTTTTGCTGCATTCATTGATGAGGCAGGTTTTCCGCCCGGCGTATTTAACATGGTCCACGGCACAGGGCCGGCAATTGGCGACGCGCTGACCAGCCATCCAGAAGTCGATATGATCTCCTTCACCGGATCAACCCGCGCCGGCATTCAAGTCGCAAAGTCAGCAGCGGACACGGTTAAACGTGTGTCGCAGGAATTGGGCGGCAAATCTGCCAACATTGTATTTGCTGATTCAGATTTGGAGGCTGCGGTTAAACGCGGTGTCCTGCACTGCTTTGAAAATGCAGGGCAATCCTGCAACGCGCCAACCCGTATGCTTGTTGAAGCGTCGGTTTATGACGAAGCGGTTGCCATTGCCGCGCGGGTCGCGGCGACGGACGCAAAGTTGGGTGATCCGATGGAAAAGGGCGCGCATTTTGGACCCGTCGTCAGCAAATTACAATTTGATAAGATCCAACGCCTGATCCAAATTGGCATTGATGAAGGGGCACAGGTGATTGCGGGCGGGACTGGACGGGCGGACGGTTTTGATCGCGGCTATTATGTGAAACCGACGATCTTTGCAGGCGTCAACAACAATATGGCGATTGCGCAAGAAGAGGTTTTCGGGCCAGTCCTCGTCATGATCCCCTTCAAAGATGAAGCGGATGCCATCGAAATCGCCAATGATTCGCCTTATGGCTTGGCTGCTTATGTCCAAAGTGGTGATCTAGAGCGTGCACGCCGCGTTTCACGCCGACTGCGCGCGGGCGGCGTTAGCATCAACGGCGCTGGACAGGATTATGGATCTCCGTTCGGGGGCTACAAACAGTCGGGCAATGGCCGCGAATGGGGTGAATGGGGCTTGCATGATTTCCTTGAGATCAAGGTCATCAACGGATTCGAAGGATGAAACTGACTGACATCGAAACCTTTGTGGTCGGCAATCCGCCGCCGCATTTTGGTGGCCGCTATTTCGTTTTTGTGAAGTTAACGACGGACTGTGGCGTGTCTGGTATCGGTGAGGCCTATTGCGTGCCGTTCGAACCGCATCTGGTTGCCAAGATGATTGAGGATGTGTTCGCGCGTTATGGTGTCGGCAATGACCCGCATGACATAGAAACACTGTGGCGGCGGGTTTATTCAAGCGGCTTTACACAGCATCCTGATTTGACATTGATGGGAGTGCTCTCCGCGCTTGAAATGGCGTGCTGGGATATTATCGGCAAGGAGGCCAATAAGCCGGTTTACAAACTGCTTGGTGGGCAAGTGCACGAACGCTTGCGGGCTTACACTTATATTTATCCGCGCGCGGGTGACCAAAGCGATGTTTATCATGATCCCGATCTAGCAGCGGAACGCGCGGCTGAATATTTGGCCCAGGGGTTTACGGCGCTCAAATTTGATCCAGCGGGTCCCTATTCGGCATTTGACGGGCGGCAATTATCACTCGATGCCCTCGATCTGTCGGAACGCTTTGCCAAATCTTTGCGAGAGGCGGTAGGCAACAAGGCGGACCTCCTCTTTGGGACGCACGGTCAAATGACCGCGACGAGCGCGATCCGTCTTGCCAAGCGCTTGGAACCCTATGACCCTTTGTGGCTCGAAGAACCTGTGCCGCCCGATGCGCCTGATGAAATGGCAAAGGTTGCGCGCGCGACCAGCATTCCGATTGCGACGGGAGAGCGACTGACCACCAAATATGATTTTGCACGATTGCTGAAGGCTGGGGCCGCCGCCATCCTGCAAATGAACCTTGGGCGCGTTGGCGGTATTCTTGAAGCCAAAAAGATTGCGGGAATGGCCGAGGTCTATCATGCTCAGATCGCACCGCACCTCTATTGCGGCCCGATTGTCGGGGCGGCGAATATCCAAATCGCTACGTGCTCACCCAATTTTCTGATCCTCGAAAGTATTGAGACATGGGGCGGCTTTCACAGCGAGATTTTGAAAAAACCCATCCAGTTCGAAGACGGGCATGTCATCCCGCCGACAGCGCCGGGCCTCGGCATTGAACTGAATGAAGATGTGGCGCGTGCCAACCCGTATACGGGCACGATGTTGCATCTTGATATGACGCAATATCCCGTTCGGTGATTGAGGAATTTGATTATATTGTCGTTGGCGCAGGCACGGCGGGCTGTGTGCTGGCCAATCGCCTGACGGCGGATGGCAAAAGCACGGTCCTTTTGCTCGAAGCCGGTGGCAGTGATCTGTCGATTTGGATTCAGATGCCGATTGGCTATGGCCGCACCTTCTTCGATAAGCGCATCAACTGGATGTACGATACAGAGCCGGTGGCATCGCTTGGCGGGCGGCGCAGCTATTGGCCGCGCGGAAAGGTTGTTGGCGGATCGGGTTCTATCAATGCGATGGTCTATGTGCGCGGTCAGCCGCGTGATTTTGAGGATTGGAAGGCATTAGGCAACCCCGGGTGGGGGTGGAGTGATGTGTTGCCATATTTCAAAAAGTCAGAGGATTTTGACTGGCATAGTGCGTATCACGGGCGCGGCGGGTTGCAGCATGTCACTGACATTTCTCCTCATGTTCATCCCGTCTGCCATAGTTTTATAGAGACCGCACAGGCGCTGGGCTTTCCGGGCAGCAGCGATTTCAACGGCGGACATCCTGAAGGCGTTGGCTTTTATCAGATCAACACGCGCGGCGGGTGGCGTGCATCAACGGCGAATGCTTTTTTGCGCCCAGTGCGCAAGCGCAAGACGCTTGCGCTGCGAACCCATGCGCTCGCTACACGTATCCTTTTTGAGGGGCGGCGCGCGGTGGGGATTGAATATAGGCGTCGCGGGAAAATTTGTCAGGTTAAGGCGCGGCGTGAGGTGATCTTATCTGGCGGCGCGATCAATTCGCCGCAATTGTTGATGCTGTCCGGCATTGGTGATGCTGATCATTTGAAACGCGTCGGAATCGAACCACTTGTTGATGCCAAGGCTGTTGGCCGAAATATGCAGGATCATATTGCTGTTTCATATTTCTATAAGGTGCGCACGGCGACTTTGAATGATGTTTTGTATCCGTTTCTTGGTAAGATTCGAGCAGGGCTTCGTTATGCGGCAGACCGCGCTGGGCCTTTGTCCTTGAGCGTCAATCAAAGCGGGGGCTTCGTGCGCAGTGATCCGTCCCAGCAGCATGCGAATTTGCAGCTCTATTTCAGTCCAGTCAGCTATACGAAGACACCGCTTTCTGAACGGAAACTCTTGAATCCTGATCCCTTTTCAGCCTTCCTGCTCTCACACAATCCCTGCCGCCCGACGAGCCGGGGGCATATCGAACTCGCATCAGCCGATGCGTCGGTTTACCCGATCATCCATCCCAATTATCTTGCAACACAATCGGACATAAATGATGTCCTTGCGGGCAACCGCTTGCTCCGTCAGATCGCGCGGACCCGACCGTTGGCCGATATCATTACTGAAGAAATCATGCCTGGGACGCAGGTTGACGGTGATGACGCCTTACTCGCGGACTTTCGCGCGCGCGCTGACACTGTCTATCACCCCACAAGCACCTGCATGATGGGGCCAGACCCTATGACTTCGGTCGTCGATGCGCGCTTGCGTGTGCACGGCGTCACGGGTTTGCGCGTCGTTGATGCGTCAGTATTCCCGACCATTACGTCAGGGAACACCAACGCGCCGACCGTGATGGTGGCTGAAAAAGGCGCTGCCATGATCCTTGAGGACGCGCAGGTTTAATCCGTTAAATTTATTTACCAATCCAGCCAATCTCTGCTAGCAACATATCACGATAGAAACGCAGGGATTGGCGCAGATGCACGCAAAGATTGACCTTCGGGCACTTCCCCCGCTCAAAGCCCTCAAGGGTTTTGAAGCGGCGACACGGCATCAAAGTATCCGCGATGCGGCCGATGAACTCTGCCTCACCCATCCCGCGGTCAGCCATCAGGTTCAATTGATCGAAGACGCGCTGGGCGTGGCTTTGTTTGAACAAGAAGGGCGTCACATCGTATCGTCTGAGGAAGGCCGGGTGCTTTACCCTTATGTGCGTGCCGCCTTTGAATCGCTGTTGGAAGGTGTGGAGGCCGTCCACCGGAACGCGCTTGATAAACCGCTGCGGGTTCAAACCTATGTTACGGCCTCTATCCGCTGGCTTGCGCGGCGTGTCCCGCAATTTTTGGCTGCCAATCCTCAAGTCAAACTCACGTTGAGCACCTGTGCGGTCGAATGGGAATTTGATGATGTCCACGCTGATGTCGGCTTGGTCTATTGCGAAACGACACCCGACGCGTCCAAATATCACTGGGTGCCCCTGTTCGAATATGCGCTTTACCCTGTGTGCAGCCCAACTTTTATGAAGAATATGGGCGATGACGTGACGTTTGAAAACGTGATGCACCAGCCGTTGGTTGCAATTTATACTGAGGTGCAAAACTGGAATACGTGGTTCGAGTCCGCTGGGATTAGCTTTGATCGTTCGGTCCCTTATCTGATGGTCGATACGCTCGCAGTTGCGCTTGAAATGGCGCTGAATGATGAAGGCATTGCACTGGTCAACGGGCCGTTTGTGGATCAGGATATTGCCGCTGGACGCCTTGTCCGCCCCATCGACCATAAGGCAGTTTGCCCCGGCACATGGGGGCTGATCTGCCGCAAGGATATGAAAGAAAATCTCCGCATCCGCACCTTTATGGATTGGATTGTGGCGAACGTTGCGGGACCAGCTTAGTAGGGCCGGACCCTAGGGTCAGGTCCTGGGTCTAACGACGGGGCACAACTTCATAACCGGGTTCTTCGGGTTCATCATCTACCATGTCCGCTGGAAAGCCAGTGCCGAGTACCTTTATGCCCAACGGTTCTTCATAACGGCGGATGATGTTGGGGGAAAATTCGCGCGGGCCATATGCCGCTTCCCCTTCCTTAAACAGCCGCACGATTAACGGAGAGAGTTCAACCGGAACCCCGGCTTCATGCGCGATCTTGTCAAACAGCCCAACATCCTTGCTCACCAGATCCATCGTGAAATTGATGTCGCGACTGCCGTTCAGGATCACCTGACTCTCGGTTTCATGGACAAAGCTGTTGCCAGAAGAAATGCGGATCGCTTCATAGGTCGTGTTCATATCCAGCCCAACCGCTTTACACACCGTCAAAGCTTCAGCCAAGGCAACCAGATGGGTGGTGCACAGATAATTGGTCATCACCTTCAATTGTGATGCGGTTCCCAATTCGCCCGTGTGGAGGATACGCCGCCCCATCGTGGTCAGCACTGGCAGGACGAATTCAAATGCCGCGCGCGGCCCGCCGGCAAAGATAGCGATATTACCCGTATCAGCGCGGTGACACCCGCCCGAAACGGGGCATTCCATAAACAGTGCCCCGCGCGCCTCAACCAGTGCGCCAAGGCGGATGATTTCGCTATAATCCGTGGTGCTCATTTCGAGCCAGACCTGGCCCGCACGCATGACGTTCAGAAAACCATCTTCGCCTTCTGCCACCGCCGCGCTTGCAGCGGGGGAGGGCAGGCACGTTACGATCAGGTCGACATTCTCACCCAGTTCTTTGGGAGATGCCGCCGCCTTTGCCCCGCGCGCGACAAAGTCTGCAACCAATGCATCATCGAGATCACGGACCGTCACATCATGGCCGTTGCGGATCAAACTCCCCGCAAGTTTGCCGCCGACATTGCCAAGACCAATAAAACCAATTTTCATACGCGCGCGCACCCATTCATCCGTCTATGGTTTGGGCCTTTGCCGTAACGTCACCACGCAGGCAAGCGGCGGCCTTCCCCCTTTTTCAATGTCAAGATTAAGCCTGTGAGGGGCACGGGCCACAATTGAAAAATTTGGGGAAAGGGGTCAAATTTTTTGCGTTTTTTTGCTGTTTCACCGCGTTTGCAAACGCAGAGCATCCCAACTTGCATCTGCTGTCCATCCACCATCGACGGGCAGACTGGCACCGTTGATGAAATTATCATCGCGCGCAAGAAACAGAATCGCGCGCGCGACCTCTTCGGGTTTGGCAAAACGGGCCGAAGGAACGCGATCAACAATATCCTTGTCGCTATAGGCTCCCGCACCCATATCGCGAGCATCCATTTCGGTTTTTATCCAGCCGGGACATACGGCGTTCACACGAATTCCACGGCCACCCCACTCCGCCGCTAAAGTGCGGGTCAATCCGATCAAACCATGTTTGGATGCGTTATAGGCCGCGCGATGAATCACCCCGTGCAATCCTGCAATAGAGGCCACATTGACGATACTGCCGCTGCCGCGGTCCAGCATCGCCCGCCCCAATTCCCTGCATAGCAGAAACGGCCCAGCCAAATTGATCGCCATCATGCGATTCCATTGCTCAAGACTTGTCTCTTCTGCAGGGCAGATCAAGCTGATACCCGCATTGTTGACAAGCACATCTGCAGCACCGTGATCAGCGACAATCTTGACGGCAAGCTCTTTTGCAAATGCCTCGGATGCCACGTCACCACACAATGCAGAAACACTGCCGCCATCTCTGGTAAGGCTTCTGAGCTGCGCGTCGAGCGGCTGCACATCAGTCATCACGACATGATAGCCCTTCTGGGTCAGCAATTGCGTCGTCGCGAAGCCAACACCTTGTGCAGCGCCTGTCACTATGGCCACTTTCATTTCGCGCAGTCTTTCACAAGAGAAGAAATATGGTCCACGAGTAGCACATGACGCCCTCCCCCAGGAATATTTTGAACCAATCCAACCATAATCCCCATTTGCCTCCTGCCCATGACTCGCGTTAAGCTATGCCATAAATATCCCATGGAGGAGCGGTTAAACTGCACATTGGCCAACGCATCCGCGCTGTGTCGCCGTGTGACGCCCGGCATGGCAGCAACAGCGGACGTCAGAACCGGAAAGCGCAGTATCTTTGGCTGTCTCTTCAGCCTTGTAATGTAGGATTTGCTATGAGCAATTTGGCTTGCTCTTTCTCATTTTGAATATCCCTGATGGCATAAGGTGACCCCTCTCGGGTCTCCCGCAGTGGTGTGCTTGATTGGGCTTTGCCATGGGCACAAGCGCTTAACTTCGCAGTGGAACGGCCCTCCCTGCGAAGTTTGGGAAGCTAAGGGGCAAAAAGCGCTATTTTGCGTCGTTCCAATATCGCCCAAAGCGTGTTTAAGAAACGCTATATCCAAGGCTGCGCGACAGTGCGGCGCTGAGACGTGTGCGGGCGAGCGCGCAGACTTGTTTGCGGTCGCCGACGGTGCCGGGGTCAAATGGTTCCAGAAAATGGACGTTGACGGCGTAACTTCCTTTGCGGGTGAAGGCGCGCCACGCGCTCTCGCCACCTGTTTCTTCGCCCAGCCACGCAATGTCTGGCCCGTCTTTTCCAAAATCAATCAAGACCGGCTGGATCATCATCGGTTTTGGCGGCGGGGCCAGCGTTGCAAACAATGATTGTTTGAAGGGCAACAAACCCCGTCCGTCTGATGTCGTGCCTTCCGGGAACAGGGTGACAGACCAGTTTTCTGAAATGGCGTCACGCAGCTCTGCAACCTGGGCGCTGACATTTTGTTTGTCGCTGCGGCTGATGAAAATGGTGCGGTTGAGGGTCGCAAGCCAGCCAATGATGGGCCAGGATCGGACACCGTCCTGCGCGACAAACGCCGTCCCCGTGATCCCGCCGAGGATGGGAATATCATGCCATGACAGATGGTTGGCGACAAAGAAGACGTCCTTACGCAGCGGTTTTCCGTGCACTTTTACGCGCGCACCCAATGCACGGGACGTGATGCGCATGAACATCATCGCCCAAGGCGAAGGCAATTTGAGCACATGCCAGAGGAGGTGAAGCGGCAAAATAATGATGAGCGGCAAACCGATCCACAGCAGACGCATTGCGCAGAGCAGATACGCCTGTGGTTCTGCTTTGGGAATCGAAAGAGAAAGTGTCGTCATCTGTATCCGCCCAATATCAACCATTATTGATCAGAGATACCAAAATAGACGCCTTGTGTGACGCTGTCGTGACGCGGTCCTGACCCTAACCTGTTTTGCCTTACCCTTAAATTTTTTGAACCAATCCAACCATAATCCCCATTTGTATCCTGCCCCTGTCTCGCCTTAAGCTGTGCGACAAAATATCCCATCAGGAGCGGGCTTTTCATGCAGACATCGGCACGGGTTGTGATTATCGGCGGCGGGATCATGGGGGCGAGTTTGCTCTATCACCTTGCCGAACTCGGCTGGACCGATTGCCTGTTGATTGAAAAGGATGAACTGACCTCCGGCTCCACCTGGCATGCGGCGGGCCAGTGCCCCAATATCACCGGCAGCTTCAATCTTGCCAAGATGCATGCTTATTCAAATGAGCTCTATCCGCAGCTGGAAGGCCTGACGGGCCAATATGTCAGCTGGCACAAATCGGGCGGTATAAGGCTTGCCACCAATGAGCGTGAGCTGGCGTGGATGCGCTATATTCAGGGCTTTTCCAAGATCATCGGGTTTGAGATGGAGATCATTCCGCCCGCGGAAATCCTCCGCCATAATCCGTTCATGACGCTGGAAGGCGTGATCGCAGGCGCGCGGACGACCGAAGACGGTCATGCTGATCCGTCGGGCATCTGCAACGCACTGGCCATTGGCGCCAAGAATATGGGCGCGAAGATTGTGCGTAAGAACCGCGTTACCGGCCTCACACAGCTGCCATCAGGCGAATGGGACGTGGAGACCGAAAAAGGCACGGTCCGCGCCGAAATCATTGTGAACGCGGCAGGCTGCTATGCGCGGCAGGTGGCGCAGATGGCGGGCATTGATATTCCGGTGACCAATATGGAGCATCATTATGTTGTGACCGACCCGATCCCGGCTTTTATGGAGCGATCGGAAGAAATCCCCGTCATGCGTTGCCCGCATGTTTCCGGCTATTTTCGACAGGAGCAGAAAAGCGGGCTGATCGGCGTTTACGAAAGCACGGGCCTCGCCGAAGCCTGGGCTCCGCGCGGTGGCCATCCCGAATGGAACTCAACCAGCGAGCTGTTCCCCGAGGATCTGGAACGGATCGCGCCATGGCTTGAACGTGCAATCGAACGTATGCCGGTTTTCGGTGAAGTCGGCCTGCGGCGCTTCGTCAATGGCGCGATTCCGCACACGCCCGATGGGGGGCCGTTGCTGGGGCCTGCGGTTGGCCTTAAGAATTTCTGGCAGTGTTGCGGCACCAGCTTTGGCATCGCCCAGGGGGGTGGCGCTGGCAAATATCTCGCGCAGTGGATGGTGTTCGGTGATGCAGACATCAATATGACCGAATTTGATCCGCGCCGTTACGGACCATTTGCCACTGAAGATTATTGCCGCGACAAGGTGTTCCTCGATTACCGGATGACCTTCACCACGCGGCTTCCCGGCGAAGAAGAACCCGATGGCCGCCCGCAAAAAACCAGCCCGCTTTATGCGCCACTTAAGGCTGCCGGTGCGGTCTTTGGTGAGACTTATGGTTGGGAAAGGCCCAAATATTTCGCGCTTGACGGCGCGCCGGAAGAAGGCGGCTATCAGCGCACCAACACGTTTGAGGTGATTGCGGCGGAAGTGAAGGCCGTTGAAGAGCGCGTCGGCGTGCTCGATCTTTCGGGTTTTGCCAAATATGATGTGACGGGGCCGGACGCAGAGGGCTTCCTCAACCGTATCTGTGCAAACCGCATGCCCAAGAAACTTGGCGGAATTGGGCTTGTCCATCCCTTGTCGGTGCAGGGACGCATTTACGGCGAGATGACGGTGACGCGTTTTGCCGACGACCATTTCTATTGTCTCTCCGCCTCGGCTGCCGAACAGCGCGACTGGGACTGGTTGATACAGAGTAAATTGCCGGGCGAGGATGTCACCATCAGCAACCTCACGATGGACTTGGGCGTTCTGGTGATGAACGGCCCGCACTCGCGCGATGTGCTGGCAAAGCTGACCGATGCGGACCTCGGCAATGAAGGTTTTCGCTGGTTGAGTGGTCAGGATATCGTGATCGCGGGCATCAAAATGCGGGCGCTTCGTGTTTCTTATGCTGGAGAGTTGGGGTGGGAACTGCATCCAGCCATGGAAGATCTCGCGGTATTGTATGATGCTGTTTGGGAAGCGGGTCAGGAATTCGGCATCGTCAATTACGGCCTGTATGCCGCCAATACGATGCGGATGGAAAAGGGATATAAAGCGTGGGGGTCTGAACTGACCAACGAATTGACTATGATTGAGGCTGATATGCCACGCTTTATCAATTTCAAGAAAGACGATTTCGTTGGCAAGCAAGCGACGCTCGATGCGCCTGACCGGTTCCGGATTGTTTACGGTGAAGTGGGCGCGACCAATGTCGATGTGCGCGGTGCTGAGCCATGCCTGATCGGCGACACGTGCATAGGTTTGACGACATCGGGCGGATACGGCCACCGTGTCGGGAAGAGTTTGTTCTTTGCCTGTGTACCAATTGAAAATGCTGCCCCTGGATCAACATTTGATCTCTATCTTCAAGGTGAACGGTGTGTGGCCACAGTGTTGGAGCATCCCGCTTATGATCCTGACAATATGAAAATGAAGGTTTGACCGGTGGCTGAACTCCCCAAAAAGGCAAAGGTCGTCATTGTCGGCGGCGGCGTGATCGGCTGTTCGATTGCCTATCATCTGACAAAGATCGGCTGGGACGATGTTGTCTTGCTGGAACGCAAGCAGTTGACCAGTGGCACGACGTGGCATGCGGCGGGGCTGGTCGGGCAATTGCGCCCAAGCATCAACATGACCAAGCTGGCCAAATATACCGGCGAACTTTATCGCGGGCTTGAGGCTGAGACCGGTCAAGCGACGGGATATCGCCAGTGCGGTTCAATTTCGATGGCGACCAATATGGAACGGTTTGAGGAACTCAAACGAAGCGCCTCAATGGCCAAAGTGTTCGATCTGCCCGTCCATGTTGTCACGCCCGAAGAAATCAAGGCGCTCGCACATATCGTCAATGTTGATGATGTGGTGGGCGGCATCCATATTCCGAGCGATGGATATGCCAATGCGGTCGATATTACACAGGCGTTGGCGAAGGGCGCGCGCACTGGCGGCGCACGGATATTTGAAAATACCAAGGTTACCAAAATCCGCCACAACGGCGACCGCGTGACTGGCGTTGATACCGACACAGGATCAATCGATGCTGACTATGTCGTGATTTGCGGCGGCATGTGGACGCGCGATTTGGCTGCGAGTATCGGCGTCGCCGCTCCGTTGCACGCCTGTGAACATTATTATGTTCTGTTCGAAGGTGTTGAGGGAATCGATTCAACGCTCCCTGTGCTGCGCGACTATGATTATTGCGGATATTATAAATATGACGCGGGCAAGTTGCTCGTTGGCGCGTTTGAACCCAATGCGCGGCCCTGGGGGATGGACGGCATATCCGAAGATTTCTGCTTTGATGAAATTGCGGGGAGTTTCGAACATTTCGAACCGTTGCTGATGGATGCGATGCGCCGGGTGCCCGCACTTGAGAAAGCGGGCATTCAGAAATTCTTCTGCGGGCCCGAAAGCTTTACCCCCGACGTGCGCTATCATCTGGGTGAAAGTGCGGAACTCAGAGGCTGTTTTGTTGCAGCGGGTTTGAACTCAATCGGCCTGCAATCGGCGGGCGGTGTTGGCAAGGTGATGGCTGACTGGATCCGTGACGGTATCCCGCCAGCCGATTTGTGGACTGTCGATATTCGCCGCAACATGCCTTTTCAGATCAATCGCAAATATCTGCGTGAGCGGGTAACCGAAAGCCTCGGCCTGCTTTACGCGACCCATTATCCGTTCAAACAATATGAAACCGCGCGCGGCGTTCGCCGTTCTGCGATCCATGACCGCGTGGCAGCAGCGGGCGCGTGTCACGGTGAGGCGTTCGGATGGGAGCGGCCTAATTGGTACGGTGCCCCGGGTAGTGCGCCAAAATATGAATATAGTTATGGTCGTCAGAATTGGTTTGAAGCCAATGCGGCTGAGTGCAAAGCGGTGCGCGAGGGGGTAGGCCTGTTCGATCAGTCATCCTTCGCAAAATTTCGGTTGGAAGGACGCGATGCTTGCAGCGTGCTCAACCGTGTCTGCGCGAACGATGTCGATGTTGCGCCGGGCAAGCTGATCTATACACAGTGGCTCAATGAAAAAGGTGGGATCGAAGCGGATTTGACCGTCACCCGCCTGTCCGACACAGCCTTTTTGATCGTCACAGGGGCAGAGACCGAAATTAAAGATTTCAACTGGTTGAAACGTCATACGCCTGATGATGCGCATGCGGTGCTGACCAATGTCAGCTCTGCTATGGGTGTGATTTCAATCATGGGGCCGAATGCGCGCGCCTTGCTTCAGTCGATTTGCCCCAATGATCTATCGCACGAAGCCTTCCCGTTCGGCACGTCTCAGGACATCGAACTTGGCTATGCCATCGTCCGCGCTTCACGCATTACCTATGTCGGTGAATTGGGCTGGGAGCTTTATATCGCATCTGAATTCATGACCGGTGTGTACGATGAAATCGTCGCGGCGGGTGCGGCATTTGACCTCAAACATTGTGGTTATCACGCGCTCAATGCGTTGCGTATGGAAAAGGGATATCGTCACTGGGGTCACGACATCACCGATGAAGACACGCCTTTAGAGGCTGGACTTGGCTTTGCAGTACGGATGGACAAGGCGGGTGGCTTTATCGGGCGTGATGCATTGCTCAAGCAAAAGCAGGATGGCCTCAAACAGCGTCTTGTTCAGTTTCTGCTAAAATCGCCCGACCCGATGCTCTATCATAATGAACCGATCTGGCAGGGAGATCGCATCGCCGGTTACATTCGTTCTGGCATGTATGCCCATACTCTCGGCGCAGCTTGCGGGCTTGGCTATGTCACAGCAGCAAATGACGAGGTGGTCGGACCGATAGGCGCGGATGACTATGAAATCGAAATTGCGGGTGTGCGCTATCCCGTCACCGCATCGCTCAAACCCATGTATGACCCCACCAACGCACGGATTAAAATTTGATGACCGAAACCCAAAGTGAAATGATGAACCGCCTCGCCGCAAATACGCGCGTTGGGTATAGCTTTGACCAAGAATTTTACACCAGCGCCGAGGTGTTCAAGGCCGATATGGATCAAGTGATCAGTAAAAAATGGATCCTTGCCGGGCATGTTTCGCGGGTGCCAGAGAAGGGCGACTATTTCCTGTTCAAAATTGGCCAGGAACAGATCATTATCATCCGTGAAAATGCCGATAGCGTCCGTGCCTTTTTCAATGTCTGTCGTCATCGCGGGTCGACGCTATGTTCTGCTGAAAGCGGAAATGCGCCGCGATTGGTCTGCCCCTATCACGCTTGGACGTTTGGTCTTGATGGCAAGTTGATCGCCGCGCGGTTGATGCCGGAGGATTTTGACAAGGCTGAAAACAGTCTGTTTTCTTGCCATGTCCGCGTGTTCCACGGGCTGATCTTCATTAATATGACTGAAGGTGAGCCCGTCGATTTCGATGCTACTTTTGGCGAGATGGGAGCGATCCTTGATTATCACGGGATTGCAGACGCCCGGATTGCGCATGCTGGCAGCTATCCCACGGATGCCAATTGGAAGCTGGTCGTTGAAAATTTCTTCGAATGCTATCACTGTGTCCCTTCGCACCCCGAATTCTGTTCAATGCATGCGGCGGAATCGATTGTTGCGGTGGGGGCGGGACCAAATTCGGGCCCGGCAGATGCCATTGCCAGTTTCACCCCTAAGCTGCAGGCATGGGAAGAAAGTGCGGCTGCGGTCGGGCGTCCGATTGGCAATATCGATGACGCCCCAGAAAGCAGCCACTTGCGGCTGATGATGCAACGTATGAATAAAGATGGCTGGGCCGCCGAAACGCAAGACGGCACCGCGCCAGCTCCGCTCATGGGCAAACGCACACATGCCGACGGCGGGCGGATGCATTTGAGCTTCAGCCCGTTCAGCCAGATTGTTGCAGATGATCATTTTGTCATTCTTTTCCAATTCACTCCACGCTCAGCGCTCGCTACCGACGTCGAGATGATCTGGCTGGTCGATGGCCGCGCCAGCGAGGCAGAGGTAGATATCGAAAAAATGATCTGGGGTTATCATGCTACGACCACACAGGACAAAGTGATCACCGAGAATAATCAGGCTGGGATCATGTCCAGCCGCTATCGTCCGGGACGCTATTCTGATCAGGAGGGCAGTGTGATTAGTTTCCAAAAATGGTATCTGAACCAGTTTGGGTTGGAGCGCGCCAATTGATGACGCCTTCCCTGATGCGCGCAGTGTTGCTGACGGGCAATGGCGGCTATGAAAAGCTGGAGGTGCGCGATGATGTGCCTGTTCCCGCTCTTGGTCCCGATGATGTTCTGATCCGTGTCGGTGCAGCAGGGGTCAATAATACAGACATTAACACGCGGATCGGCTGGTATTCGAAAGCGGTGGCCGAGGCGACGGAGGTGGGCGCTGCCACTGGTATTGCGGGAGCAGAAAATGACGGCTGGTCGGGGAAGATGTTCCAGTTCCCCCGCATTCAGGGGGCGGACGCGTGCGGGAGGATTGTTGCTGTGGGGACACAGATTGATCCAAAGCGGATTGGCGAACGTGTTCTGATTGAACCGGTTTTCAGGGGGCGAGGTCGATTTGACGCGATTTACTTTGGTTCCGAAGTGGACGGCGCGTTTTCCGACTATGCCCGCGTGCCTTCTGTTCATGCGCACCGGATTGAGAGCAGTCTAAGCGATGTCGAATTGGCAAGCTTTCCCTGCGCTTATTCCGCTGCAGAAAATATGCTTACCCGCATTGGATTGGCAGCGGGCGAACGTGTGTTGATCACAGGCGCGTCGGGCGGGGTTGGTTCTGCTGCCGTCCAACTCGCCAGGAGGCGCGGCGCAGAAATTGTTGCAATGGCGGGAGCAGACAAAGCAGAGGCTGTACGTGCTTTGGGTGCGGCCAAGGTAATCCCCAGGGACGCCGACATAGTTGCGCTTTTTGGCAAAGAATATTTTGACGCCGTCGTTGATGTCGTTGGCGGCGCACAGTTTGGCGCAATCCTGAACGGCCTCAAACGTGGCGGACGATACGGGGTTGCGGGCGCAATTTCGGGTCCGGTTGTCGATCTTGATTTAAGGACATTGTACCTTAAAGATTTGCAACTTATCGGATGTACAATCCTTGAGCCAGAGGTGTTTCCCAACCTCATCCGCTATATTGAAAGCGGAGACATCACACCTCTGGTCGCGCTCATATTCCCGCTGTCCGAAATTGTCGCAGCGCAGGAAGCATTTTCGACCAAACGGCATGTAGGAAAGATTGTACTGGAAATGTCTGCGTAAGTTGCGTGATAGCAATCCCAGATATATTCAGAAAATTGAGTATTACTATGTTTGAATGTTAGGGCCAGGGCCGTAATGGAACTTGCTTTGAACCACATCTCAAGCAAAGTTTCTAAATATGCCTGCTGCACCTTTGGCTCTATCTCCTGCAAATCCTCAACCCCTCGTCGATGGCCGTCGCGAGCGCAGCCGTTCAAGCCGCGCTAAAATTGTGGCGGCGATGCTTGAATTGGTTGGCAAGGGCGATGTCTCTCCCAGCGCAGCGCGCGTGGCTGAACTCGCCGGAGTGGGGCTGCGTTCCGTGTTTCGGCATTTTGACGATATGGATGCGCTGTACCGCGAAATGGGCGAAGAGATTGAAACGCGCGTGTTGCCAATCATAATGGAGCCACCCGAAGGATGCACTTGGAAGGAGCGGATGTTTACCATAGCGGACCGCCGCGCCAAGGTTTTCGAAACAATTCTCCCATATCGCATTTCGGCCAGTATCAAACGGTTTCAGTCCGCATTTTTGATGGAGGATTATAAGCGTATGCTCAAACTTGAGTGTGCGATGGTTGCGGCAAATCTGCCATCAAGCATGTGCGACGATAGGCTCGGCATTCGTGGGCTTGAAGTGATCCTTGGCTTCCAGACATGGCGGCTGCTGCGCCATGATCAGGAATTGCCTGTCGAAGAGGCGCGGGCTGTTGTCCGCCGCCTGCTCGACGATGCTTTGGCGCAGCTGCCGGATGCGTGATGATGCATATGTTATGTATTAGATTCCAATTGGCAGTCAATGTCAGACGTCATCAGCGTTGACCATCCACCCATGATATGACATCATTCATGCCAATATGTTTGTCATGTATGGAGCCTCATTTGAAAGTTCTGCGCACCCCAGATGCTGCCTTTGCTGTTTTAGCGACGGTGATCCGATTACGCGTGGCGACGACGCTCAGTTATCGGGCGTGTGCCCGGAACGGCAGAACAACCCCCTACCACGCTTAAAGGCGGGCATTTCATCCTGAAAAATGATTCAAACGGATTTGTGGACTGCATTTTATAAGAGTATGAAAATATGAACGTTACCAATGCCGTTTTCCCCACCGCAAATCAGGTCGCCGCATTTTTCAGCGAAGAAGAGGACGGCCCAATGTGCATGGTCAACCTTCTAAAATTTAAGGACAAGGCCGAATATGAAGACGGGTCTGAGCCAGATCTTTCAGGCCGAGACGCTTATCTACGCTACGGCGCAGCGGTGCAAGACTGCCTTGCGAGCGTTGGCGGCAAAGCGCGTTTCTCAGGTATGGTGACGGAATTGCTATTGGGGGAGGTTGATGATCTTTGGGATATGGTTGCCATTGCCGAATATCCATCGCGCGCTGCGATGATGGAGATGGTCCAATCACCCGCATATCAAGCGATTGAAAAACATCGCAAAGCGGGCCTTGCAGGGCAACTTAATATCCGGACGAAACCGATTGGCGCTTAGGAGTAAAATATGACACTCAGCTATGATCTCTATTGGTCATTCCGTTCGCCCTATAGTTATTTCGTGACCAAGCGGCTGGTCGCGTTCGAACGTGAGTATGATGTGATGTGTAATGTCCGCGTGGTTTATCCAATCGCGGTTCGTCAGCCGACGTTTTTCGATAATAATGACCCGCTATGGGTTCAATATTTCATGCGGGATATTTTTCGCTGTGCCCAGTTTCTTGAACTCCCCTTTGCCTGGCCCAGCCCCGACCCTGTGGTGATGGACATGGCGTCGCGCACTTATCCAAAGGAACAACCTTACATTTATCGCCTAACGCAGTTGGGACAGGCAGCGGCGGAGAGGGGAAAGGGCCTCGCCTTTTTGGATGAAGTTAGCGCAATCATCTTTGGCGGCGCGGTGAAGGGCTGGAACGAAGGCGATCACCTTTCCAATGCGGCCGCACGAGCAGGTCTTAGCCTTGCTGATTTAGACGCTGAAATCGCAACTGACCCTACCCATTTTGACAGCGCAATCAAAGCGTCTCAAGACGCCCAGCGTGAGGGCGGCCATTACGGCGTCCCCCTCATGGTCTTCGACGGCGAGCCTTTCTTTGGTCAGGACCGGTTTGACCAGTTGAAATGGAGGATGCAGCAAAAAGGTCTGCAAAAACGCTAAAAAGGCGACCGTTCCCCAATAGTCTATTTGGCATTCGCACCCGACGTCGGTAGCGCAGTTTTGTAGATTACGGGGCGCAAGGCAAAGCTCGTGGTGACATTTGCAACACCCTTTACGCGTGTAAGGCGGTAGCGAAGAAATTCTTCAAACTGGACAAGTGATCCGACAAGAACGCGCAACTGATAGTCGGATTCTCCGGTCATGAGATAGCATTCCATGACTTCTGGAAATTCAGAAACTGCGGTTTCGAAATCTGCCAGATGGCGGTCATCTTGTTGATCCAATCGCACGCGCACAAATGCCGTGACCCAAAGGCCGATTGCTGCAGGATCAACCAATGCGACATAGCGAGAGATCATGCCGCTCGTCTCAAGCTGCCGTACCCGTCTAAGACATGGGCTTGGTGAAAGACCGATGCGGTCGGCCAGATCCTGATTGGTCAACCGTCCATCAGATTGCAGTTGTTCGAGAATTTTGAGGTCTATCGCATCGGGACTATGAATTGGCATATAAAACCCTATTATTAATATATTTTGGATAAATATGCCAATTTATTGCAGAAACATAGGGTATTTTGCAAGGACATGCTGCTGAGTGAGGCCTATTATCTTGCAATTAGGGATAGAGAGAGCCGCATGACCAATATGACCGCAGATGCACGCGCCGAAAAAATTGCCACTATTGAAGCATTGGATGCTCGGCTGCGTTGGCTTTCGGCATGGATTGTTCACAATGCCAACCATATTCGTCAAAAGCGCGACGGATTAAAAGTTGGTGGTCATCAAGCCAGCTGCGCATCGATGACCGCGATTATGGCGGCGCTCTATTTTCATGCTTTGCGCCCGCAGGACAAAGTTGCGGTCAAACCCCATGCTGGGCCGGTGTTACAGGTAATCCATTATTTGCTGGGCAACCAGTCGCTCGAACAATTGCAACACTTCCGCGCCTTGGGGGGAGCACAAAGTTATCCTTCGCGGACGAAGGATAAAATCCCGGTTGATTTTTCGACGGGATCGGTGGGGTTGGGAGTCGCAATCACGGCCTTTTCTAGTCTGGTTCAGGATTATGTGATCGCCCATGGTTCAATGGCAGAAGCCGATGCAGGCCGGATGATTTCGTTGATGGGCGATGCGGAGCTTGATGAAGGCAATATCTATGAATGCCTGATTGAAGGGTATAAGCATGATATTCGGAACTGTTGGTGGGTGGTCGATTACAATCGCCAGTCGCTTGATAACACTACAGCAGACCGGATGTTTCGGCGTTTTGATGATATTTTTGAAACATGCGGTTGGCGTGTTATCACCCTCAAACACGGAAAATTGCAGCGTGCGGCTTTCGCCCGCCCCGGTGGCAAAGCCTTGGAAGAATGGATCGAAAACTGCCCCAACGCAGAGTTTGCCGTATTAACCTATCAGGGCGGCGCGGCATGGCGGGCGCGATTGCTCTCCGACATTGGCGATCACCCTGACGTGACCACGCTGCTTGATAGTTTTGACGATGACGGTCTGGCCGCATTGATGACCAACTTGGGCGGCCACTGTATTGCATCCCTGATGGAGGCGTTTGACAGCGCCAATGACACGCAGCCAACCTTGTTCATTGCGTATACGGTGAAAGGATATGGCCTGCCATTGGCGGGGCATAAAGACAATCATTCAGGGATGATGAACCCGACACAAATGGAGCAGTTCCGCAACAGCATGGGGATTGAAGCGGGGAATGAATGGGAAGCCTTTGGCGGGCTTGGCGGAAATATCGCGGCGCGACTGAAGGCGTTTGTTGATAACAGTGTCTTGTCCCAGAAAAAGCCTGAAGCCCAGCCTGGACCCGTGCCCGTACCCGTGCGGCTGCCTGTACCCCAAGGCGAAGCGCAATCAACGCAGGCTGCCTTTGGGCATGTTCTGCTTGACCTTGCCAAATCTTCAGAACCGCTTGCTGACCGCATTGTTACAACGGCCCCCGATGTGACACAGACGACGAATTTGGGCGGGTTTGTTAATCAGAGGGGTTTGTTTCGGCGGTCCGATCTCGCAGATGTTTTTCGTGAAGCCAATATACCCTCTGCGCAAAAATGGGCGGCACATGCGGCGGGCCAGCATATCGAACTTGGCATTGCCGAAAACAACTTCTTCCTGTTGCTCACATCTTTAGGGCTTGCTGCCCAACATTTTGGGACACGGCTGATCCCGGTAGGGACAGTTTACGACCCCTTCATTGCGCGCGGACTCGATGCCCTCAATTATGGCTGTTATTCAGACGCGCGTTTTCTGTTGGTCGGAACGCCGTCTGGCCTCACTTTGGGGCCTGAGGGGGGCGCGCACCAATCCATCAACACGCCGCTTATTGGTATGGGGCAACCCAGCCTTGCCTATTTTGAACCATCCTATGCCGATGAAGTCGCGCTTTTCATGCGTTGGGCGTTCGAACATTTGCAAAAACCGGAGGGGAGTTCGGTCTATTTGCGGTTAAGCACGCGCGTCATCCCGCAAGTCGAGCGGGAGAGCAATGATTGGGAAGGGGATGCGCTTAAGGGGGGATATTGGCTGCGACAACCAGCACGCGGCGCAGAAGCCGCCATCGCTTTTACCGGCGCGATCGCCCCTGAAGCGCTGTCGGCTTATGAGTCCCTTCTCGACGACATTCCAGGGCTTGGTCTCCTCAATGTTACCTCGCCAGATGTCCTTCACCGCGATTGGTCGGCGCGGCGTGCGGGGCGCTGGGCCGGGGCAGGCGATGCGCCCTGCCATATCGAAAATTTATTGTCGCTATTGTCACCAAATGCTGGGATCGTTTCGGTGATTGACGGTTCCCCCGGCGCACTATCATGGATCGGCGGCGTAAAGGGCATGCGGATCAGCCCCTTGGGGGTTGACCGTTTTGGCCAGACCGGGGATTTGCCAGATCTTTACAGGACATATCGGCTTGATGCAGCGGCGATTATCGATGCGATGGCGGAATTATATTTGCACGACTGATGGCACGACACACGTCAAACGCGCGCGTTTGTTGCTGCCTTGAGGGCCGCCTATCATTGCAAGGGCCGTAAAACTGCGCTTTTTTGCCCTTAGCTTCGCAAACTTCTTAGGGACGGGCGCTCCACTGCGAAGTTAAGCAGCCATTATGCTCTGGGGTACCCAGCAGGGTGTCGCTATATATCCAAAATGAGAAAGAGCGCCCCAAATTTCCCACAGCAAATCCTACATTGCAAGACTCGCTAACTGCCCAAAGGGAGGCGTTTGGATGGAAAAGAGATTGGCTGAAAGCCAACCGGATGAGGAATGAATCTATGGATTGACCATCACGGATATTCTAACGCGATGCGAAATCTTTCACCAACCGGTACAGGATTTCACGCCCGTCCATAAGCGATTTGACTCGGATACGCTCGTTTAGACCATGTGCCCGGCTGCCCTCCGCTGATACGAAAAAGCCCTGAAACCCATAGGTGGGGATGCCCGCTGGCGTCAGGAATGCGCCGTCTGTTGCGCCTGTTGCCATCATCGGAATGACTGGCACGCCCGGAAATACGGCTTTAGCAGCGGCGCGAACGGGACGCATGATGTCTTCGCTCAGCGGTGGCGGCGGGCTGGTGCCGCTGCGGGTTTCTAGCGTGGTGACGCTCACTTTTGGATCGTCGACCACTTTGGCGATCGCTTGGCGGATTGTTTCAACATTGGTGCCAGGGAAGATACGGCAATTGATGTTGGCGCGCGCGCGCTGTGGCAGCGCATTGGTAGCATGACCGCCGTCAATCATCGTGGCAACACATGTTGTGCGCAGTGAACTGTTCCATGCTGGGTTCGCGTCTGAAATCGTCGCGGCAGCATCTTTATCGGCCGGATTAGCGGCAAATGCGGCCATAGCATTTCCCACGGGACCAGGTGTCAGCGGGGCCATTGATTTGAAATAATTTATCGTCACCGCGTTGCTTTCCACTGGAAAGTCATAGGCACCGATTTTGGCAAGTCCTTCTGCCAAATGTGTGATGGCATTGTCTTTGACGGGGGCTGAACTGTGTCCGCCAGGATTGGTCACCTCAAGACGATAATTCTGCGGAAATTTTTCACCCGCCTGAATGTAGATCGCCATGGGCTTTCCATCAGCATCAAGCCGCGCGGACGCACCTTCATTAAGAGCAAACCCAGCGTCGATGAGTTTGCGATGTTCGCGCACCAGATATTCAGCGCCGTTAAACGCGCCAGCGGTTTCTTCACCGCAGGTCAGCGCCAGCTTTATCGTGCGGCGCGGCTTGAACCCAGCTTGGCGAAAGCGGATCAGTGTGTCGACCCAAACGGCTGCCTGTGCCTTGTCATCATGCGCGCCGCGCGCGTAGAAATAGCCATCCTCTTCAATCAGGGTGAAGGGATCGCGTTCCCAATCGGCGCGGTTGGCCTCTACCACATCAATATGGGCGAGCAGCAGCAATGGCTTTGCCTTGGGATCGCTCCCTGGCATGATCGCAACCAGATTGCCTTCGCGGGGATGAGCGGGTTCGACGATCATGTGGAGATCGTTCGCAGGAATACCTGCTGCTTTAAGCCGGTCAGCCATACGCTCTGCTGCAACGGTGCAACTGCCAACGGACAGCGTCGTGTTGGTTTCAATCAGCTCACGGTAAAGCGCTCGGAATGAAGTTTCATCTGGGGTCGGTGCAGATCTCTCCCCAGATTATTTTGGCCGTATCCGTCTCTCTTCGCACAGCATTGCTCAACAGCCGCAATATTGCAAATGGGCTTTGTGTTGGCAGCTTACCTACGTGAACGCGCAGGGGGAAAACGCGGTTCAACCAAATGTCATCTCAGTTTGATGTATAGTCCTAGTGAAAATTAGCATCACGCAGTAAGGCGCGGAATGTGGTTTCGTGACTGCACCTCTCATTTTTCAGCAAGGCCTCCTATGATCGTCGAAATCAACGTTCGGCTTAATTATTTTTTGCCGCAAAGTCATGACGTGCTGCTTCAGATTGAAGCCGCAGCGATGGCTGATCAGCGTCTGATCAGCAGCCGTTTGATGGTCAGTTCGGCGTGTGAACTGGTGGCGGTGGTCGGCGAAGAGTTGATTGGGCAGCGGACGTGGGCGTCTGGGCTGGGCAGTTTTGGTGTTGATTATGACTGTGTGGTTGAGGTGACACGGCCGCATGTTGATCTTTCGATTTTGCGCGCGGACCATCCGCGTGATTTGCCTGCCGCTGTCATTCCGCATCTTCTGCCCAGCCGCTACTGTGAAAGCGACCAATTTGAGGGCTTTGTCAGCCAAAGATTTGCCGGCGTTGAGGGCGGCGCGAAAATTTTGGCGATGCGTGATTGGGTGGAGGCAAATCTGGTCTATGCCTCTGGCACGTCGAGCGGAACGACAACCGCTGCGCAGACATTTGTAAAACGCCAAGGTGTGTGCCGCGATTATGCCCATTTGCTGGCGAGCTTGTCGCGCGCGGCAACCATTCCTGCGCGGCTGGTCTCGGCCTATGCGCCCGGCGTCACCCCGCCTGATTTTCATGCGGTGGTTGAGGTATGGTTAGAGGGCGCGTGGCATTTGATCGATGCCACCGGAATGGCGCAGGCGGATGAAATTGTCCGCATCGGGGTTGGCCGTGATGCGATCGACATCGCCTTTATGACGGTCTTTGGCACTGCCGATCTGCTCGAACAGCGGGTAAGTGTCCGGCGGCAGGGCTAAGCAGCTTCTCGACAGCGACGCTGTCTGCGGGTTATGGCGCGCCATGCCTTCACGTTTTACCTTCACCATCGCTGCCACAGACGGCAAGGCCCGCACGGGCACCATTCAGATGCAGCGCGGCACCATTCGCACACCTGCGTTCATGCCGGTGGGGACAGCGGCCACTGTCAAGGCGATGAAGCCAGCCGATGTGCGCGGCATTGGGGCTGACATCATCCTTGGCAACACATATCACCTGATGCTGCGGCCCACGGCAGAGCGGGTGGCGCGTCTTGGCGGGTTGCACAGTTTCATGCAGTGGGACCGTCCTATCCTGACCGACAGTGGCGGTTATCAGGTAATGAGCTTGTCCGCGTTGACCAAATTGAGCGAAGAGGGCGTGGCGTTTTCATCGCATCTTGATGGATCAAAGCATTTGATTACGCCTGAACGGTCGATGGAAATTCAGCGTTTGCTCGACAGCAATATCGTCATGGCGTTTGACGAATGCACCAAGAACGGGGCGACACGGGATGAAGCCGCAGCATCGATGGAGCGATCGATGCGCTGGGCCAGACGGTCGCGTGACGGGTTTGATACGGGTACGGAACACGCCGCGCGCTCTGCCCTATTTGGGATACAACAGGGATCATTGGACGAAGATTTGCGGCTGCGTTCAGCCCAAGCGCTGATCGACATTGGTTTTGATGGCTTTGCGATTGGTGGGCTTGCGGTTGGGGAGGGCCAAGAAGCGATGTTCGGCGTGCTTGATTATGCGCCTGGGCAGCTTCCCGCTGACAAGCCTCGTTATTTGATGGGGGTGGGCAAGCCCGATGACATTGTTGGCGCCGTTGAACGCGGGATCGACATGTTTGACTGTGTGCTGCCAACGCGGTCAGGCCGCAATGGGCAGGCCTTTACGTGGGATGGGCCGCTCAATATCCGCAATGCCAAATATGCCGATGATCTGTCGCCGCTCGATCCAAATTCACCAACCGCGGCGTGGAGCAAAGCCTATCTCCATCATCTGGTCCGGTCTGGTGAAATGCTGGGTGCAATGTTGATGACCGAACATAATCTGTGGTTTTATCAGCAGCTGATGGCGGGATTGCGGGATGCGATTGCGGCAGGGACACTCACTGATTTTGCACAGCAGTTCCGAACGCGCTACTATCAGCGCGATTAATGCCCCATTTTCGCATGCTTGGCATCATGCCATTGTTGTACAGCGGCAAGCGCATTGGTGACATGGCCGCGGTAATCAAGCGACGAATAAGCATAAATTACCTTGCCATCTGGTGCGATCACATAGGATGTGCGGTTGGACTTTCCCGTGATGCTTAATTTGACATCATAAGCCTTGATAACAGTCGGAGATGCCACCGCGACGGCAAATTTGCTCCGGCACTCGGTGGTCGAAAATTTCTGAAGCGTTTCAATCTTGTCAGCTGAAACGCCAATGACCGTCGCGCCCATTTTTTTGAAATCATCGGTGGCATCGGCAAACTGATTCGCCTCAATCGTGCAGCCTGATGTAAAAGCGGCGGGGTAAAAATACAAAACCACCGGCCCTTTTTTTAATGTAGTGCCGAGGCTGAACTGGAATGCTTTGCCCGCCATTGCGGCTTTCGTTGTAAAGTCTGGCGCATTTTCCCCAGATTTAAGCGCCGCTGCGGCGGGTGTTGCCGCGATCAGACATGCAGTTGAAAGCGCGATCATGATGGGGCGCATGGCAGGTTCCTTTGATATTGAAGCTGTGACATGCCTCCGCGCGGCTTGACAGTCAACCGACTCAGAGTTAGTCAGCCTCTATCCAGAAACACCGTAACCACGGCGGCGCTTTGTAGCGTGCGTCGTGTTTGTCGTATTTTTGGCTTTAACGCGTCGAGATAGGGTTGGAAATGCCATCCGCCCTGTGGAGCAGGAGAATAATCTTTTATGGCACGTATTGCAGGGGTTAACATCCCCACCAACAAACGCGTTGAAATCGCGTTGACATATATCCACGGTATCGGACCGACCAAGGCCAAGGAAATTACCGGCAAGCTGGGCATCACGCCAGAGCGTCGTGTGCAAGATTTGACTGATCAGGAAGTGCTCCAGATTCGTGAAACGATCGATGCCGGTTATACGGTTGAAGGTGATCTTCGTCGCGAAATCGCAATGAACATTAAGCGCCTTATGGATTTGGCCTGCTACCGTGGTTTGCGCCACCGTAAGGGTCTTCCCGTTCGTGGCCAGCGCACGCACACCAATGCGCGCACCCGCAAGGGTAAGGCCAAGCCAATCGCCGGTAAGAAGAAGTAAGCAGACCGGGTTTCCGGTCCGCTTGTATCGATCAAGATTTAAAGTCAGGATATCAACATGGCACGCGAACCTCAGCGCATTAAGCGGCGCGAGCGCAAAAACATCTCCTCTGGCGTCGCGCACGTCAATGCGAGCTTTAACAACACGATGATCACGATCACGGATGCCCAGGGCAACGCGATCAGCTGGTCATCAGCAGGTCTGTGTGGCTTTAAGGGTTCACGCAAATCGACACCTTATGCCGCCCAGATGGCAGCTGAAGATGCCGGTAAAAAAGCTGCTGAACACGGCGTCCGCACATTGGAAGTCGAAGTAAAGGGTCCAGGGTCAGGCCGCGAATCAGCGCTTCGTGCGTTGCAAGCGGTTGGGTTCAACATCACATCCATTCGCGATGTGACATCGATCCCGCACAACGGCGTTCGTCCTTCAAAGCGTCGTCGGGTTTAATCCGACGCTGCTGGAAGACGGCTCCGCGTCTTCCGAAAAAAAGTTTCAATCGGTGCAGGACGGACGCGTCCTCCGCCCAACCCCAAGGGGACTATCGTGGCAGTCAATACCAAGAACTGGCAGGAAATGAAGAAGCCCGACACGCTTGAAAAAAAGTCGGGTGGCGATGCTTCGCGCAAAGCGAGCTTTATTGCTGAACCATTGGAGCGCGGCTTTGGCCTGACGCTGGGCAACGCCCTGCGCCGGGTGCTCTTGTCGTCGTTGCAGGGTGCTGCAGTGACATCGATCAAAATCGAAAACGTGTTGCATGAATTCTCCTCGCTGACTGGTGTGCGTGAAGATGTGACCGACATGGTTTTGAACGTGAAGCAAATCGCATTGCGCATGCAGGGTGAAGGGCCAAAACGCCTCCAGCTTTCGGCCACTGGCCCGACTGAAGTGACGGCCGGCATGATTGCTGTGTCTGGCGACATTGAGGTGATGAACCCCAATCTGGTCATTTGTCATCTTGATCAGGGCACGACGCTCAACATGGAACTGACGGCTGACATTGGTAAGGGCTATGTCCCTGCTGCTGCCAACCGTCCGGCAGATGCGCCGATTGGCTTGATCCCGATCGATGCGCTTTATTCGCCTGTGCGTCAGGTGTCTTACAAGGTGGAAAACACCCGCGTTGGACAGGAACTTGATTTTGATAAGCTGACACTGACCATTGAAACCGATGGTACGGTCAGCCCTGATGATGCGCTCGCTTATGCTGCGCGTATCTTGCAGGATCAATTGCAGCTTTTCGTGCATTTCGACGAAGCTTTGGCGCAGTCATCAGCCCTTATCGGCATGGCAGCACCTTCGCCAAGCGAAGCAGCAAACGACGCAAACCAGATCAACCGTTACCTCCTCAAAAAGGTCGACGAGTTGGAACTGTCCGTGCGTTCGGCAAACTGCCTCAAGAACGACAATATCATTTATATTGGCGATCTCGTGCAGAAAACCGAAGCCGAAATGCTGCGTACCCCCAATTTTGGCCGCAAGTCTTTGAATGAAATCAAGGAAGTGCTGTCATCAATGGGTCTGCGTCTGGGTATGGACATCCCCGGTTGGCCACCTGAAAATATCGAAGATATGGCTAAAAAGCTTGAGCAGGAATTGCTGGGTTAAGCCAAATTTTAACGGGTTAAGGGCGGTGGCCCCATTTTGCACCGCCTGGGTCAAGGTACCTCGCACGGCCTTGATACGAACATGTAAGGATAATCACTATGCGTCATCGCATTGCTGGGCGTAAGCTCCAACGTACCTCATCACACCGCTTGGCGCTGTTCCGCAACATGGCGGCGGCACTGATCAAGCATGAACAGATCACGACCACCGTCGCCAAGGCGAAGGAACTGCGCCCTTACACTGAGAAATTGGTGACGCTGGCGAAAAAAGGTGGCTTGTCCAACCGTCGTCTCGCGCACAGCCGTTTGCTTGATGATGCACAGCTGATCAAGTTGTTCGACGTTCTGGCTGAACGTTATAAAGACCGCAACGGTGGTTACATCCGCGTGATCAAGGCAGGCATCCGTATGTCGGACGCCGCGTCGATGGCGATCATTGAATTCGTTGACCGTGATGTTTCGGCAAAGGGTCAGGATTCTGGCCCGGTCATGGGCGATGATCTCGACGAAGCAGCGTAAGCATTTCACACAGAAATGGTCCGGCCTGCACAGTGTTGTTGGTCGAACACCGCTTGAGAAGAGGGTCGGGGCTGTATAGCTTCCGGCCTTTCTCATGTCGGGGCCAACAGCATGCGTATCGTATCCGGAATTTTCATCGCACTCCTTCTGTCCACCTCTGTAAGCGCCCAAAATATGCCCAGTAGCGCCATTCCCGAACGTCCAAAGCCATCCTATCCGCACAGCCGCGCGAGTGATGTTGTTGATGTGCAGTTTGGGGATAAGGTTGCTGATCCCTATCGGTGGCTTGAAAATGATGTGCGCAATGACACAGAAGTGCGGGACTGGGTGTCCGCCCAAAATGAAGCCACCACTCTTTATTTGAAAACACTCCCAGGTCGCGATGTGTTTGCCGCGCGGATGAAGCAATTGTTCAATTTTGAACGTTACGGCGTGCCACGTAAGGCAGGCACACGCTATTTTTACACCAAGAATAATGGCCTCCAAAACCAATCGGTTCTCAACGTGCGTGAAGGATTGGCGGGAACGCCCCGTATCTTGATTGACCCCAATGCGTGGGCGAAGGACGGGGCCACGGCGCTTGCCGAATGGCAACCCTCCGATGATGGTCGTTACTTGCTTTATGCCGTGCAGGACGGCGGTACCGATTGGCGCACGCTGAAATTGATTGATGTCGCCACGGGTGCAGCACTTGATGATGACGTGAAATGGGTCAAATTTTCTGGTCTTGCTTGGGCGAAGGATGGCAGCGGATTTTATTATTCGCGCTTTGCCGAACCGGAAAAAGGCGCAGCATTCCAGTCGCTGAATGTCAATCAAACGCTTTATTTTCATAAAGTGGGTACGGCGCAGAGTAGCGACATTAAAATTTACAGCACCCCAGATCGGCCTAACCTTGGTCATACAGCGCAAGTGACCGATGACGGAAAATACCTCCTCATCACCTCTGCTTCTGGCACGGACGACCGCTATGAACTGACTGTCGGCGCCCTTGGCGGGAAGGGGCCGATTAAGCTCAAGACATTGGTCAAAGGGCTTGATTATGATTGGCAATTGGCGGGTTCAGTTGGTTCGACCTTCTATTTTCAAACCAATAAAGACGCCCCGCGCGGGCGGTTGATCACGTTGGATGTACGGCGACCTTTGTCATCGCTTAAGGAAATCGTACCACACAGCGCCGACACAATGGTCGGCGCGTCCTTGGTCGGAGACCGGATGATTGTCGCCTATCTCGGCGACGCTAAATCGGAGGCTGAACTCCGCACACTTGATGGAAAACTGATCGGCCCGATAAAATTGCCTTCGATTGGCTCCGCCGCTGGTTTTGGCGGCAAGGGCGGAGATCCCGAAACATTCTATTCCTTTTCCAGCTTTGCGTCGCCACCAACAATTTACCGGTTCAATACGATGACCGGAAAAGCGGATATATTCGCACAACCCAAGGTTGCGTTTGATCCAAATGATTATGTTACCACTCAGCATTTCTATGCTTCAAAAGACGGCACCAAAGTTCCGATGTTTACGGTCCAACGCAAAGACCGCGTGGGCAAAGGGCCATCTTCTGCGCTGCTGTACGGCTACGGCGGCTTTAATGTTTCACAAACCCCGGGGTTTAGCGCGTCACGGCTGGCGTGGCTTGAACAGGGCGGGGTGCTGGCCATCGCCAACCTGCGCGGGGGCGGCGAATATGGCAAGGATTGGCATGATGCGGGCCGTCTTGCCAACAAACAGAATGTGTTCGATGATTTTATTGCGGCGGGTGAATATCTGATCGCGCAGGGTATATCCGAAAAGGGGCGGCTTGCCGCGCAAGGCGGGTCAAACGGCGGGTTGCTCGTTGGGGCAGCGGTCAATCAGCGGCCTGATCTGTTCGCAGCAGCTTTGCCCGCTGTCGGCGTCATGGATATGCTGCGTTTCAACCGTTTTACCGCAGGGCGGTATTGGGTCGATGATTACGGCGACCCCGGCAAAGAGGCTGATTTTAAGGTGCTGCGCGCTTATTCCCCCTATCACAACATTGTGAGTGGAAAGGAGTATCCCGCGATCATGGTGACCACGGCAGACACCGATGACCGCGTTGTGCCCGGACACAGTTTCAAATATGCCGCAGCCCTGCAAGCTGCATCAATTGGCGATAAGCCGCATCTGATCCGCATCGAAACCCGCGCAGGCCACGGATCAGGCAAGCCCACAGACAAAATCATTGCCGAAGCCGCCGATCAATGGGCGTTCATCGCGAAATGGACGGGGATGGACGTGAAGGCGCGTTAGGCGCTGTTCATCGACGTGACAGCAATCTTGCGTTACTTTAACCAGCCCGAGTCCAATTGTGGAATGCGGCACGTGACGAGGACCATAGTCATGCCATTTTTGCGTAAATTGACCACTGGCGCGGTTGCCGCTGCCTTGCTTGCCACCACAGTGACGCCCGCGCTTGCACGCCACAATGACGGTTGGGGCCGCGGTCATGGAAATGGCTGGGGACACCGCCGTCACCGTGACCGGGTTGATGCTGGTGATGTGATCGCCGGGCTGGCTATCTTTGGCGTGATTGCTGCGATTGCATCGTCCGCTTCAAAATCAAAATCTACATCGCCGCGTTGGGATCATGATCGGGATACCGAGTATGATCGCCGCGATACGGGCACTATTCAAACCGAAGATCAGGCGGTGGATGCCTGTGCAGTTGCGGCTGAAGACCGCGTCGGGCAGGCGGCCAGTGTGCGTGATATTTCCAATGTCAAAAAAAGCGATGACGGCTGGGATGTCGACGGCATAATCGAAGCGCGCGATGATTTTCGCGACAGCACGGCGACACAAAGCAATTTTAGCTGTTCGGTGCGGTACGGCCGCGTTGAAACAGTCTATATTGATGGCCAAACTGCGGCGCTTCGCTGAACAAGAGACTACAAAGCAGTTCAGAAACAAGACATTAGCATGACGCCATAACACCATTGTCACCCAAACGAATCACGGGTGACAATGGAGACAGATTATGAAGATTTTTGCGAAAACTGCATTGCTCATTACCGGCGCTGCGACCCTTGCAGCATCCATGCCCGCATATGCCGACAGCCGGCATCGCGGCAATGACCGGATCGACGCGGGCGACGTGATTGCTGGTGCACTGATCATAGGTGGTATCGCCGCAATCGCATCCGCCGGGTCAAACAATCGTGGCCGCTATAACGACCGCTATGATGATCGCCGCTATTCGGGCAACGATGGTTATTACAACAATGACGGTAATGGCTATTATCAAAACGGTTATGGCAGCCGCCCTGCGGTTGATCAGTGTGTGCGCGCCGCACAGCGCGATGCAGACCGCTATGGCCGTGCCCGCATCACTGACGTAACCAGCATCAACCGCATTCGTGGCGGCTATGAAATACGCGGTCGTTTGGTGGTTGAACAGCGCGGCTATGGCCGTCGGGGTCATGACAATTGGAACCAGTACGGCAATTCCTATGACCGTTATAATGACGGGTATGACAAGGGGCGTTTCTCCTGCGTCACGCGCCACGGTCAAGTTGCAGATTTGCGTATCGGCGGTCTGCGTAACACTTATTAAGCCTTGAACCGCTTGTGCAACTGGACAGTCAGCGTTCCCCAATTTATCGGGGGCCATGACTGTCCAGCCACAAGACTCCATCCTGATCGTTGATTTCGGTAGCCAAGTAACCCAGCTGATCGCACGTCGTGTGCGCGAAGCGGGGGTTTACAGCGAAATCGCTCCCTTTAATGCCGCGGCAGAAGCGTTTGCGCGGATGAAGCCCAAGGGCATCATCCTGTCCGGCGGGCCATCGTCCGTCAGCGACGAAGGCAGCCCGCGCTGTCCGCAAGCCATCCTCGATTCTGGACTGCCCATATTGGCGATCTGTTACGGTCAGCAAACGCTTTGCACCCAGTTGGGTGGCACAGTTGAAAGCGGCCATGTCGCGGAATTTGGCCGCGCGGATGTTGAAATCCTCAAACCCAGTGCCTTGTTTGATGGTATTTGGGAGGTTGGGCAGAAATATCCGGTGTGGATGAGCCACGGCGACCGTGTGACTGTTGCCCCTGAAGGCTTTGAAATGATCGGTACGTCGCCAGGTGCGCCTTTTGCGATCCTTGCGGACGAAGCGCGGCGTTATTTTACCACCATGTTCCATCCAGAGGTCGTCCACACCCCCGACGGCGCGAAGCTCCTTTCCAACTTTGTCCATAAAGTCTGCGGGCTGGCGGGTGATTGGACGATGGCGTCTTTCCGCGACACCAAAATTGCAGAAATTCGCGCGCAGGTAGGGACAGGCAGGGTGATCTGCGGCCTATCTGGCGGCGTTGACAGCGCGGTTGCGGCGGTTCTGATTCACGAAGCGATTGGTGATCAGTTGACCTGTGTGTTTGTCGATCACGGCCTGATGCGGATGAATGAAGCGGAGGAGGTCGTGCGCCTGTTCCGCGAACATTACGGGATTACGCTGGTGCATGTCGATGCTGAAGAGCGCTTCTTAGGCGGACTTGAAGGGCTGAGCGATCCAGAGCTCAAACGCAAATTCATCGGCGGCGAATTCATCAATGTGTTTGAAGAAGAAGCCGCACGGATCGGCGGCGCGGATTTTCTGGCGCAAGGCACGCTTTATCCCGATGTGATTGAAAGCGTCAGCTTCACCGGCGGGCCGAGCGTGACGATCAAAAGCCACCATAATGTTGGCGGTTTGCCAGAGCGCATGAACATGAAACTGGTGGAGCCGCTGCGTGAACTGTTCAAAGACGAAGTCCGCGTGCTTGGGCGTGAGCTCGGCTTGCCGGATATTTTTGTTGGTCGGCACCCGTTCCCTGGACCCGGCCTCGCGATCCGAATCCCGGGCGAAGTCACCAAAGCGCGCTGTGATATTTTGCGGTTGGCCGATGCGGTGTATCTCGATGAAATCCGCAAGGCGGGGCTTTATGACGACATTTGGCAGGCTTTTGCGGTCTTGCTCCCCGTCCGCACCGTGGGCGTAATGGGCGATCACCGTACCTATGACTATGTCTGCGCCGTCCGCGCGGTGACCAGCACCGACGGGATGACTGCGGATATCTATCCCTTCGAAAGCGCATTTCTATCGCGGGTGAGCACACGTATCATCAACGAAGTGAAGGGCATCAACCGCGTTGTCTATGATTATACAAGCAAGCCGCCCGGAACGATTGAGTGGGAATGATTTTCACCCCTCCAGAGGGGTCCGAGAGTGCGAAATACTACGACGTAAAGCACTGAACTAAAACAACTTTCATTCATTGACATTCAGCCACAATCGGTGGGC
>JBEBKH010000002.1:0-92268 GCA_040079575.1 Chakrabartia sp. | reverse complement strand
CCAGATCATGATGGAACAATTGGGCGAAGTCATCGCGATTGAACCCTATCTGCAAACGGTGGTTCTTGGCGGTGGTGCGCTTAAGGCCACAGGCGGCGCGATGGCCGATCATATGATCCCCCAGATTATTGATGGCAGTGCGATCATCGCCTTTGCTTATGCCGAACCACAAGGCCGCTATGATCTTGCTAACTTGCGGGTCACTGCCAAAAAGGAAGGCGCTGGCTATGTGCTGAACGGCCATAAATCGGTTGTTTATGCAGCGCCTTGGGCGACCCATCTGCTGGTCACAGCGCGCACCGGCGGATCACAGCGCGAAACAGACGGTATTTCGCTGTTCCTGATTGACGCCAAGGGCCCGGGCATCACCCGCCGTGATTATCCCACCGTGGACGGTTTCATGGCGTCTGAAATTTATTTCGAAAATGCTTCGGTTCCTGCTGATGCGCTGCTCGGCGGCGAAGGCAGCGCACTGCCCGTCATCGAACAGATTGTCGATGAAGCCACAGTCGCGGTCTGCGCTGAAGCATGTGGTGTCACGCGCAAGCTCCATGCTGGAACGCTGGAATATGCCCGTCAACGCAACCAATTTGGTCAACCGATCGCGCGCTTCCAAGTGCTCCAGCACCGGATGGTGGATATGTTCATGGAGGTTGAACAGGCGCTGAGCATGACAACAATGGCGACTTTGAAGCTTGATCTGCCCGCCAATGAACGCATGGCCGCTGTCTCTTCTTGCAAAGCCAAGGTCAGCCGCGCGTGCAAGTTTGTTGGTCAAAATGCGATCCAAACGCACGGCGGCATCGGTATCACACAGGAATTGGCGATTGGCCATTATTTCAAACGTGCGACCATGATTGAGGGTCAGTTTGGATCCGCAGATCATCATTATGACCGCTTTGAACGCCTCGTCATTGATTGAGACCCAAGGATTGGACATGGCAATTCACTACCGAGCGCCGCGCCCTGATGAGGCAGACGCGGTTGCGGCGCTCGGTGTTGATACGTTTGTCGAAACCTTTGGTGCGCTCTATTCGACTGAGAATTTGAACCTGTTTTTGGAACAGGCTTATGCGCCAGCGATAATCGCTGCTGAATTGTCCAACCCCAAGCTGCGCTATCTCATCGCGGAGCGCGCCGGTAAAATGGTGGGTCTGTGTAAAATTGGGTACGGCGTCACGCTTGATTATGATGCGGGTGACAAGACCATTGTCGAACTGAAACAGCTCTATGTTTTTGCGTCGCAACACGGCAGTGGCATTGGTCAAGCGCTGATGGATTGGGCCATCACCCAGGCAAACGCCGCACATGCAGATGCAATGCTGCTCAGCGTTTATAGCGACAATCCGCGCGGTCAGCGATTCTATCAACGCAATGGTTTTTCGAAGGTCGCTGACACTTATTTCATGGTTGGCCATCACCGTGATGACGAATATCTGTTCCTGCGGCAATTGCGTTAGGCCCTGAAATTTGTCACTTTTGCGAGAGCGATAAAATTAAATGGTGCAGCGCAACATAATTTGTTGACAGCAGCCACCCCCTCGCATATATTGCACTGCAACATAGATGATGTGGAGGCCCTTATGGCTGATGTAACGACCAAGAAAACCGGACGTGTGGCTGCTGCAATTGCGGTTCCTGCGCCTGCGGTGAAACAACCTGCTGCAAAGAAGGCTATGGCCGAAAAAACTGCCGCGCCTGCCATCAAAGTAAAAATCCCAACCCCTGCTGCGCCGTCTTTGGTTGCAGCCCCCAAGCAAGGAGCAATTCTGATGAACGATACACTCAAAACCGCTGAAGCGACCATCAAAACCGCAACTGCCGAAACCGCTGAAAAAGCAACCGCAATGTTCAAGGACATGAACACACGCGCAAAGGCTGCTTTTGAAAAGTCTGGCGAAGTTGCCAAGGACGTTGTTGAATTCAACAAAGCCAACCTTGAAGCCATCGTCGAATCAGCCAAGATTGCTGCCAAGGGCGGCCAGACTGCTGCACAGAATGTTGCTGAACTGACACGCAAGAATTTCGAAGCGACCACAACCATGCTGAAATCAGCAGCGGCTGTGAAATCGCCAACTGATTTCTTCAAACTGCAGGGCGATTTCGCACGCAGCCAGTTTGACGGTGCCGTTGCTGAAATGTCGAAGTCGAGCGAGTTTTATTTGAAGCTTGCTGGTGAAGTGTTTCAGCCCATCCAGAACCGTTACACGGTTGCTGCTGAACAGGTTAAGGCCCGCATGGCTGCTTAAGCCAGACGCGCTTTAAACGAAATTTCGGCCGCTCTGGGAAACCAGGGCGGCCTTTTTCATTTCATTATCCACGATGCTGGCTTGCCCTTATCTAAAGGCATGCCATATTATGATGCTATGAAGCGCATTTTGATGACCGACGACAAAGACAATGAAAATGGTGGCACCGGTCTCGGCGTCGCTACGCGCACACGGACGCGCACAAAAAAGCCGATGCCGTACAAGGTGTTGATGCTCAACGATGATTATACACCCATGGAATTCGTAGTCCTTTGTCTCCAGCGGTTTTTCAAAATGAGCATTGAAGATGCCACCCGCGTGATGCTGCATGTCCACCAAAAAGGCGTCGGCATTTGCGGGGTCTTCTCCTATGAAGTCGCCGAAACCAAGGTCACACAGGTCATGGATTTTGCGCGGGACAACCAACATCCGCTGCAATGTACGCTTGAAAAAGCATGAGTAAGGGCGCCATAATCAGCCCGAAAGCGCAATGCGCCGTCGCTGTTTTGCAAAACGCTCTTTTTGAATTTCACTGTTCGGTGTGCCTTTAAGGTCACCGTAGCCTAAAGTGTCACCACATGCGGGGCAGACAGTGTTTAACCCAACATCAGCCCCACACGCGCGGTGGACATAGGCAATAGCCAGCGGTGCATCCCCGTCACGACACCAACGTTCCGCCCAGTTGCGCATGGCGTAAAGGATTGAAAAAAGGTCTTTGCCCTTTTCGGTGAGCCTATATTCATAGCGCACCGGTCCTTTTTGGTAGGCGGCGCGGCCAATGATATCATTTTTTTCCAAACGTCGTAACCGGTCTGTCAGCATTTGCGGCGCAGCGCCGGTGTGGCGCTGAAGGTTTTCAAAGCGGTGGGCGCCAAAAAACAATTCGCGCAAGATCAATAATGTCCACCGGTCGCCGATCATGTCTGCCGATATGGCAATGGGGCATGAGAACGTATCAGTGGCGCTGCGTATGGGCATATTGGCGACATTATCATAAGCGAGCACAAATAAAAGGGCTTGTCACTATGATTATCATAGTTATGGTGGCCGAATAAGGAGAGTGATATGGCAGCAGCCTTAGTTATCGGCGCTGGGGACGCCACGGGCGGGGCGATTGCCAGTGCTTTTGCAGCGCAGGGTCTGACCGCATGCGTCAACCGGCGGCCACGCAATGCCGAACAACTCGAAGCTTTGGCCCAATCAATCCGCGACAAAGGGTTTGATGCGCGCGCCTACCCTGCTGATGCGCGCGATGAAGAGGCAATGATCGCGATGGTGGATGCCATTGAAAATGAGGTTGGCCCGATTGAGGTGGCTGTCTTTAACATCGGCGCAAATGTCCGCTTTTCGATCACCGAAACCTCAGCCCAAGTGTACCGGAAAGTCTGGGAAATGGCGTGCTTTGGTGGATTCCTGATGGGGCGTGAAGTCGCCAAGCGGATGGTGACGCGTCAGCGCGGGACGATCCTGTATACCGGCGCGACTGCAAGCCTGCGCGGAGGTTCAGGATTTTCGGCCTTTTCAGGGGCAAAAGCCGCGCTCCGCATGCTCGCACAAAGCATGGCGCGCGAACTTGGTCCGCAGAATATTCACGTAGCTCATATCGTCATCGACGGCGGTATCGACACTGCCTTTATCCGCGGGATTCGCCCCGATTTTGAGGCGATGAAAGCCAATGACGGCGTGCTGTCTCCCGATCAAATCGCCACAAATTATGTGATGCTCCACAATCAGCACCGCAGTGCTTGGACACATGAGCTCGACCTGCGGCCGTGGACAGAAAGCTTTTAACATGACCAAAACCATTGAATTTATTTTCGATTTTGCCAGCCCCAATGCTTATTTGGTGCATCATGCTCTGCCGGATCTGATCGCGCGTACGGGGGCCAGCCTGGTCTATACGCCTTGTCTGCTCGGCGGCATTTTCCGGGCGACCAACAATAAGGCACCGATGGTCCAATTTGCCGATATTCCAGCGAAGATGGCCTATGAGCGGCTGGAAATGATGCGCTTCATCGCGGCGCATAACATCACGAAATTTCGAATGAATCCCTATTTCCCCATCAACACTTTGCTGATCATGCGCGCCGCAATTGTCGCCGCACAGGACGGTATGCTTGGCCGCTATATTGACGCTGTGCTGAGCGATATGTGGGAGGCTGGTCGCAACATGGGCGATCCGGAGGTTGTGGCCGCAGCCCTAAACGAACACGGCTTTGACGGGTTCAAGATGATCGAACGGACGCAAGATCAAGGTGTGAAGGACACACTTGTCGCCAATACAGAGCAGGCGGTCGCGCGCGGCGCATTTGGTATTCCGACCTTTTTTGTCGGCGACCAAATGTTTTTCGGCAAAGAACGACTGGATCAGGTCGCGGCGGCATTAGCGTAATATGCCAGCAACCAACGGATAAATCCCGCGTACAATGACCGCGACACCCTTTGCGTTGGGATGCATGCCATCGGCAATGAGCAACGCCCGGTTGGCGACCACCCCCGTCATAAAGAAGGGATAGAGCCGCGCGCGGTATTTCTTGGCGAGCGCTGGATAAAGCGGATCAAATTGCGCCTGATACTTTTTACCCATATTGGGTGACGCACGCATTCCGGCGATCAAAACAGGAATTTTCTGCCGGTTGAGTTCCGCCATCATCGCTTCCAAATTGGCGCGGGTTTGCGCGGGTTGTAGCCCGCGGAGCATATCATTGGCGCCCAGTTCGAGGATCACCAGATCGGGTTTCACCTTCAAACTGGTGAGCACCCAGCCCAGCCGCGCCTTGCCGGCTGCGCTGGTATCGCCAGAGACACCGCCATTATGGACGCGCGCCGCTATGCCGTTCTTGCGCAGCGCCGCTTGGAGTTGTGCAGGGAAGGATTCCGTCGCCTTTAACCCGTATCCCGCTGTCAAACTATCACCGAACGCCAACACCAGTTTTTCACGCGCCAACGCCGGTCCTGCAAAAATCAGCAGCAGTGCTTGGAGAATGCCAAGCCCGACCCCATATCGTTTCAAAGTCTTCATCTGCCAAACCCAATCCGAAAGTTTCATTCTCAAAATGCCAACACCCCATATTGTGATGAATGCCCGCAATGTCACCCTGACATTAGGAAAAGAAGATGCGCGCGTTGACATTCTTCGCGGTGTCAACCTGACAGTCACTGCTGGTGAGACGATCGCGTTGCTTGGTGCATCGGGATCGGGGAAATCTTCGCTGATGGCGGTGCTCGCAGGGTTGGAGCGCGCCAGTGGCGGCTCAATCGAGATTGCGGGGGCAGATTTCGGGGCGCTTGATGAGGATGGTCTGGCGCTCGCCCGACGCGGACGAATTGGTATCATTCTGCAGGCGTTTCATTTGCTGCCCACTATGACGGCGCTTGAAAATGTTGCCGTCCCGCTTGAACTGGCGGGCAATTCTGATGCATTCGCGCGGGCCGCAGAAGAATTGGCGTTGGTCGGATTGGCAAACCGCGCGGGTCATTATCCTGTGCAATTGTCGGGCGGCGAACAACAAAGGGTGGCGATTGCCCGCGCCCTCGCCCCGTCGCCAGCACTGATTTTCGCCGATGAACCGACGGGCAATCTGGACGCAGCCACAGGCGATGCGGTGATGGATTTGCTGTTTGAACGGCAGGCACAAAGCGGTGCCACCCTGTTCATTATCACCCATGATCAGGCGCTGGCGGCACGCTGCAACCGCGTCGTCGAAATGAAAGACGGCCAAATTATCTCTGACGTGATGTCAGGCACAATCGCTTCATGAATCAGGCCTTCCGCTTTGCACTGCGCGACCTGCGCGGGTCAAAGGCTGGCTTGCGTTTGCTCGCTGTCTGTTTGTTTTTGGGCGTTATGACGTTGGCCGCCATTGGCAGCCTGTCGAGCGCCATCCTGTCTGAACTGTCGACGCGCGGCCAAGTCATTCTGGGCGGTGACATTCAGATGGAAGCATCGCAGCGCTATGCCAGCCCAGAAGAGCGCGGCGCGTTTGATGCGGTTGGTGACCTGTCGGAAACGGTCCGCATGCGGGCAATGGCATCCACCGAAGACGGCAGCACGGCGGTGCTCTCCGAACTGAAAGGCGTCGATTCTGCCTATCCGCTTTATGGCCGTTTGCGGTTGGAGCGCGGCGCTTTGGCGCTACGCCCCACTGGCAATCAGGTTGCAATTGCTCCTGCTCTTGCCGAAAAATTGGGCGTGACAACGGGGGGCACACTGCGCATTGGCGACGCGCGCTTGCGCATCATCGGCATCATCGCTGAAGAACCTGACCGCGTGGGAGAAGGCTTTACTTTAGGACCAGTGGCGATGGTCGACATGGATGGAATTAAGGCAACTGCATTGGTCCAGCCCGGCAGTCTGTTCACCACCCGGTATCGGATCAAAACGCCGCGCGGCGTCAATCCGGCAAAGACCGCAGCGGCGCTGTCGTCCGCCTTTCCAGGGGCGGGCTGGGAAGTGCAGGACCGGTCCAATGGTGCGCCGGGCACGCGCCGTTTCATCGAACGATTGGGCCAGTTTTTGGCGCTCGTCGGGCTGAGCTCGCTGGTGATTGCGGGCATTGGCGTCGGCAACGGGGTGGCGTCATGGCTTGACGGAAAACGCACAAGCATCGCGACATTCAAGGTTCTGGGATCATCGTCAAAGACCATTTTCCAAATCTATTTGTTCCAGCTGATCATGGTGGCAGGCTTTGCCATTTTCTCCGGATTGGCGGTTGGTGCGCTCGCCCCATGGGCTATTGCAACTTTTGCCGGTGACGCCTTGCCCGTCGCGCCAACGCTTGCGATATTCCCAGCACCTTTGATCACCAGTGCTGCCTTTGGCGTCTTGATTGCACTGCTGTTTTCGCTCGCCCCCTTGGCGCGCGCGCACAGTGTGACTGCGGCCAGCCTGTTCCGCACGACAGTCGAAGGCGCGCGGCGGCCAACAATAGCCGTCAGTGCGGCGATGGCCATCATCGCCGTCGCCATCATCCTGATTGCCGTGTTGACCGCGCCGCAGCCGCTGTTCGCCGCCCTCTTCATTGCCTGTGTTTTGGGATTGCTCATTCTGCTCACCGGATTGGGCATAGCGATCCAGGCCGGTGCCGCGCGCCTGCCGCGCCCGCGCCGTCCGATCCTCCGTTTGGCCTTTGCCAATCTGCACCGTCCCGGCGCGCAGACCAGCCGGTTGGTGGTGGCGCTGGGGCTTGGCCTGACCCTGTTTTCAACATTGGCCTTTGTTCAAACCAATTTGGCGCGGCAAATAGAAAGTGCCATTCCCAAACGCGCGCCGAGTTTCTTTGCGCTCGACATTCCCAAGGAAGAAGAAGGGCGTTTTCGCCGTGCGGTTTTGGCGGCGGCGCCCACCGCTGTGATTGCCACCGTGCCAACGCTGCGCGGGCCCGTCGTGGCATTGGGCGACAAGCGCGTTGCCGAGATGAAAGATATTCCAGAGGCAGCATGGTTTTTGCGCGGCGACCGCGGGCTGACGTTCGCCAGCAAATTGCCCCAAGGCAGCCGGGTTGTGGCTGGAAAGTGGTGGCCAGAAAATTATGCCGGGCCGCCCTTGGTCTCGGTGGACGAACGCGCGGCCGACGCTGTTGGCCTCAAAATCGGCGACCGCATGACCGTTTCGGTCTTGGGGGTTGAAATAGAAGCGCAGATCGCCAGCCTGCGTGAAATCAACTGGGACACGATGGGGTTTAACTTCGTGCTGGTCTTCTCCCCCGGCAGCCTTGACGCCGCGCCGTATACGCTGGCCGCGACAATAGCCGCTGACGGCGCGCGCGAAACGCAGGTTGCCCGCGCTGTCAGCACTGGTTTCCCAGCCGTTTCGATGATCAAGGTCAAAGACGTCATCACCCAAGTTGGCGCTCTGCTCGGCCAATTGGGCAGCGCGGTCGGAATTGCGGCCTCCGTAGCGGTGCTTGCCGGCATTGCCGTGTTGGTTGGGGCAATCGCGGCATCACGGCGCACCCGCAGCTATGACGCGGTGATCCTCAAAATGTTGGGGGCGTCGCGCGGGCAAGTGCTGATGGCACAGGCCACCGAATATGCGCTGTTGGCGCTCATCCTGTCCGTCATCGCCCTGCTGATTGGCGGGGTTGCGGGCTGGTTCGTCGTCACACGTATCTTTGAACTGGGCTGGAGCCCAGGCTGGAGCGTCATTGCCCTGACCATTGCTGGAGGCGGGTTTGGCACCTTGATCCTAGGCCTCATCGGCGCGCTCCCGGCGCTGAACGCACGGCCCGCAGAGGCCCTGCGAAGCCTGTAAGTGACACCATTTGGCAACAGGGCTATGTTTTTGCAACACAGCACTGCTTTGCCCCCTTTGCGTTGGCGGTGAAACGCGGTACATCGCGCCGGAAATCAACAGACTAAAGGAGTCTCCGTTATACCACCATTGACCCCAAGACGCCCGGCGGGCCCAACGCCTGCCCCCATGAATGGGCCGCGTTACAATGAATTCATCGTCTCCCCCAAAGTGCGGGTGATTGACGAAAATGGGGAGAACCTCGGCGTTCTCTATACACGTGAAGCGATGGAGCAGGCCGCCGCCGTTGGCCTTGATCTCGTTGAAGTGTCCCCCAATGCCGATCCGCCAGTCGCGAAATATCTCGACATCGGCAAGTTCAAATATGAGGCCCAGAAAAAGGCCAACCTTGCCCGCAAGAGCCAGAAGACGCAGGAAATTAAAGAAATTAAAATGCGTCCCAACATCGATGACCATGATTACCAGACCAAGATGAAGGCAATTCATAAATTCATCGGTGAAGGCGACAAGGTCAAAGTGACCCTGCGGTTCCGCGGACGCGAATTGGCCCACGGTCAGCTTGGCATGGTCTTGCTCCAACGCGTGCAAGAAGACACCGCCGAAGATGCAAAGGTCGAACAATATCCGCGCATGGAAGGCCGTCAAATGTTGATGGTGCTCAGCCCGAAATAGAATTTCGTCTGCACCGGTTGTGACATAAAAGCCGCAAGCATTCGAAAAACATCGCGTCCCTTATTGTCGCTCTCTAGCGATTGATGAAAGGTACGTTTATGAAACCTATGTCAAAATAATAATTGGAGAGGACGCGTAACATGAAAAAATCGCATTTCTTTATGACTGCTGCGCTCAGCGTCATGGCAACCCCTGTATGGGCACAAACTGAAGCACCGCAAGCTGATGAAACTGTCGCTGAAGAAGGCGAAATCATCGTTACTGCGACACGTCGTAACGAATCGCTCTCTGACGTGCCACTGGCCGTGTCGGCTGTGACATCAGAATCTCTGCAGAATTCCGGCGCGAACGACATTCGTCAATTGAACCAACTTGCGCCTTCGCTGCTCGTCTCCTCGACCGGCAATGAAGCCAATGGCTCCGCGCGTATTCGCGGCGTGGGCACCGTGGGCGACAATCCCGGTTTGGAAAGCTCAGTCGCTGTGTTCATTGACGGCGTTTATCGCTCACGCACGGGTGCTGGGCTTAATGAACTTGGCGAAATTGAGCGCATTGAAGTTTTGCGCGGACCGCAGGGGACATTGTTCGGTCGCAACGCGTCAGCCGGTTTGATCCATATCATTTCCAAAAAACCAGAATTTAAATTTGGCGCCACCGCCGAAGCGACTTACGGTAATTACGACAATATCCGCTTGGCGGGCGGGATCACGGGCCCCATCAGCGACACGATCGCGGCCCGCATTGACGGCGTTTATTCAAAGCGCGACGGGTTCTATTATGACGCGAACAACGCGCGCGACGTCAACAACCGCAATCGCTATTTTGTGCGCGGGCAAATTTTGTTTGAACCAAGCGATGACATATCCTTCCGCCTGATTGGTGATTATTCACACAAGAGCGAAGCATGCTGCGCCGCTGTCTATCTCGATGGTAGCGTTCAACCTCAAATCGGTGGTCTAAACGATCCTGCACAGAATAATATCATTGGTGTTCTGACCGCGCTTGGCCAGCCCATCGCTGCCTTTAGCAACCCATTTAGCCGTAATATTTCGGTATCGCGGAACCGCACCTTTGACGGTAAAACAACCGATGGCGGACTGTCGCTTGAAGCCAATTGGGATTTGGGCGGAGCAAATTTAACATCAATCACCGCCTACCGCGAATATAAGAACAGCCAAGCGTCCGATACGGACTACAGCACGGTTGATATTCTTTTCCGCGCAGATGACGGGCAATCCTTCCGCCAGTTCAAAACCTTTAGCCAAGAACTGCGTTTGCAGGGTTCGGCCTTTAACGACAAATTGGATTGGTTGATCGGCGGTTATTTCGCCAATGAAAATCTGACAACAGCCGACAATCTGAAATTTGGCAGCCAATATGGCCGTTTTGCCACCTGCCGCCTTGTTAGTGGTGGTCCACTTGCGGCCCTGTTCTCACCAACATCTGCGGGCTGCCTTGCTGCACGTCCTTTGGCGTTCGGCGCGGCATCGCCCACTGTGTATGCGGCAATTGACCGCCTCGATTCGCTGAACAATCTGGGGAGCACACAGGATGTGTATCATCAGAACAGCCGGAACTTTGCAGCGTTCACCCACAATATCTTCCATGTGACAGATAAGCTGAGCCTGACTGTTGGCGCACGCTATACGACAGAACGCAAAAAGTTTGATGCAACATTTGGTAACAACAACACGGTCTGTGTGGCCCAGCAAGCAGCTTTGACGCCGCTATTGTCTACCGCTGGAACTTTGGCACCAACACTTGGTGCATTGATTGGCCTTTCATGCCAGGGCAATTCAACGGCGGAACTGAACGGTGTCAGCATCAATGACAGCCGCAAGGAAAGCGAATTCACCGGTACAGCCGTTGCGTCGTACAAAGCCACTGATGATCTGTTGTTCTATGCCAGCTATTCACGCGGCTATAAGGCAGGCGGTTTCAACCTTGATCGTTCGGCCCTGAAGGCCCCAACATTGCCGTTCTCAGCAACTGTGGGTGGCGCACAAGCTTTGGTCGGGCGTCTTCAGTTTGATCCTGAAATCGTCAATTCAATCGAACTGGGTGCCAAATATTCGACGCGTCAGTTTAGCCTCAACATTGCCGCCTTCCGTCAGGATTTCAAAAACTTCCAGCTCAACACATTTGACGGCTCGGTATTCCTTGTTCAAACTGTCAATGGATGCGGCACAGACCTTGCCGGCGGCGACCGCGATTTAAGTGCCGTGACGGGCGCCTGCGCTGCAAGTGACATCAAACACGGCGTTCGGGCGCAAGGTTTTGAACTTGAAGCGTCGCTGCGTCCTACGCGCGATGTCAATGTTGGCCTTGGCCTGACCTACGCCAAAACCAAGTTTGCCAAGAATCTGGTTGGCAATGCAAGCGGTGCGCCGCTTAGCCCTGCTCTGCGCAAGCTGCCCGGTGACAATCTGTCAAACGCACCTGAACTCGTTGCAACAGCTTCGATTGCTTGGACCCCGGATATTGGCGATTCGGGCCTATCGGGTCTGGTCTATTTCGACACGCGCCTGTCTGGTGATTACAACACAGGGTCAGACCTTTTCCCACAAAAGGAACAGGATAGCTTTGCTGTTGTGAACGGTCGTATTGGTTTGCGCGGTCCTGACCAACGTTGGGGGATTGAGCTTTGGGGACAAAATCTGTTCAACAAAAACTATACGCAGGTTGCGTTCAACACTCCGTTCCAAGCGGGCGGCGCATCAGCAGCATTTGTTGATCCACAATTCCCAGGTGGTCGTCAGATCTTCTCAGCCTTCTTGGCTGAACCACGGACCTATGGCATCACGGTCCGCGGGAAGTTCTAAGCACATCAGAAAGACGCAAAAAAGCCCGCTCCGTTCAACAACGGGGCGGGTTTTTTAATGGGTGCTATGCCGCCTTCGCGGGTGCAACTTCTCCTGTGGCGGCATCAAGCAAGAGCATTTCAATTTCTTTGAGCCTTGTGGCACCCTCAATCTTCCCGCCCAGCAGGTCGGTCACATAAAAAGTATCAACCGCACGCTCACCGTAGGTCGCGATGTGCGCGGACCGGATTGTTACCTTTGACTGGAACAGCGCGTGGGCCAGTGCGTTGAGCAGCGCGGGCCGATCGCGCGCATTGACCTCTATCACGGTCTGGCGGTTCGACGCGCGATTATCGATCAACACATTGGCGGCAATATCAAATGCCTCTGCCCGCGTGCGCGGTAAAGGGCGCGCTTCCAAACGGTCCACCAGTTTATGGCGGTTGGCAAAAGCATCCTCAATCGCCTGTTCGATCCGTTTGAGGCGACTTGGTTCATCAAAGGGTTGGCCAAAGGGATCTTGAATCAGAAAATTATCGAGCGCCATACCGTCGCGCGTGGTGTGAATGCGTGCATCGATGATGCTGCCCCCCGCCAGATGGATCGCGCCGGCAATCCGGTAAAATAGCCCGGGATGGTCAGCAGCATAGACCGTTACCAACGTTGCGCCGCGCGCGGGATAGACTTGGGCTGTAATCGCAAGCGGACTGTCCCCCGCTGCCGCGACATGGCGCGCATTGCTTTCTAAAATATCATCAGGTTCGGCGATCCAATAGGATTCGGGCAAGCGCTTGGCGAGTTTGGCAAAGTCGCTTTTGGTCCATCCAAGTGTGTCCGCCAGTGCTTCTTGTTTCGCGGCGATCCTGTCCCCCCGCCCACGTTGTTTATGCCCCAGACGGAGCACTTCTTCAGCGGCCTCATAGAGATCAGACAGCAACTGCCGTTTCCAGCTGTTCCACACCCCCGGCCCCACCGCACGAATATCAACCACGGTCAGCACCAGCAGCAACCGCAGCCGCTCGGGCGATTGCACCTGTTCGGCAAAATCCAAAATCGCGGTTGCCGACATGGTGAGGTGCAAGCGCACCAACCACGCCACCGTTTCGGTTTCAGCTGCACTCAGCCCAAAACGCGGGCATAGTTTCATCGCAACATCAGCACCCAGCACCGAATGATCACCGCCGCGTCCCTTGGCAATGTCATGAAGCAGAACCGCAATATACAGCACGCGCCGCGAGACAATTTGACGCAGGATCGCGGTGGCCAGCGGATGATCCTCCCCCAGCACCCCTTTTTCAATACGACTGAGCAAACCAATCGCGCGGATCGAATGTTCATCGACGGTATAATGATGATACATATCAAATTGCATTTGCGCGACGACGCGGCCAAAATCCGGTACAAAACGGCCAAAAACCGTGGCTTCGTTCATCCAGCGCAGGACATATTCAGGGTTTCGGCGCGACGTCAAAACGTCAAGAAAGAGCGCGTTTGCACGGGGGTCCGCGCGGATCTTGGCGTCAATCAATTTGGCGTCACGGTTGGCCGCACGCATCGCTTGGGGGTGAATTTCAACTTCGTGCAAATCAGCAAGCGCAAAGATTTCAATCAAACGTACGGGGTCACCCGCAAAGAAATCATCCGCGGGCAGTGCAAGCCGTCCGCGATCGAGCACAAAACCGTGTAGTTTCTTTGGCGCGCGCCGGAATCCTGCGAGACTGGGCAGTGTAAAACGTCGCCCTTTGGGCGCGAAACTATCATCCAAATGGGCAAGGAAGACCCCTGTCAGATCGCCAACCTGTTTTGCGATCAAGAAATAATGCTGCATGAAACGTTCAACCGCCGACCGCCCGGGGCGATCCTGATACCGCATGCGCGCAGCAATCTCCCGCTGCACATCAAAGGTCAAGCGCTCTTCCGCGCGCTTGGCGACCACATGCAAATGGCATCGCACCGCCCAAAGGAAATTTTCGGCCTTTTGAAATTGGCGCAACTCTGCTGCACTGAGCAGCCCGCGGTCGACCAATTCCGCCACGCTGTTGACACGGTGCACATATTTGCCGATCCAAAACAGCGTGTGAAGATCGCGCAGGCCGCCTTTGCCTTCCTTCAAATTGGGTTCAACAACATAGCGGCTGTCGCCCATCCGTTTGTGGCGGGCATCGCGTTCTGCCAATTTTTCAGTGATGAAGGTGCGCGCTGACCCGGCGACAACATCGCTTTGAAACCGCGCGGAGGCTTCATCATAAAGCGCTTGATCCCCCCAGACATAACGCGATTCGAGTAAGGCCGTGCGGATCGTCAGATCCTCCTTCGCCATGCGCACCATTTCATCTAGCGAACGGCTGCTATGGCCAATTTTCAGCCCCAAATCCCACAGCGTATAGAGCATCGATTCGATGACCTGTTCGGTCCAGCCGGTCTGTTTATAGGGCGTCAAAAAAGCAATATCGACATCGGAAAATGGTGCCATTTCGCCGCGGCCATAGCCCCCGACAGCAATCAAAACCATACGTTCGGACGCGGTGGGGTTGTTCAGCGGGTACAGGCGTTGGCTGGTAAAGTCATAAATCAGCCGCAGCAGTTGATCGGTTAAAAATGCCTGTGCAGAGGCGGCGTCACGCCCGTTGGTTGGCTGTGCAATTATGCGCCGCGCAATTTCCGCCCTGCCTGCTTCAAGTGCTGGTTTAAGAAGCGCCGTGGCGGCGTTACGCAGCTGTGTCTCATCACGGCCCTCAAGCGCGGTCAGAGCATCGCCAAGCGCGCGGCGGTCAATAATGGCACGGCGGTTGCTGACTTGATCAAAACGTTGGGTCATGATCTGTCTTAGGCTTGCGTTGCCAAACGCTTCAAGGTGTAAAGCTGATCCAGCGCATCACGCGGCGACAATGTGTCAACATCAAGCGCCGCCAATGCGTCGTGTAGTGGGTCAGTGACAACCTCTGGCACCAGATTCGCAAACAACGGCAAATCATCCAGCCCTGCTGCCAGCCCGCCAGTGGCATCGCGACCTGCCTCAAGTTTGGACAGCACCGCCTTTGCCCGCGCCAAGACTGCGGGGGGCAAGCCCGCCAAACGCGCGACCGCGATCCCGTAACTGCGGTCCGCTGGGCCTTCTGTGAGTTCATGGAGCAATACCAGATCGCCCTTATATTCGCGCGCGCGCACATGATGGAGCGACAATGCCGGCAATTTTTCGGCAAGCCGCGTGAGTTCATGATAATGTGTCGCGAACAGACAGCGGCACTTATTAACCCCATGCACCGCCTCCACCACAGCCCATGCAATCGCCAGGCCGTCATAGGTGGATGTCCCGCGCCCAACCTCATCCAATATGATCAGGCTGCGCGGTGTGGCCTGCGCAAGGATTGCCGCAGTCTCAACCATTTCAACCATGAAGGTGGACCGCCCCCGCGCGAGATTGTCTGACGCCCCAACACGGCTGAACAAGCGATCGACCAAGCCCAAGGTCACCTGTGCTGCCGGAACATAGCTTCCCGCTTGCGCCAGCACCGCAATCAGTGCGTTCTGACGCAGGAAGGTTGATTTCCCGCCCATGTTCGGCCCCGTCACTAACCAAAGCCGTGACAGGGGTTCAAGCTGGCAATCATTGGCGACAAAGCGGCTGCCCGATTTGGCAAGTGCTGCCTCCACCACAGGATGGCGACCGCCTGAGACTTCAAACCGATCATCGGCGACAAAGTGGGGACGACACCACCCGCCCTCAACTGCGCGCTCTGCCAGTGCAGACGCCACATCAAAGCGGGCAAGCACGTCAGCCGTGGCCGCAATTTCACGGGCTCGTGCGGTGGCGAGCGCGGTCAAGTCCTCAAGATGCGCCGCCTCAGCGGCCAAAGCATGCGCGCCCGCTTGGGTCACACGCAACGCGACGTCATGAAGGTCTGGCGCATTGAAGCGGACGACGCCAGCGAGCGTCTGGCGGTGGGTAAAGCCCGATTCTGCGGCCATAAGCGGGTCTGCAAAACGCGCTGCGACCTCAATATGATAGCCCAGCACACCGTTGTGTTTGATCTTGAGTGTGGCAATGCCCGTCGCCGTGCGGTACTTTGCTTCGAGTGCCGCCATTGCCCGCCGACCGTCGCCGCCGGTATTGCGGAGATCATCAAGCGCGGCGTCATACCCCTCTGCAATGGCGCCGCCTTGGTTCGCGTCCAGAGGCGGGGTCGGCACCAAAGCGCGCGACAATATATCGACCAGCGCGCCGTGACCATCAAGCGCCGGGATCAGCGCGTCCATCAATGCGGGCATATCCCCTTCGCGCGTCAGGCGTTCTCGCAAATCTCTTGCCGCGCCCAGGCCGTCACGCAATTGTCCCAGATCGCGCGGTCCGCCCCGCCCCGCGGCCAAACGCCCCAGCGCGCGCGCCACATCGGGTATCGCGCGGAGCACGCCGCGCATGGCATCGCGCGCGCGTTGATCCTCAACATAGTGCGTCACCAGATCGAGCCGTGCGGACAACGTACCCTGATCAAGCAAAGGCGCACCAATATCGGTGGCGAGCAAGCGCGCGCCTGCGCCCGTGACGGTCCGGTCGACCGCGTCCAAAAGGCTGCCTGCCCTTGCGCCGCCCGTGGACCGCACCAGTTCGAGGCTTTCGCGTGTTGCCGCGTCAATCATCATATGGTCTGACACTGCGCGGCGGCGCGGCGGTTCAAGAAACGGGAAATTGCCCTTTCCGGCATGATCAAGATAGGCGAGCAACCCACCACATGCCGCCAATTCACCGCGCGACAAATCCCCAAAGCCGTCCAATGTGGCGACCCCGAACAGCGCTTTCAGGCGGCGTTCCCCGCCCAGCGATTCAAAATCAGCGCGGGGGCGGCTTTGCCCTTCAATCCCGCATCCTTCGGGAACTACAATCTCAGAAGCGGAAAGCCGCGCCAATTCCGCGTCCAGAGCGCCCATGTCACACAGGCCGGTTTCAAACCGCCCCGTTGAAATATCGGCTGCTGCATAACCGATACCATCCCCAAACGGAGCAAGTGCCACCAGCCAATTGGCATTTTTGGATTCCAACAGGCTTTCTTCAGTGAGGGTCCCAGCCGTCACCACCCGGACAATGCCCCGCGCCACGATTGATTTTCCGCCGCGTGCTTTGGCAGCCGCCGGGCTTTCAATCTGTTCGGCAATCGCAACGCGGTGCCCCGCACGGATCAACCGCGCCAAATAAGCGTCCGCTGCATGCACTGGCACCCCGCACATCGGGATGGGCGCGCCCAGATGTTCGCCGCGCGCGGTGAGCGCAATATCAAGTACCTGCGACGCCACCCTTGCATCATCAAAAAACAGCTCAAAAAAATCGCCCATGCGGTAAAAAAGCAGGCAGTCCGTCGCCTCTGCCTTCAACGCGAAATATTGGACCATCATAGGGGTCGGGTTAGAGGTAGTTTTTTCAACCATCGTTATCCCGATAGCGGTTTTAGGCGCGACGACAAACCCATCTTCACGAGACCGCTTTCTGCGCCTAAGGGTGAAGTGAACGATATTTAGGACAGATTATGAGCAACGAATCGCGGGTCCAGTTTTCCGAACGTGAAGCCCTGTTTTACCACGCATCCGGCCGCCCTGGGAAAATTGAAATTGTCGCGTCTAAGCCAATGGCGACGCAGCGCGATCTTAGCCTGGCCTATTCCCCCGGCGTTGCCGTGCCGGTGCAGGCCATCGCCGATGATCCTGCAACGGTTTATGATTACACCGCAAAAGGCAATTTGGTGGCCGTGATCACCAATGGCACTGCCATTTTGGGGATGGGTAATCTGGGTGCCTTGGCCGCAAAGCCGGTGATGGAGGGTAAGGCGGTCTTGTTCAAACGCTTTGCAGATGTTGATTCCATCGACATCGAACTCGACACCGAAGATCCAGAAGCCTTTATCAACGCGGTTGCTTTGATGGAACCAAGCTTTGGCGGGATCAATCTGGAAGACATCAAGGCCCCTGAATGTTTCATCATCGAACAGGCACTGCGGGAACGCATGAAAATTCCGGTGATGCATGATGATCAACACGGCACCGCGATCATCACAGCCGCTGGCCTGATCAATGCCTGCGCGGTGACGGGACGAAAATTGTCTGAGGTTAAAGTTGTGGTCAACGGTGCTGGGGCCGCCGCCATTGCCTGTACCGCGCTGATCAAGGCGATGGGCGTATCCCCCAATAATGTCATCATGTGCGACCGTAAGGGCGTCATATATCAGGGCCGCACCGAAGGGATGGATCAGTGGAAATCCGCCCATGCCGCCAAAACCGAAACCCGCACCCTGACGGAAGCCTTGGTTGGCGCGGATATTTTCCTTGGCCTCTCCGCAGCCGGCGCTTTGAAACCGGAAATGGTCAAAGACATGGCGCATGCGCCGATCATTTTTGCCATGGCCAATCCTGATCCTGAAATCACTCCGCCTGAGGCACAGGCTGTTCGTCCCGACGCCATCATTGCGACCGGCCGTTCTGACTATCCCAATCAGGTCAATAATGTGCTCGGCTTTCCCTTCATTTTCCGCGGTGCGCTCGATGTGCGCGCGACGGCGATCAATGAAGAAATGAAAATTGCGGCGGCCTATGCGATTGCAGATCTTGCGCGCCAGCAGGTGCCCGAAGAGGTTGCCGCCGCTTACGGTGGCCGCGCGTCAAGCTTTGGCCCGGATTATATCATTCCTGCGCCCTTTGACCCCCGCCTGATGGAGGTTGTTCCTCTTGCCGTTGCCAAGGCGGCAATGGAGTCTGGTGTCGCCACCAAACCGATCCTCGATATGGAGGCGTACCGCCTGTCACTGCGTGCGCGTCTTAATCCCACAACATCCGTGTTGACGCTTGCTTATGACAGCGCGCGGGCACACCCCAAACGTGTTATTTTTGCAGAAGCCGATGAAGAGGTGGTGCTGCGCGCCGCCATTGCCTTTCGTGAAGGCGGCTGCGGGACACCGGTTCTGGTCGGTCGCGATGATGTCCGCCAAAAACTGGCAGCGCTCGGCGTTGACGATCCTGACGCCTTTGAGTTGCACAACAGCCGGACATCAGCACTTGTCCCGCAAATGGTCGATTTCCTTTATGAACGCTTGCAGCGCCGTGGCTATTTGAAGCGTGAGTGCGAAAGGCTCGTCAATCAGGACCGCAATGTGTTCGCAGCCCTGCTCCTCAAAATGGGCGAGGGTGATGCGCTCATCACTGGCGTAACCCGCGGTTTTGCACAGACGATGCGCGAAGTCCGTCGTGTGATTGATCCTGCGCTGGGCCGCACGCCCTTTGGCATTCATGTTCTGGTCGGGCAAAGCCACACTGTGTTTATGGCGGATACAACGGTAAATGAACGCCCAACATCAGAAGATTTGGCGCAGATTGCCATCGAAACCGCTGCGGTCGCACGACGCATGGGGCATGAGCCCCGCGTCGCCTTCCTGTCTTACTCCACCTTTGGCAACCCGCCGGGCAATTGGCTTGATCCTCTGCGCGAAGCGGTGTCGATTTTGGACGAAAAGGGTGTGGGATTTGAATATGAAGGCGAAATGGCACCCGATGTCGCGCTCAACCCCGCGCTCGCCAAAAGCTATCCGTTCAGCCGCCTGTCGGGCCCTGCCAATGTTCTGATCATGCCCGGGCTTCAATCTGCCAATCTTTCGGCCAAACTCTTGCGCGAACTGGGCGGCGATTCGGTGATTGGGCCAATGCTGATTGGGATGGAAAAACCGGTGCAGGTATCAACCATGGCCGCAACAGCATCTGAATTGGTGACACTCGCCGTACTGGCAGCAAGCGGGATCGCGAACTAGGGCGCGTTCCCATGGCCTTTAGTTGGGGTTGTCTGCGGTTCCAGCGCCCTCGCCAGATGAGCCAACGGTGCCGATATTGCCAAATATATCTTCAAAGAAGCTGCGTTCGCGGCCCAATGTTGGCGTCGTTTTGCTTTCTGGATTGATTTTGGCAACACGGTCCATCCCGGCCTTATCAATTGCGGCGACATTGCCAGCGGCGTCAAAACGAACACGGAGCACGGTTTGGTCAACTGCTGTCGGCACGGCAAAAGCCAATTGTTTGGTGCTGCGCGACACATAATACCAATCTTGCTGGCCGAACTGGCTAACAAAAGTAGGACGGCCAAGCGTCTTTTCCACTGATTCGCGGTTGTCTACACCTGCCTGAAGCGCGTCACTGAGCGTGGTATCGAGAATATAGCCCTGATGCCCGGGAACACGGTTACAACCCGCAGTGGAGAGCGCAAACGCGACCATTGCAGTTGCCATTCCGGTTTTTTTCCACGTGCGCATCATGCCTTATTCTCCTGAATCGACCTTGCCCTAACCTGAACCATTGCAAGCAGCGACGGAAACCCCAATATGCTGGGAGCGGTGCTGGGGCAAGCACGCAAGACAATCAACAGAAACGGAACCCCCGTGGCAATGAATTTTTTTCAGCGACTGTTCACTCCCGCAAAGGGCAGGGAGGTTTATTTACCGCTCTACAAGGCGGTTGTGGCTGAGGCCCGCACGCCGGCCTGGTATGCCGATGGTGCGGTTCCAGACACGTTGGACGGCCGGTTTGATATGGTGGGCGCAATATTGTCGCTCGTTCTGATCCGTTTGGAATCCGAGGGCGCTCCAGGACAGGAGCCAGCCGTCCTGCTGACCGAGATTTTCGTCGATGATATGGACGGGCAATTGCGCGAAGAGGGCATTGGCGACATCATCGTCGGCAAACATATTGGTAAGATGATGAGTGCGCTGGGCGGACGGATAGCAGCCTACCGCACCGGGACAGAAGAGCGTGACACATTGGATGGGGCCTTGATTCGCAATCTCTACCGCGGAGAAGTGCCAGCGCCCGAAAGCCTGAAAATCGTTCGGGATCGGTTCCTATCCGTCCATGCGCAGTTAAAGGCATTGCCCCTGGCCGCTATCCTGACAGGAACAATCACCGCGTGAACAATGTAGCCCCAGAATTATCGCGTCCTTTGCGTTTTGATACGATTGCTGGCGTGCGTCATCCTGTGATTGTCACTGCCACCCCAGAAGAATGCACATTGCTTGCGGATCGTTTTGGCCTTGGTAGCGTCAAATCCCTAACCGCTGACGTTACCATAGCCGTCAAGGATGAACAGGTTGACGCTGTCGGCACGTTAACGGCGCAGGTCGATCAACTGTGTGTGGTGACGGGTGAGGCCATTCCCACCCCCCTGTCAGTGCCCTTCCATATTCGCTTCATTCCCGTCGCCGCGCATGGCGGATCCGACGAAATTGAGATTGACGCCGATGACCTCGACATCATTGAACATGACGGGCAAGCGATTGATCTGGGAGAGGCCATCGCCCAGACCCTTGGTCTGGCGCTTGATCCCTTCCCGCGTGGTCCCAATGCGACCACCATCCTTAAGCGCGCGGGCGTCATGCAGGAGGAGGATGTCCGCCCGCTTACTGCCCTGAGTGGTCTGAAGGATTTGCTCCCGAAAACTTAAAACGGAACGTCGTCATCCAAATCGCTGTCAAACGCGCTCGCGCCGCCTGAAGATTTTCCGCCGCCTGAGCCACCGCCAAAGTTGCTGTTGCCATTGTCGCCGCCCCAATTGCCTGAACCGCCGCTCGATTGGCCGCCGCCAGATCCACCACCGCCGTCACGGCTTCCAAGCAAGGTAAGTTCCCCGCGAAAGCGCTGGAGCACAACCTCAGTCGTATATTTGTCATTGCCGTTCTGATCGGTCCATTTGCGGGTCTGCAGCTGACCTTCGACATAGACGCTGGAACCCTTGCGCAAATATTGCTTGGCAATTTTCCCAAGGTTTTCGTTGAAAATGACAATATTGTGCCATTCGGTCTTTTCCTTGCGTTCACCCGATTGCTTGTCATTCCAATTTTCGGATGTCGCGATGGAAAAACTGACGACTTCGCCGCCATTGTTCATCGATCGGGCTTCCGGATCCTTGCCCAAATTCCCGACAAGAATAACCTTGTTCACACTGCCCGCCACTTGATCTCTCCTGCTTATAATCCTGCGGCAGTTGCTAACCAGAAAACCGCGCCCGCTGCAAGATATGCCATCACGAAGAGATAGGCCATCATAAACAATGGCCATTTCCATCCGTTGGTTTCGCGTTTGACCACCGCGATGGTTGAGATGCACTGCGGCGCGAACACAAACCACGCGAGAAAAGCGAGGGCAGTCGGCAGCGACCATCGCCCTTGAAGGCGCTGAACCAGCGTTTGATGCTGCTTTTCTTCATCACTCGCATCTATCGCATAGACCGTGGCGAGCGCCGCCACCGCCACTTCGCGCGCTGCCATCGCCGGGATCAGTGACAAGGCTATTTCATGGTTGAACCCGATTGGGCGGACAATGGGTTCCAAACCATCAGCAATCCGGCCCGCAATCGAATATTCGGCCTGCGTGGCTGGGTTACCCAAGGGCACTTGCGGGAAACTGAGTAAGGCCCACAAGATGATGGTGGTGAGCGCAATGATCGTACCTGCACGTTTGAGGAAAAGCAGCGCGCGCTGCCAAAGACCCAAGCCCAAATCACGCAGTGTCGGCCATTGATATTTGGGCATTTCCATGATGAAACCTGAACTCTGCCCCTTGGCCACTGTTCGCCTCAAAACAAAGGCAGCGGCCAGTGCGCCGACAATCCCAGCAGCGTAGAGGACAAAAAGTACAAGGCCCTGCAAGCCTATACCAAACCCTAGGCTGCGGTTGGGAATGAAGGCAGCAATAATCACCGCATAAACCGGCAGGCGCGCCGAACAGGTCATCAGCGGCGCAATCAATATAGTCGTCAACCTGTCCTTGGGATCATCAATCGTCCGCGTCGCCATGATGCCAGGAATTGCACAGGCAAATGAGGAGAGCAGCGGAATGAACGCGCGCCCTGACAGCCCAACACTGGCCATCATCCGGTCCATCAAAAATGCCGCGCGCACCATATAGCCGGTCGCTTCGAGGATCAGGATGAAGGCGAACAATATCAAAATTTGCGGCAAAAACACGACCACAGCGCCAACACCCGCGATCACGCCGTCATTGATCGCAGAGCGCAATACTCCGTCAGATACGGTCGCGGTCACCCATGATTGCACGGCGCCAAGCCCGGTTTCGAGTAGCGCTACAAAGGGTTCGGCCCAGGCGAACACCCCTTGAAACATCAAGAACAATATGGCGGCCAAGATCACGGGGCCAAACACAGGATGCAGCACGACCGCGTCAATGCGTTGCGTCCAGCGGCGGACAGGGGTTTCGCTGATCGTCGCGTCGCGTGACAAGGCCCGCGCATGGATACTGCGTTGTTCAAAATTACGCGGAATCTGGACCACGCGGCCAGAACCGGGTGTCTTGCTGAGGGTCGCACCCAGTGCTGCAATCAGATCATCAAGCCCGCGTTTGCGCACAGCAACGGTCGGAATCACCGGTACACCAAGCGCGCGCGACAACGCTTCTGCATCCAATGTCAGGCCGTCACGCTGCGCCAAATCCACCATGTTGAGCGCAACCACACAAGGAATATCCAGCGTCAGCAATTCCAAGGTAAAACGCAGGTGATTGTCAAGATTTGCTGCATCGACCACGATGATCATCGCGTCGGGTTTGCGTTCGCCCGCTTGGGAACCAGTCACCACAGCGCGTGTTACCGCTTCATCGGGGCTGGAGGGATCGAGGCTATAAGTGCCGGGCAAATCAACCAGTTCGACAGGACGGCCATCGGCAAGTGCCAAACGCCCGGCATGGCGTTCCACCGTGACGCCGGGATAGTTACCAACCTTTTGCCGCGCACCGGTCAAAGCGTTAAAAAGTGCAGATTTTCCAGCATTGGGATTGCCAACCAATGCGACCAATGGAGTCTGGTTCATGCTGGTTCTACTGTCATTGCGGCGGCATGGGCCCTGCGAATGGCCACGGTCATCCGCCCAATCCGGCAGGCCAGTGGATCGCTCCCAAAAGGGCCGCAGTGCAATGTTTCCACTTTCATACCAGCGTCAAATCCCAATTCGCGCAAACGGCGGCCTTCTTTGTCGCTCAACTGGGTCCAGTCGATTGCGGCAATGATGGCCGGCGGGTTGAAGGGCAATTGGTCGAGATGCACGCACACACTTTCGCTGAATCAGATGCGAGTGATTATCATTAACTTTTGTGAAATGCCAGAGCCTTCATGCCGGATAGCGCAACCGCCCCAAAAAACGGGCCATGCTGAAATGGCGGTCGCCGCCGCTGGTCAGGCGCGCTTTGGTTTTTTCAAACCGCATAATGCCTTCAATCCGCCTGCCAAGGAAAGCGCTGGTATCGCTGTGTCCTTTGCTGTCATCATTGACAAAGACCAACAGTGTCGCGGCATAGACCGACCCAAGGATCGCACGTTTGGTGTAGTGATTATAGTCGGTCGCGGTATCGCCCGCAGCATTCCACATTGCGTCGGCCGCGTGCCAGCCCAACTTTAAGGCCTTTGCCCCGTTGCTCGGCCGCGCAAGGACGGATTGCGCGCGCCGCAAAGCTTCGCGGTGCGGGGCCAACAGCGTCAACCGCGCCTCCACCAACGCCGTGATCCGTTCCCGGATTTTGAGAGTCGTTACTTTTTCCGTGGGCCAAGCCGCGCGCATATCCGCGTCGATGGTTTCAAACCATGCGCCAATCATATCGACAGCGCCGTCTGGAAAAACGAGCGCCGCAACCGCAGGATCGACCCCGATCCGCTGTGCCGCAGCGGCCACCGCCTTCGCACCCCAGCCATCAAAGCTCGCGTCCTTGGGCAGTTCGCGGGCCAGCACCGGCCGCAGCTCGTCCAGTGTCATATCGGCAACCTTGGCCACTGTGTTTTTTGCCATAACGTCTTGGTTCCAAAAGCGGTGACAGAGTCGTCACTTGGTGATAGGTTCACTGCGTCAATCAATCAACAGGGGTCCCACCAATGGCCAAATTCTTCGGAAATCTCAATGCGGTCGTCGCCGCCGGTATCGTACTGATGCTGATTATTTTGTTCGGCGTACAAGGTATTTTCGATAGCAGCTACTTCATGCGTTTCTTGCACGTTTTGTGCGGGATTATGTGGATTGGATTGCTCTATTATTTCAACTTCGTGCAAATTCCGACCATGCCAAAAGTGCCCGCTGAATTAAAACCCGGTGTCTCCAAATATATTGCACCGCAGGCCTTATTCTGGTTCCGCTGGGCCGCACTTGCAACCGTTGTCACGGGGGTGATCGTTGCCGTTCAAGCGGGGTACGCGCATCAAGCCTTCACATTACAAGCACCCCACCGCACCATCGGTATCGGCATGTGGCTGGCGCTGATCATGGCGACCAACGTCTGGTTCGTCATCTGGCCAAACCAGAAAAAGGCGCTGGGCATCGTTGAAGCTGACGCCGACACAAAGGCAAAGGCAGCGACAACCGCAATGATGGCATCACGCACCAATACATTGCTGTCCATCGCGATGCTTTACTGCATGATTTCAGCTGAATCTGGCTATTGATTTAGGGGTAATGATCGGGCTGGCGCGCACAAATGCACGCCAGCCCGACGGCCTTTTCCAATAATATGACCGTCCGGCGTATCATTTTTTCGATCTTCCTTGTCGGGCTGATTGGCCTAGGCTGGGGATATTGGGCGGCGACGCGCGATCCGCTTGTGCGCACGGCGACGGTTCATATTGCTGATTGGCCAAAAGGCACGCCGCCAATCAAGGCGCTGCTCATTTCAGACATCCATATTTCGGGGCCTGATATGCCACCATCGCGGATGGTGGCCATCGCCAAAAAATTGAATGGCTATAAGGCTGATATTGTCCTGATCGCTGGCGACCTGATAAGCGAAAAGCGTGTTTCCACACATATCTATTCCGTCCCAGAAGTCATCGCCCCGCTCAAAGAGTTTCGCGCACCACTGGGTGTTGTGATCGCCATGGGAAATCACGACCACTGGTTTGATGAAGCAGGCTTCCGCGCTGAAATTCCAAAAGCCGGCATCACCCTCCTGACCAATGAGGCGGTTAAACGCGGGCCGATTGTTATCGGAGGTGTTGATGATGATTTCACCAACCACGCCGATCTCCCCAAGGCATATGCGGCAATGGATCAGCTTAGTGGCCCGCGCATCATCCTGACGCACAGTCCCGACATTGTGCCTGACCTGCCAAAGCCTGTTGCAGCCGTCCTTGCCGGCCATACGCATTGCGGCCAAGCGCTGTGGCCGTGGTCAGGGAAACCGGTCAAGAATGCGTCGCGGTACGGCAGCCGCTTTCAATGTGGTGACATCAATGATGCGGGCCAGCGCGTGCTGGTGACGGCGGGCCTTGGCACCAGCATCATCTGGCTCCGTTACGGCGCACCACCCGACGCTTGGCTGATTACGTTTGGCCCTTAAGCTCGGGATCTAAGGTCCGCGGCGGAATTTTGGCGCACCAGCACCAACGCCAGCCCGATCATCGCCGCGCCCATCAGGTCAAGCGCGCCCATCAGTTCATGATAGAACATATAGCCAAGGCCCGCCGCGATCACCGGCTGGATCAAAATCGCGATCCCGATGACGGTGGGCGACATCCGCCCAATGACATAGGTCACAAGCCCCTGCCCGATGATTTGCGACAACAGCGCAAGCCCGATCAGCGGCCACCAGTTGGTCGGCCAAATCTGTTCCCCCCGCAACCACGCAGCAATAAGAAGCGGGGCCATGCAGGAAAGCGTTGTCCAAAAGAGCGCGGACCACTGCGCCATCACCTTGCGCACCCGGTCAATGACGATGAGATAGGCGGTGTAAAGGATGCCTGCAGCCAGCGAATATAAATCGCCGACAAAATACTGTGATGACACTTCAAACGAACGACCGATTAGCAACAATGTTCCCAGCAATGCGAGCGTGAGCGCAAAAGCCTGGGCGCGCGAAGGCAGCGCCCGTGCTGTGATGAAGCCGTAAATGGGAAAGAGGAAACATGCGGCATTGGCCAACAGGTTTGAATTGGCCAATTTGGTTTGAAGCGCGCCGATATGCCATGCACCAAGATCAGCCGCAAAAAATAGTCCCGAGAGGATGAACAGCCACGCTACCCGCCCGCGCGGCATTGTGAGTGGAACCCCGTCCCGGCGCGCGAGTGCAAACAGCAGTGGCAGGGCAATGGCCATCCGCCAGAAAGCTGATGCGACGGGGCCGACATCGGCTATGCGGACAAACAGAACGCCCACAGATAAGGCAATATTACCCAGCAAAAGTGCTGTCACGCCAAAGCGCAGCCGTGCTTCACCGTCGGCAAAATATTCTTGTTGTTGATCCCCCGTCATTCTCGGCATATCGACGCCCAAACCTTAGAACACAATGGAGAAGCTGATGACACGCTTGTTTGACCCGATTGACCTTGGTGCGATCCATGCCCCCAATCGTATCCTGATGGCCCCGCTGACCCGTGGCCGCAGCACCGGCGTGCATGTTCCTAACAGCGTACTGAAGGCTGAATATTACAGTCAACGGGCCAGTGCGGGACTGATTATTGCCGAAGCAACGGGTATTTCACAAGAAGGTTTGGGCTGGCCTGCAGCGCCGGGTATTTGGTCTGAGGACCAAGTAGAAGCGTGGAAACCAGTGACCGAGGCGGTCCATAAGGCGGGAGGGAAAATCATCCTTCAGCTTTGGCATATGGGCCGTTTGGTGCATTCGGACTTTTTGAACGGAGAACAGCCCGTGTCGGCGTCAGTCACCACCGCGCCGGGGGACGCCCATACCGCTGAGGGCAAGAAACCTTATGTTGAAGCGCGCGCGCTCCGTCTTGATGAAATACCGCGTTTGATTGGCGACTATGTCTCCGCTGCCAAAAATGCGATGGCCGCAGGGTTTGACGGGGTTCAGCTGCACGGGGCGAATGGCTATCTGATTGACCAATTCCTGCGCGACAACAGCAACCACCGCACAGATGCTTACGGCGGCAGTATCGAAAACCGTATTCGCCTGCTGTGCGAAGTGACACAGGCGCTTGTCGATGCGATCGGCGCCGACCGTGTCAGCGTCCGCCTGTCGCCCAATGGAGAAACCCAAGGCGCGGACGATTCAAACCCGATTGCCCTGTTTACCGCAGCAGCAGCGGCACTCAACGCGATTGGCATCGCCTTTCTGGAACTGCGCGAACAAAAACCCTTTGGCAATTTCGGCAAAAGCGATGTGCCGCGCATTTCACCGCAAATTCGTCAGGTATTTAAGGGCCCATTGGTGCTTAATCAGGAATATGATTTTGAGACCGCAAATGCTGACCTCGATTCCGGTCTGGCTGACGCAATCAGTTTCGGCCGGAAATTCATTTCCAATCCCGACCTGCCGCGGCGTTTACGCGAAGGTTTGGAGATCGCGCCTGACAATTTCCGGACATGGTATGGGCCTGACGAAGTGGGCTATACCGATTATCCGTTTGCGGACTGATCAACCACGACGGCATCTTTGAGCAATTTGGTCATCATCGTTTTGAACGGTTTTCCAGCCATTTTCACGGCAATGAAAACGAAGGGAATCATGAAAAACCATGCCCCCGTTGCGAACAATAGGGTGATGATCCCTAATAAGACGAAGAATGTCAGCCCGATGCCGCCAAGTCCCACCGCCTGTTTTTCGGTCAGGCGCAGCAGGCGCGGGGCATCGGGATCATAATATTTGTGCGTGCGAAACAGCATGTTGCCTGCGGCATCGCGATCCTTTTCCACAAACATGGTCGCGATGCCGAGGAGCAGGCCGGGCTTTGGCAAAGCGCCCAAAGCCTTGGGAGACTGTAACGCTGAAGGACGCGCAGGTGCTGCGGTCTTCTTGCTTGATTCAATCACGTGTGGCGGCGCTAAAATCGTCGTATCTGGTCCAGCCTGTGTATCAATCGTGATCAGACGCCCGCCCTTTTCAATCACTTTATAACGTGACGGCGGGGGCTTCATCGTCATCCGCCGAACCGACCTTTAAGGGTGAGCATGGCGATGGCTGCCTTGGCCGCCTCTCCGCCCTTATCCTTTTCCTCTGGCCGGGCACGGGTCAGCGCCTGCGCTTCATTTTCAACTGTCAAAATGCCGTTGCCAATCGGTACGCCGTCCATGGTCAGCGCCATAATCCCGCGCGCACTTTCGCCTGCGACAATTTCAAAATGATAGGTTTCACCGCGGATCACCACGCCAATCGCAACGAAGCCATCATACTGCCCGCTTTCCGCAGCCAGAGCGATGACGCCGGGAATTTCAAGAGCGCCCGGCACAGTGATGACGTCATGTTTATGCCCCGCATCCTCCAGCGCAGCGCGCGCTCCGGCGATCAGCAGGTCATTCAGATGGTCATAAAAACGCGCTTCAACAATGAGAAATTTTGCCATGTTCTACGCCTCTGGAATCGGCTGTTCGCCGACAATGTTGATGCCGTACCCGTCAAGTGCGACAATATTGCGGTGAGCATTCGTCAGCAAGGTCATATCATGAACCCCAAGATCGGCCAAGATTTGTGCGCCGATCCCGTAATTGCGCAAATCCATTTCTGGTTTCGTTGTGCCGCCAATTTCCTGAGTTAGGCTTTCTGAATCGTTGGGCATCAACAGAACGATCAGCCCTGCCCCAACTTTACCTATTTCGCCCATCGCGCGTTGAAGAATGCGTTTCCGCGGGCCGCTTTGGCCAAGCAGATCGTGGAAGATAGAGATGCTGTGCATCCGCACCAACGTTGGCGCATCCTTCACAATTTTGCCCTTTTGGAGGACAACATTGACGGTGCCGTCGACCTTGTTGCGATATGTCATCGCTTTCCAATCGCCGCCGTAATCGGATGTGAAGACGCTTTCGGATACTTTTTCCACCAGATGATCATTGCGGAGGCGGTAAGCGATCAAATCGCGGATCGTCCCCATTTTCAAATTATGCAGCCGCGCGAACGAGACAAGATCGTCCATCCGCGCCATTGTGCCATCATCCTTCATAATCTCACAGATCACGCCCGATGGATTGAGGCCCGCAAGACGTGAAATATCAACCGCGGCTTCGGTATGGCCCGCACGCACCAGCACACCGCCGTCGCGCGCAATCAGCGGGAATACGTGGCCCGGGGTCACAATGTCCGCGCGGCCCTTTGACGCATCAATAGCGACAGACACTGTGCGCGCACGGTCCGCCGCTGAAATGCCGGTGGTGACCCCTTCCAATGCCTCAATCGATGTTGTGAAAGCAGTTTCGTGGCGCGTCCCATTGGCGCGGCTCATCAGATCAAGACCCAATTGTTCGACGCGGGTCTTGGTCAGAGTTAAACAGATCAGGCCGCGTCCATGGGTGGCCATGAAATTGATCGCATCAGGCGTTGCCATTTGCGCAGGGATGATCAGATCACCTTCATTTTCACGGTCTTCATCATCGACCAATATGAACATGCGGCCATTGCGTGCTTCTTCGATAATTTCTTCGATGGGGACCAAAGTCGGCGTGTCATCATTGGAAAACAGAAACAGCTCAAGCTTGCGGAGGGTTTCAGCGGTGGGGTTCCAGTCCCCCTCTTCCAAATCACGCAGCGTGTTGGCGTGCAAGCCAGACGCGCGGGCAAGGCCAGATTTGGACATGCCACCATTGGTGACAAGGTTGCGGACTTTTTCGATCAGATGTGTGCTCATACACTGATATTTTCACATCGCAGTGTGATCGTCAAGCGTCAAAATCACATCAAATGGGATTTACCTGCCGCATCCGTGCCAAATAGCGCACAAGCACATCAATTTCGATATTGACGGCCTGACCTTGCGTTAAGTCACAAAATGCTGTCACCGCCCATGTGTGCGGGATGATGTTAAGATGGAACGTCGCGCTTTTGTCGCTGTGATCCTCAACCGCGTTGACCGTCAGTGAAACGCCGTCGACCGTGACCGACCCTTTGGCCGCAATATAGGGCGCAAGATCAGCCCCGATACGCACGGCAATACGGTGTGATCCGCCTTCAAGCGCAATAGCGGTCACTTCACCGACGCCGTCAACATGGCCCGTTACAATATGTCCGCCCAGTTCATCACCAATTTTAAGCGCGCGTTCAAGGTTGAGTTTGCGTTCCGTCGCCCACATATTTTGCGCAGTACATGATATAGTTTCCGCAGATGCATCGACCGCAAACCAATCCGGCCCCTTATCCACCACCGTCAAACATACGCCCGAACAGGCAATCGACGCGCCAAGATCAACACCCGCCATATTATAGCCGCATCCGATCGTTAGGCGCAGATCGCCGCGTTGTTCAACGCTTTTGATGGTCCCAATGTCTGTGATAATCCCTGTGAACATTATTGCGCCTCATATATTTCGAGCCGGTCCTTACCAAGCATCCGCATATCCACCAAGCGCCAACGTCCATGCGCGTCATTCACATCGATCACACCAATGTCCCCCAAACAGGGTTTTCCGTCCCCAATTAAAATCGGCGCGCGGTAAAGCAGCAAGCGGTCTACCAGACTTTCCTTCATGAACGCGGCCGCTGCACTGGCCCCGCCTTCGATAAGGATGTGATCAACGTTGGAAAGCGCGAAGATAGCAGCTGGTGCTGGAAGCCATTCCCAACCTTCCCCAACCGCTTTTGTGCTCAAAACCGCGCGGCGCGGTGAGCGATCCTCAAGCCCTGCCAGACGAACATCAAGGGCTGGCGCATCCGCATCTAGCGTTCCGCGCCCAACCACGATCATGTCACACTGCGCCCGTTCAAGATGACCATGAGTGCGCGCCGCCTCACCCGTGATCCACCGGCTTCGTCCTGCCGTCGTCGCAATCATGCCGTCAAGCGAGGTTGCGAGTTTTAGGGTAACATAGGGTCGCCCCTTTGCTGTTTTCGTAAGAAACCCTGCCATTGTGGCCGCACATTCTGACGCCATGATGCCAGTAACAACATCTATTCCGGCCGCGCTAAGTCGCGCGCTTCCCTGCCCATTGGTGCGCGGGTCAGGGTCCGTCATGCCCATGCAAACACGTGCGACACCTGCTTCAATTAGGGTATCCGCACAAGACGGGCCACGGGCGCTATCGTGGGCGCAGGGTTCCAGCGTGACATAGACGGTCGCGCCGTGTGCGGCCTCTCCCGCCTCTGCAAGCGCCATGGCTTCGGCGTGGGGGCGTCCGCCCTTTTGGGTCCAGCCGCGTCCGATTACGCGGCCCTGTTTGATCAAAATACAGCCGACATTTGGGTTTGGCGCGGTTTGTCCGCGTCCCCGCGCGGCGAGCGCCAATGCAGCGGCCATATGCCGGTGATCAGGGACCGTGCCGCTGCGCTTCAAAGGCCCATCTCGTCCATGGCCTTGTCCATTTTTTTGAACGGTGCACGGCGGGCCTCAGCTTCTTTCTTCTCGCGCGCTTCATCAATTTTGCGCTGAGCTGTGTCTATTTTTTGCTGCGCTTTGATCTGTGCATCAGTGCGGTTTGCCGCATAGGTCTTAAACCACTCCACCTCTGGCGGCCGATACACTTCTTCTTCTTCGTCCACCGTAAAGATGAACATAATGAACAGCGGTATGACAATTGACGCCGCGGCAAATCCGACCTGATGACGGCTGCGCGTTTTTAAGAACGCGCGGAGATCCGCATAGGCAGCGGCAGGCATGGCAGGGCGAGGGAAAAATGACATAGACCAAATTAGGATGTTTTGATCCTGAACGCTAGCCCCGCCCCGCCACAGATTATGCAGTGATTGTAAAGCGCACTGTCATTTCGCGCCAACCCTCAACCGGCACACCGTCCTCGGTCGCTGGTTTGAAGCGCCATTTGGACAAGGCTTGCCTGCGCGTGGCCTCAAAAAATTCATCATGGCTGGAACGCAAGGCCTCAATCGCTTTCACATGGCCGTCCTTACCAATTAGCACGCGGACAGTGACAGCACCTTCCACTTCTTGCCTTTGAAGGCTTGGCGGATAGGTGGGTTGCAATGCACCGACATAACGATTGTCCACCAACGGCCCGACCCGCACCGGCACATGCCTTATGAATTCTTCGGTTCCGCCGCCCAAAGGCTCAACCGGACCTGTGGGGAAGGGGTCACCGCCCGCAATTTTTATGCCCTCAAGCGGGTTTGTGCGTATCGTGATCTCGGCTGTCGGATCAGCGTGGACCTTTTGTTTGTCGGGTGACGTCGCCTTGTCCTTTGGCACCGGATCGATGGGAATGGGTTTCTGGGAAATAGGATAGATATCGATAATATGTTCGATCTGCCCTGGAATAAACTTGGGTGCTGCCAAAAGGATTAACGCAACCATACCGCCACTCATCATCATTGCGGCACCAAAACCTAGGCCGTTGAAGGGCCGTTTTTGGTCGATATCAGCATAAGCCATAATATCCTCCACTCTTTATACGGCGGCAAATCACGCGCCGATAATGGGATGATACAACATATCTTGCAAGGATACAATATTACATTTTGTACCCCGCTTTTCATGCGGTTCAGCTTATCCCGCCAACCGCTCAAAAGCCCGTTTCTGGCCAATGAGCGGCAATAAGGCCTTCATGTCAGGACCGTGATCACGCCCGGTCAGAGCGCGACGCAGCGGCAGAAACAGGGATTTTCCCGTCCGCCCTGTTTCGGTTTTCAGGTCAGAGGTGAGGGCATGCCAGGGATCACCCGCCCAATCGATCGCGCCAAGCTTGGCCGATGCCAGAGCCAGAAAATCTGTGTCGGCTGGATCGGCGTGAGCGGCAACCGGACCTTCAACCACCTGCCACCAATCCGCAGCCTCTGCGATGCTGGTCAAATTTGGACGAATCGCGTCCCATGCCGCCCTGTCCATCCCCGCTGGCAGCCGGTTCGAAACGGCATCAAAATCTAGCATGTGGATGATCCGCGCGTTCAAATGCGCCAAATCAGCCTCATCAAAACGCGCTGGCGCACGTCCAAACCGCGCAAAATCAATAGTGTTTATCAGGGGGTGTACATCAGTGAAGGGCTCAACTGGATCACTTGTCCCCAGCCGCGCGAGCAGCGCAAGCAGCGTTATGGGTTCAATCCCTTGTTCCCGAAATGCAGCAACGCCGAGTGATCCTAAGCGCTTGGACAGCTTACCCTCGGCGCCCGTCAACAATGCTTCATGCGCAAAAATCGGCGGTGGCGCGCCAAGGGCAGCGAACATTTGAATCTGTGTTGCGGTATTGGTGACATGATCTTCGCCGCGCACAACATGCGTGATGCCCATATCAACATCATCAATCGCGCTGGGCAGCATATAAAGCCACGACCCGTCCGCGCGGCGAATGACAGGATCAGAAAGCAGTTTGGGATCGAAATGCTGGTCGCCGCGGATCATATCGGCCCACGCTATCGGCGTGTCATGATCGAGCTTGAAACGGTAATGCGGATTGCGCCCGGCAGGAACCGGGGCGTCCTCCGCTTTGCGTTCATAAACCGGCGGCAGCCCGCGCCCCAGCAGCACTTTACGGCGCAAATCAAGTTCTTCAGAGGTTTCATAACAGGCATAAACGCGCCCCGCCGCGCGCAGTTCTTCAAAACGCGCCTCATACAAAGCAAAACGCAGCGATTGCCGTTCTTCGCCGTCGTTCGTCAGGCCCAACCATGCCAGATCATCGCGGATCGAGGTGACATGTTCCTCCTTCGAGCGTTCCACATCGGTATCATCGATCCGCAGCAGAAACCGCCCGCCATGTTTGCGCGCCCAAAGCCAATTGTGAAGCGCCGCGCGGATATTGCCGACGTGCAATGTGCCCGTGGGGGACGGGGCGAAACGGGTGATGATGGTCATATTATGCTGTCCGGAATGCGTTCGTGATGGGATAGCGGCGGTCACGCCCGAAATTCTTCTTGCCAAGCTTTACACCCGGCGGCGCTTGGCGGCGTTTATATTCCGCCGTGCAGAGCAAGCGTTCAATCCGCGCCACCGTATCGCGGTCAAATCCGCGCGCCGTGACCTCATCGACAGATAATTCTTCTTCAACAAGCCCCAGCAGGATCGGATCGAGGATTGGATAATCCGGCAGGGAATCTGAATCCTTTTGGTCGGGCCTCAATTCGGCACTGGGTGGCTTGGTGATGATGTTGTCAGGCATGACAGGGCCATCAGGGCCGAGGCCCAGACGCGGTTTATGCGCATTGCGCCAGCGGGCAATTGCGAACACCGTCATTTTATAAGCATCTTTGATCGGGTTATAACCGCCCGCCATATCGCCGTAAATTGTGGCATAACCGACCGACATTTCGCTCTTATTGCCGGTCGTGATTAGCATGGGCCCGAACTTATTGCTTAATGCCATCAACGTCACACCGCGTGCACGTGATTGGATATTTTCTTCTGTAATATCAACGTCTTTGTCCGCAAAACTGCCTGACAGCATGGCGTCAAATGCATCGACCGCAGGCGCGATTGAAATGGTGTCAAGCCGACAGCCAATCATCTTTGCGCATGCCGAAGCATCATCCAAACTCGACTGACTGGTAAAGCGCGATGGCAACATCACACACCAGACACGGTCAGGGCCAAGGGCATCAGCAGCAATTGCCGCGCAGATCGCCGAATCAATCCCGCCCGACAGGCCAAGAACAACCCCTGGGAAGCGATTGACATTCACATAGTCACGCAGGCCCACGACCATGGCGTGATATATATCGCCGGGATGGGGATCAAGCGTTGCCACGGGCCCTTGGGCACAGACCCACCCTGCTTCACCGCGTGTCCAATGGGTCATAACATTCAGCTCTTCCCAATCAGGAAGCTGATGTGCGCACGACCCATCGCCATTGAGGACAAAGCTTGCCCCGTCAAAAACCAGCTCATCTTGTCCGCCGACGCGGTTGAGATAGACCAAGGGCAGTCCGGTTTCAGCCACGCGCGCGCCAACAACAGTGCTCGACCGCAAATCATCCTTGTCAATTTCATAAGGGCTGCCGTTGAGCGAGAGCAGAATTTCTGCGCCCTGCGCTCGCAAATGCGCGCAGACGCCGGGAAACCAAATATCTTCGCAAATCGGCACGCCTATTTTCACACCCTTAAACAGGATTGGTTCAGGCATGGGGCCAGCTGTGAAATGCCGTTTCTCGTCGAAAGTGCCGTAATTGGGCAGCTCATGCTTAAACCGCAATGCTGCGATCTTACCGCCGTCCAGCATAGCCACGGCATTATAAAGCCGGTCGCCGTCACGGTGAAGCGTGCCAACCAGCATTGCGGGGCCGCCGTCTGCTGTTGCCAATGCCATGCGTTCCAACTCAACAGCAGCACGCGCCGCAAGTGCAGGTTTTTGAACCAGATCTTCGGCGGGATACCCAATCAGCTGCATTTCAGGGAAAACGACCAGATCAGCGCCCACGGCGTCTGCGCGTAAGGCCATCATCGCATCGGCATTTTCGGAAAGGCCGCCGACGCGTTGAGACGTTTGAGCGAGGCAAATGGAAAGGCTGTTTGTCATGCTGTCTCTCTATTGATTGCCCGCACGGCCTGCAATGCCGTTTAGGGTTTGCTAACAGATGTTCTGACATCGACACTTCCCACGTGCCCGATCAGCCATTAAGGGAGCCGGATTGGGATGCGACGGGGTAAAAATCATGAAATTACTGACAGGCAACGCAAATGCGCCGCTCGCCAAGGCGATTGCGGACTATCTTGCGCTTCCTTTGAGCGAAGCAAGCGTCCGCCGTTTCGCTGATGAAGAGGTTTTCGTTGAAATTCATGAAAATGTCCGCGGTGAAGACGTATTTGTCATCCAATCAACCGGATTTCCCGCCAACGACAATCTGATGGAACTGCTGATCATGATGGACGCGCTCAAGCGCGCCTCAGCCAAACGGATCACCGCCGTCATCCCCTATTTCGGCTATGCGCGGCAGGACCGCAAATCCGGCTCTCGCACCCCCATTTCGGCCAAATTGGTCGCCAACATCATCGCCACTGCGGGCGCGAACCGTGTGCTTTCGGTTGACCTCCATGCGGGACAAATTCAGGGATTTTTCGATATCCCGACCGACAATCTCTACGGTGCGCCTGTCATGTCTGCCGATATTTTGGCGCGGTTCGGGGATAAAAACATCATGGTTGTGTCGCCCGATGTGGGCGGCGTGGTCCGCGCACGCGCGCTTGCCAAACGGCTCGACAATGCGCCGCTCGCCATTGTTGATAAACGCCGCGAGAAAGCGGGTGAAAGCGAAGTGATGAACATCATTGGCGACGTTGAAGGCCGCTTCTGCATCCTGATCGACGATATCGTCGATTCAGCAGGGACGATTTGCAACGCAGCGTCCGCGCTCAAGGCGGCTGGCGCCCAGGATGTGGTCGCTTATTGCACCCACGGCGTGCTTTCGGGCGGTGCGGTTGCGCGCATCGAAGGGTCAGAGCTTACTGAAATGGTGATCACCGATTCAAACGGTGTTTCTGATGCTGTTTCCGGAGCGAAAAAAATCCGTGTCCTGACCATCGCACCGCTTTTGGGCGAAGCCATCAAACGCATTGCGGATGAAAGCTCCGTATCGAGCCTGTTCGATTGAGCGCCAAGGCCGACGATATTGCGCTGGCCAACCGCCTCGCCGATGCGGCCGGGGCGGCCATCCGCCCCTTTTACCGCGCGGAATTTGGGCTTGAAACCAAAAGCGATGCCTCTCCTGTCACAAAGGCTGATCGCGCCGCTGAATTGGCAATACGCGCCATTTTGGAAACCGAACGCCCAAATGATGGGATCATCGGCGAAGAATATGATAATGTACGTATAGGCGCGGCGCGGCAATGGGTGATTGATCCGATAGATGGCACCACAAGTTTTGTCGTTGGCCGCCCAATCTTTGGCACTTTGATTGCGCTGATGCAGGATGGCTGGCCCGTCATGGGGCTGATCGATCAACCAATATTGCGCGAACGCTGGTTGGGCGTGACTGGGCGCGGCACAACATTCAACGGCACACCGGTCAAAAGCCGCCGCTGCACCACGTTAAGCGACGCCATTTTATCGACCACCAGTCCAAATTGTTTTTCAGACCATGAGGGCGAACATTTCATGGCTCTGGCACAAAAAACCGCGCACCGGCGGCTGATATGGGGCGGGGATTGTTATAATTATGCGCTGCTCGCCAACGGTCATATTGATATTGTCGTCGAAGCGGGATTGAAACTTCACGATTTCGCGGCGCTCATTCCCATTGTCGAAGGCGCCGGTGGCCTTATGTGTGATTGGTCAGGTGACCCCCTCAACGCGCAGAGCAAGGGCGATGTGATCGCGCTGGGTGATCCTGCGCGGCTAGAAGACGTCCTTGACGCATTGGCATGCAACCATAGCCATGACTGATTCCGCACCTGCCGTTCCTGGCGTCTCCACACCCGCCACCCCAGACGTGTCCGTGCGCTTCGGACAGCCAGCCGAGGATTTGTTGCCCTTCATCCCGGCCTATTGGGATGTCGTGGTTGAAGGCGAAGGCGTGGTTGAAGATTTATTGCGTCCCGAATGGACCAATATCCGATTGGTGTCAGGCGGAGATTGGGCGTTTGGACCCAGTCTGTCCCAGCTTAAACCCTTGACCGACAAAGCGATCATCCACGGCGTTGCAACCCATGTCCAATGGGTCCGCGGCAGTGCCGGCCTTGCCTTTTGCATCGGAGTATTTCCCATGGGATGGCAGCGCTTGCTCGGGGCACGTGCCAGTCATTATGCCAATGCCGTGCGGCCTTTGGCTGATGTACTCGAGGCTGATGGCGAACAACTGTATATGGCTGTCATGGCTGCACCAGATTTTGAAGGGCGCGTGGCCGCCGCTGACGCCTTTTTCCTTGAACGGCTTGGCCGCAGCAAGCGGACCCATGTTTCCGATCAAATCGCCGCTGTGACGCGCGCCATAGAAGACCCAGACTGTGCAACAGTTTCGGATTTGGCTGATCGATCGGGTTTTTCACAACCACAATTGGCACGCTTTACCCGCCAGCATTTCGGGTTTTCACCCAAACGCCTGCTGCGCCGCGAACGGTTTTTGCGGATGCTGCATTCGATGCAAGGCAGCTCCGTTGGCGAATGGCCACATTTTCTTGATCCGCAATATAGCGATCAAAGCCATATGATCCGCGATTTCAAACATTTTATTGGCATGGCGCCCACCCGTTACTTCGCCATGGAACGGCCTTTAATCGCCGCCGTTTTCAGAACATTGGTCCAGTTGGCGGCAAATGGTGCAGCGGAAGGCTTCACGATCAAAGAAGGGCGGCAAACGCTTGCTTTTCGGCCCGACAATCGGTAACGGCCCGTCTTCGCATACGATTCTTTACGATCGGTCTGGCTGAAAGGGCTGCCACGACCAATCAGAAATCGTCGCACTTGAAAGGACGAAAATGCCCAAACTGAAAACCAAAAGCGGTGTGAAAAAGCGTTTCACGCTCACCGCAACTGGCAAGCTTAAACACGGCGTCGCTGGTAAGCGTCACCGTTTGATGAGCCACAATGCCAAGTATATCCGCCAAAATCGCCGCACCTCTGTTTTGTCCAAGGCTGATACCAGCACGGTCAAATCATGGGCGCCGTACGGCCTGCAATAGGAGGTCTGACACATGGCACGCATTAAACGCGGCGTTACAACGCACGCAAAACACAAAAATATTCTTGAACTTGCGAAGGGCTATCGTGGCCGTCGCAAGAACACGATTCGCATCGCGCGTCAGGCCGTCGAAAAGGCTGGCCAATATGCGTATCGCGATCGCAAGGTTAAAAAACGGACCTTCCGGGGTCTGTGGATCCAGCGCATCAACGCCGCTGTTCGCATGGAAGGTCTGACCTACAGCGAATTCATGCACGGCGTGAAATTGGCTGGGATTGAACTTGACCGCAAAGTCATGGCTGACATGGCAATGCACGAAGGCGCAACCTTTAGCACCATCATCGCGCAAGCGAAGGCCGCTTTGCCAGCAACGGCATAAGCTTCTCCCTTTGGTACAAGCGCAAATGGGCGTGAACGGGGACAAGCCGTTCACGCCCATTTGCTTATCAGGTGACGATCATGACCGTTATAGCAACACTCCAATCAGAAACCCTCGCCGCAATCGATGTCACTGATTCGCTCGACGCTTTGGAAACCGTGCGGATTGCCGCGCTTGGCAAGCAAGGGAGTGTTTCAGCGCTACTCAAAACCATGGGCGCTCTGTCCCCTGAAGAACGCCAAACCCAAGGTCCGATCATCAACGGTCTGCGCGAAGCAGTCACCAGCGCGATTGCCAACAAAAAGGCCGAACTCGAAGCGGCCATGCTCAATCAACGTCTCGCCACCGAGCGGCTGGATATGTCCCTGCCTGCGCCGTCCGTGCCGCAAGGGTCAATCCATCCCGTCAGCCAAGTGATGGATGAACTGGCTGAGATTTTCGCCGACATGGGCTTTGCCGTCGCGACCGGCCCAGAAATTGAGGATGATTGGCATAATTTCGGCGCGCTCAACATTCCTGAAAGCCATCCCGCCCGCGCGATGCATGACACATTTTATTTCCCCGATCAGATGGCTGTTGACGGCAAAAAAATGCTGCTCCGCACCCACACATCGCCGGTGCAAATCCGCACGATGATGGATCAAGCGCCGCCGATCCGGATCATCGCGCCGGGACGGGTTTACCGATCAGACAGCGACGCGACGCACACGCCGATGTTCCATCAGATCGAAGGCTTGGTGATCGACAAGGGCATTCATCTGGGTCATCTCAAATGGACACTGGAAACCTTTTTGCGCGCCTTTTTTGAACGCGATGATGTCAGCATCCGGATGCGGCCCAGCTATTTCCCCTTTACGGAACCCTCTGCCGAAATCGACATTGGGTTTTCGGTTGTGAACGGCAAACGTGTGATCGGCGGCTCTGAAGGCTGGATGGAAGTTTTGGGCAGCGGCATGGTCCACCCAAAGGTCATTGCCAATTGCGGGCTCGATCCCGAAATTTACCAAGGATTCGCGTTTGGGACCGGTGTCGACCGGCTCGCCATGCTCAAATACGGGATGGATGATTTGCGTGCTTTCTTTGACGGCGATCTCCGTTGGCTCAAACATTATGGTTTTTCTGCGCTTGATGTCCCCACGCTCAGCGGAGGAGTGTCGCTATGAAGTTTTCGCTCTCATGGCTCAAGGCCCATCTCGATACAGACGCCGACGTTACCACCATCGCTGAAACGCTGACGCGGATCGGGCTGGAGGTTGAAGGCATTGATAACCCCGCCGAAAAACTCGGTGCGTTCCGGATTGCCAAAGTGCTGAGCGCTGCGCCGCATCCACAGGCTGATAAGCTGCAAGTGCTCAGCGTCGATGCAGGGGATGGTCCGCTACAGGTTGTCTGCGGCGCACCCAACGCCCGTGCTGGCTTGATCGGTGTGTTCGGATCACCCGGCGCGGTCGTGCCGTCGAACGGCATGGTCCTAAAGGTCACGGCGATCCGCGGCGTCGAATCCAATGGTATGATGTGTTCCACCCGCGAACTCGAATTGGGCGAGGACCATGACGGCATCATTGAACTTCCCGCTGATGCGCCCGTTGGCGCGGTTTATGCGGCGTGGGCGGAACTTGATGATCCGGTGATTGATGTCGCGATTACGCCCAATCGTCAGGATTGCATGGGGGTTTACGGCATTGCGCGCGATTTGGCGGCAGCAGGGTTGGGGACGCTCAAACCGCTCACTGTCAAAAGCGTGGTAGGTTCATTTCCTTGCCCGACCGAAATCCGCACAGACGATCCAGAAGGCTGCCCCGCATTTTATGGCCGCGTAATCAAGGGCGTTACCAACGGCGCGTCGCCCGACTGGATGCAAGCGCGGCTGAAATCGGCAGGGCAACGACCGATTTCCGCGCTGGTCGACATCACCAACTATGTCATGCTCGATCACGGACGGCCCAGCCACGCCTATGACCTGGCCAAATTGAGCGGCGCTGTCATCGCGCGCCGTGCGACCGAAGGCGAAACCGTCACCGCGCTCAACGGCAAAGAATTTTCCCTGTCTGCCAGCATGACTGTGATCGCCGATGACAAAGGCGTCCACGATATTGCCGGAATTATGGGCGGTGAACATTCGGGCTGTTCGGATACAACACGCGATATCCTGCTCGAAGTCGCCTATTTCAATCCCGAACGCATTGCCAAAACCGGTCAAACCCTCTCGCTCACCTCTGACGCGCGGACGCGCTTTGAACGCGGGGTTGATCCAGCGTTTTTGGAGGATGCTTGCGCGCTGATTACCGGATTGATCATCGAAATTTGCGGGGGTGAAGCATCTGAACTCGTGCGCGCGGGTACACCCCCAGTTGCGCCGCGCAACATTCTCTATGATTACGCCCACTGTCTGCGTCTCGGGGGGATTGATATTGCACCTGATGCACAGCGCAAAATCTTTAAATCCCTTGGGTTTACGGTCTCTGATGACGGCAACGTCGCTGTCCCGTCTTGGCGTCGTGACGTCGAAGCTGGCGCTGATCTGGTCGAAGAAGTGGTCCGGATTATCGGGCTTGATCACGTCCCGTCCACCCCGCTTCCTCGTGCAGACGGGGTCGCGAAACCCACCGCAACGCCAGCACAAAGGCTTGAAAGCAAGCTGCGCCGGACCGCTGCTGCACGCGGGATGAATGAAGCGATCAATTGGTCCTTCCTATCGGAAAAAGAAGCGGCTGCATTTGGCGGTGGTCTATGGAGCCTCGCCAACCCGATCAGTGAAGACATGAAAGTGATGCGCACGTCGCTGCTGCCTGGTCTCCTCTCAGCTGCAAAGCGCAATCAGGATCGCGGCGCGGACAGCATCCGCCTGTTCGAGATTGGTCGGCGCTATTTGTCTGACGGTGAACGCGCGACACTCGGTCTTGTTCTGGCGGGCGCGCGATCACAACGCAGCTGGGCCAATGGCAAAGCGCAAAATTTCGATGCTTATGATGCCAAGGCAGAAGCATTGGCCCTGCTCAGCGCTGCAGGCGTGCCGGTCGACAATGTTCAGGTGATGGGGGAAGCCGGTGCGCATTATCACCCCGGACAGTCTGGAACATTGCGTCTGGGGCCAAAGACAATCCTCGCCAGTTTTGGCGCGCTTCATCCCGCCACGGCCAAAGCCTTCGGCCTTGACGGGATCGTGATCGCAGCCGAGGTGTTTCTTGATGCGATTCCGGCAAAGCGCGGCACCGGCTTTATGCGTAGCGCCTTTGCGCCGCCCGCACTTCAATCGGTGACGCGCGACTTTGCGTTTCTTGTTCCCATTGATGCCCCCAGCGGTGATCTGATCCGTGTGATCAAGGGTGCTGATAAGGCAAGCATTACCGCTGTCCGATTGTTCGATGTCTTTGTCGGTGCAGGCGTGCCGGAGGGGCAGGTCTCACTTGCGGTGGAAGTGACGCTGCAACCCGTCGACAAGAGTTATGCCGAGGAGGATTTGGCGCGGATCAGTGCGGCGATTGTTGCCGCTGCTTCCAAGGTCGGGGCCGTGCTGCGTGGTTGAAACCGCCCAGATCACGTCCAGCACACTCACCGCCATCATCGCGCACCACGGCGCTGAACTGCGCAGCTTGACCGACAGTGACGGCCGTGAACTGATGGGGCCGGGCGATGCTGCCTATTGGCGGGGCCGTGCGCCATTGCTGTTTCCCATTGTCGGGCAACTCAATCAAGGTACGCTGCGGCTGGACGGAAAATCATACACGATGCGCAAACATGGCTTTGCGCGCAAATCAGACTTTGTGCTGATCGAACAGGGCGCAGACACCGTGCTGTTCCGTTTGACCGACAGCCCCGAAACCCGGTCGCAATATCCCTTTGCCTTTGAACTGGATGCGCATTTTCAGCTCGCAGACGCTGCGCTGCATATGACAGTCACGGTCCGTAACACGGGCGACGTGCCCCTTCCTGCCAGTTTTGGCTATCATCCCGCCTTTGCGTGGCCGCTGCCCTTTGGGGGCGCGCGCGCAGACCATAAGATCATATTTGATCAGGATGAACCCGCACCCATTTGGCCATTAACGCCAGCAGGCTTGATCGGTCCCGAAGCCATTGATACGCCTGTTCATCAGAACAGGCTGACGCTTACTGACGCACTTTTTGCAGATGATGCCTTGGTCTGGAAAAATCTTTCGAGCCGCCGTTTGACCTACGGCGCCCCTGGACTTCCAAAACTCGACATCGCTTTCCCCGATACTGAATGGCTGGGTATCTGGACTAAGCCGGGCGCTGCCTTTGTCTGTGTCGAACCTTGGGCGGGGATGGCCGACCCTGACGGTTATAGTGGCGATTTTCGCGACAAACCAGCTGTGTTCTCGCTCTCGCCCGGCGCATCACGGTCCTTTCGTATGATCGTGACGCTGACCCCATAACAAAAGGCGGGCGACATATCTGCCTCCCGCCTTTCATTCTGTGTTTTACAGTCGGCTTAAAAGCGGACTTCGCCCGTCAGCGTGATGGAACGCGGTGGGCCATAGAAAGCGATGATCGAATTCCCAAACAGCGCGCCGGGGAAGTTGTAACCCCCAATTTTGTAACGCGCGTCGAACAGATTGCGGCCGTGGAGCGAGAGGCGGAAACGATCATTTTCAGATGTCCAGCCAAGACTAGCATCAACCAGTTCATAGCCATTTTCGTCCAACAAAGCGTTGGGGATTTCAAACTGTGAATAGCCTGACCGCAACGAAACACTCGGCGTGAATGACAGTGTGCCGCCTGCGACCGGTGCTGAAAAGCTTGGTGCAAAATTCACGGTAAATTTTGGGGTATTTTGAAACACGCGGAATGCCGCAACATCGATATTGGTGTTGGTGGCCAGATCAAAGGTCGTAAACCGTTTGAATTTGGCATCCGTATAACCAAGCGACATCACAGCAGACACATGCGGGGACAAGATGGCCCGCGCTTCAAGTTCCAATCCCTTGATTTTCGAATCGCCTGCATTGTCAACAAAGCTGGCGATGCTTGGCCCCGGCGCCACAACCTGCGTGGTGACCTGCTGATCCTTATAGTCGGAATAGAATGCCGACAGATTGACGAACAGGCTGCGATCAAGGAACGCGCCCTTCATCCCGATTTCATAGGCATCTACCGTTTCAGGATCAAACCCATTGACGGTTGTTGGCGTCAGGAAAGCGTCACCGCGCATGTCGAATCCGCCGGATTTATAGCCTTTTCCGTATGATGCATAGAAAGTCAGGTTATCGCTTGGCAAATAGGACAGCGACACACGCGGGGTGAATTGATTGTCCGTGCGTTCGTTGGTGTAATTCGTGCGGATCAGCCCTGGGACCGCTGCCGCATTCCCGAACAGCGGGCTGCGGATGCCAGTATAGTTACGGCGAAATACGGTGCCTTCGCGCTTGTCACTGGTGTAACGTCCGCCAACCGAGATTTTGAACTGGTCAGAAAGATCGAAATTAACGTCAGCAAAGGCCGCGATGCTCTTCGTCTTCACAGTGCCGCTGGTCAGGATCGACAGATTGGCAAGACCAAGCACGGTATCAAATGCGCCCGATGCGCTGCCGTCAAGATAATAGACCCCAGCAACCCCTTGGATCCGGTCACCTTCATAGATGAGCTGGAGTTCTTGTGAGGTTTGGTTGTCTTTATAAAAGGCAGGGACATCGAGAACGGGGCCCGCAGTTCCATCAAAATCGATCAGGGTTTGGGTGTTGCCCTTCCGGTAGGCTGTGATCGATTTCAGCGTCAAACTGTCGCTCAGACCAATTTCACCCGTGAGTGATATCCCCTTGGTTTCAACATTATTCTTATCACCAATACCTGCGTTGGTATCATAAACGCTGGCAGGGGGATTAAACGCTGCGACGCCGGCATTGCCAACAAGACGGTAGCCATGGCGCGCATTGGAATTGTCATCCGTCATGTCACCGGCAAGCCGGAAAAAGACGCGGTCCGACGGCGCAAATTCAACTGAAACGCGGGCCGCCAACACATCCTTATTATAATGTTCGGCACCCGTATTCAGGTTTTTACCATAACCGTCACGCTTATAGAGAGCAACCGCGCCACCAATGCTGAGGCTGTTGCCAAGCGGAACGGTCAGTTGCCCAACCACATCGCGCTGATCATCGCTGCCATAGGACGCACGCAATTTGCCAGCAAAATCATGACCGAGCTTTTTCGTGACATATTTTACCGCGCCACCAATGGTGTTGCGGCCGTAAAGCGTTCCCTGCGGTCCGCGCAGAACTTCAATCCGCTCCACATCAAAAATATCGAGCACGGCGCCCTGGGGACGCGCGATAAAGACATCATCGACATAAATGCCAACACCGGGTTCAAACCCCCAAAGCGGATCTTGCTGACCGACGCCACGGATAAACCCGATCAATGTGGAATTCGAACCGCGCGCAATCTGCATCGTCAGGTTCGGGGTTTGTTGCTGCAACACCGTAATATCAATCGCACCCTGTGCATCGAGTGTTTCTCCCGAAATTGCGGAGACAGAAATCGGCACATCTTGAAGGCTTTCATCACGACGCCGCGCGGTGACCGTAATTTCACCGTCATCTGTTACGCCTTCTGCCTCTTGCGCAAATGCAGGGGCCGCCGTGAAGGCCGACAGCGCGACACTGGTCAAAAAAGCGGAATGGAATAAAGACGTGCGTTTCATGGTAATCCTCCCATAAATGGCTTCAACCGTCTTGATGGGTTGCATGCCGTAATGTCGGGTCTATATTGAAACATGAACCAAGTTTCAACTTTGATTTTGGGGGAGATCGATTATGGCTGACGAGCGTGGCAAATTCGCCACATCTGGCACGGCGGGCGTCGTGGATAAAGTCCCGCGCACGGAACGCGGCCGCAAAACACTGCGCACAATTCTTGATGCATCGGCCCTAGAATTTGGAGAAAAAGGCTTTCACGAAAGCTCTATCGTGAGCATCACCGCTCGTGCGGGCGTCGCATTGGGCAGTTTTTACACCTATTTTGAATCCAAGGATGCGGTGTTTCGCGCTTTGGTGCGTGATATGTCCGCACAAGTCCGAACGCAGGTTGGCCCTGTGATCCAACAAGCGCCGAACCGCTTGGCAGGCGAAGAAGCCGGCCTTGTCACCTTCATCAATTTCGTACGTCAGCATAAGGAGCTTTACCGGATCATCGACGAATCTGAATTTGTTGATCCTGAAAGTTACCGCCTCCATTATGAAAATACTGTCGCTGGCTATGTCACCAGTCTGACAGAGGCCGCAAAACGCGGTGAAATTCGTAGCGATTTTGACGAAGTTCATGCTTGGGCGATTGTCGGCATGAATGTATTCTTGGGCCTGCGGTATGGGGTTTGGGGCGAAGAACGTGCAACGACCGACGTTGCACGCGTGGCCGCAGATTTTCTAACGCGCGGGTTAAAAATCTAACGCGACAAAAGAAACACCGCATGTTCGGCACGGAAATTAGCCGCGGCATCAGTGGTCAATTTATCGCCGCTCAAAAACCATGCCCCTTCGACCGTGATTCCGCGTTCAACCAACAGCGCACGAAAATCATCAACTGTGACATGGTGGATATTGGGCGTTTCATACCAAGCCATCGGCAACAACCGCGTGACCGGCATCCGCCCGCCCCACAGCAAACTTAACCGCACCCGCCAATGCGCAAAGTTGGGGAAAGACACGAATGCCTGACGGCCAATGCGCAACAGCTGATCCAGCACAACATCGGGCCGCATTGTGGTTTGCAAGGTTTGGCTGAGGATCGCGTAATCAAATGCAGCGTCAGGATAATCGGCAAGATCAGTGTCGGCATTGCCCTGAATGACGGAAAGCCCGCGCGCGACCGCTTCTGTCACACCGCGTGGATCGATTTCCATGCCTCGCGCGTCAACCTGCTTTGTATCGCGCAGTGCCGCCATGAGATCACCATTGCCGCAGCCAATATCGAGGACGCGCGTGCCCTGCGCCACACTGTTGGCGATAATTTGAAGATCAGGGCGTAAAGCTGTCATTTATATACGTCCGGAAAATGACGCTGCATGAAGGGTCTTGGGTCGCTTATCTGTGTCCAGCCGAGTTTGGCATAAACCGCATGCGCATCGCTCGTCGCGAGCATCCACCGGCGAAGACCTTGAAGATCAGGATGCGCCTGAAGATGCGCGCCCATCGCCACTGACAAGCCGTGACCCCGGTGTTCTTCCAAAACATAAACATCGGCAAGATAGGCAAAGGTCGCACAGTCTGTGATGACCCGCGAAAATCCGACTTGCACCCCATTTTTGAAAACGCCCACACAAACTGAATTTTTGATAGCGCGCGCGACAGTTTCGACCGATATGCCCGTCGACCAATAACTGCGCGTCAAATAGGCATGGATCGCCGTAATCTGCATCGCATCCACATGGTCACTGAGGGTATATCCAGCCTCAAGCGCAATCATCACAGCCCTCCCACGCGCAAAAATCCATCAACGACGCGGTTGAGATCAGGCACGTCGAGCAAAAAGGAATCGTGCCCGTAAGGTGCAGACAATTCGACAAAGCTAACCGGCGCACCACCGGCATTTAGCGCATGGACAATATTCCGCGATTCAGCCGTGGGATAGAGCCAGTCACTATCAAAACTCACCACACAAAAACGCGTTCTTGATCCGCGAAATGCAGCGGCGAGGTGGCCACCATGTTCTTCGCCCAGATCAAAATAATCCATGGCGCGGGTAATATAGAGATAGGAATTGGCATCAAACCGATCAGTAAAGCTCAGCCCCTGATGCCGCAAATAGCTTTCAATCTGAAAATCAGCGTCAAACCCAAAGCTTTTTGCCCCTTCGCTGTTACCTGGCCGTGCTTGCAACCGCCGACCGAACTTCTCGGTGAGGCCCTGTTCCGAAAGATAAGTGATATGCGCCGCCATCCGCGCGACCGCCAACCCGGCGGACGGCGCGTTTCCTGATGTATAATAATCACCATTTTGCCAGTTGGGATCAGCCATAATGGCTTGGCGACCAACCTCATGAAACGCGATATTCTGCGCTGAATGCCGCGCGGTTGACGCAATTACCACTGCGGCGCGCGCGCGGTCGGGCCAATTGGCGACCAAACTCAGCGCTTGCATCCCCCCCATCGATCCACCCACCACCGCGTGCAGTTGCGCAATCCCCAAATGATCGAGCAGCGCAACATGCGCGCGAACCATGTCGCGGATCGTGATCACCGGAAAGCGCATGGCATAGGGTTTTTTGTCTGCAGCAGGGGATTCCGGCCCGCTTGATCCCATGCAGCTGCCGATGACATTGGGGCAAATGACGCAGAAGCGGTCCGTATCAACAGGCTTTCCGGGACCAACCATGCGCGTCCACCACCCGGCTTTGCCAGTGATCGGATGCGCGCTCGCCACATGTTGATCGCCGGTCAACGCGTGGCACAACAGAATTGCGTTGGACGCATCGGTATTAAGCGTTCCGTATGTTTCATAAGCAATGTCAATCGGCGCAAGCACCGCACCACCATCAAGCACCAAGGGCCCGGGCAGAGAAATACGGCGGTTGAGGCCAAAGCGCAGATCATCACTCATGATGGCGAGGGGCTAAGGCGCGGAACCCTGCCTTGTCAATGAAGCCCGTGCATTCTAAGGCCCAAAATATGACTATTCCCCAACCAAAACCATGGATTCTGGCCATCGCCCCCTATGTGCCTGGGCGATCCTCAACCGATGATGGACGCCAAGTGTCCAAATTGTCGTCCAACGAAAACCCCTTAGGCACCAGCGACAAGGCGCGTGCGGCGTTTGCCGCCCACAGCGTCGATCTCGAACGCTATCCCGACGCGAGTGCCGCTGCCCTGCGCGATGCAATTGCAGCGCCATACGACCTTGACCCGGCGCGGATTATTTACGGCACGGGGTCCGATGAGATTCTTCACCTGATCGCCGGGGCCTATGCAGGGCAAGGCGACGAAATCGTTTATGTTCGCTACGGTTTTGCGGTCTACGAAATTGCGACGCGCCGCGTGGGCGCAACCCCCGTCATTGCGCCTGACAAGGACTATGCCACAGATGTCGACGCGGTGCTTGCCGCCGTAACCCCTGCGACGCGGATCGTATTCATTGCCAACCCCAACAATCCAACCGGCACATTTACCGCGCGCAGCGAAATTGCGCGGCTTCACGCCGAACTGCCCACCGATGTGATGCTGGTGCTTGATCAAGCTTATGCCGAATATCTTGAACCCAGCGAAGATGATTGGGGCCTGGAACTTGCCAAGACCGAGCCCAATGTCATTATCACGCGGACTTTTTCTAAAATATACGGGTTGGCTGCCGAACGGATCGGTTGGGGCTATGGTTCAGTCGCGGCGGTGGACGCGATGCACCGCATTCGCGCGCCGTTCAACATCACCAGCGCAGGCCAAAATGCGGCCATTGCTGCGGTTGCTGACACCGCGTTCGTGGATGCCAGTCGTGCGCACAATGCGCAGTGGCGCAGTTGGTTTGCCGGAGAAATTGCCAGTCTGGGCAATGCCGGGCTGCGCGCAATCGCCTCCAAGGCCAATTTCCTGTTGGTCCTGTTTGAGGGCGCTTTGACCGCAGAGGTCGCCTATAAGGGATTAATGGACCACGGTTACATCACCCGCTGGCTGCCCGGACAGGGCCTGCCTCACGGGCTGCGCATTACCATCGGGACCGAGGCTGAAATGCGCGGACTGACAGAAGCACTACGCGCACTTGTGGCAAAGGCAGGCTGATGTTGCCGTTCGCACGCGTCTCCATCCTTGGGCTTGGCTTGATCGGGTCTTCGGTTGCGCGTGCAGTGAAGGCCAATATGCCCAGTGTTATCCTAAGCGGATATGATGTTGACGCCGAAACGAGAGAAACCGCGCGCGCGCTCCATTTGGTTGATGATGTCTCTGACACGGCGGGGGCCGCTGTCACCGACGCAGAACTGGTCATTCTGTGCATCCCTGTTGGCGCGATGGGCGACGTCGCGGCAAGCATCGCCGACGATCTGCCAGCAGAAGCCATTATCAGTGACGTTGGATCATCAAAGGCCAGTGTATTGGCAGCACTTTCCGCCGCATTGCCCCAACATCATATCATTCCGGCACATCCAGTTGCCGGAACCGAGCGCAGCGGGCCAGAGGCTGGTTTTGCAACGCTGTTTCACAACCGCTGGTGCATTTTGACGCCGCCAGAGAATGCGGACCCTGCCAAGGTTTCCCAGCTTGAGGCATTTTGGCAAAAATTGGGCGCAAATGTTGAGATTATGGAGCCAGCGCACCATGATCTGGTTCTTGCCATCACCAGTCATCTGCCGCATTTGATTGCCTATACAATTGTCGGCACCGCATCAGACCTTGAAAGTGTGACGCAGAGCGAAGTGATCAAATATTCCGCTGGCGGTTTTCGCGATTTTACCCGCATCGCCGCATCTGACCCGACGATGTGGCGGGATGTGTTCCTGACCAACAAAGATGCGGTCCTCGAGATGCTTCAGCGGTTTAGCGAAGATTTGAGCGCGCTCCAACGCGCCATTCGCTGGGGCGACGGTGATGCGTTATTCGATCTGTTCACGCGCACCCGCGCGGTGCGGCGGAACATTATCGAACAAGGTCAGGATGATGGTCGTCCCGATTTCGGGCGCGCGGATCACTAAAGTCAGGACCGATTAAGCACGTTAATCGCCGCGTGGACGCGGGCCTCAATCTCTTCGCGCGGCAAGCCAGGAGGGATTGTCTCTCCGACCCGCATTGTCACCACCCCGCCGTGTTTTATAAAACTGCCCTTGGGTGAAAATCGTCCGCTGTCGAGCGCCACCGGAACGACCGGCAATCCCAACACTTTATAAAGCCCGGCCAATCCTGCACGCAGCGGCGGCGTCTCCCCGTGGGGAACGCGTGTGCCTTCGGGAAACAGGATGACTGGGCGGTCTGCAGCTTTGGCGGCTTTTGCAGCGGCGATCATCCGGCGCATCGCGGTCGCACCACCGTCACGGTCAACAGGGATCACCCCGTGATGCCGCGCGACATAGCCCCAACCAAACATATCGACCAATTCTTGCTTCATCACCACCGCAGGGCGATCAAACAAAGCCAGTGTTTCGACGGCTTCAAACATTGATTCGTGCTTAAAAACAACAAGCGCCCCACTTTGTGGTAATTCGCCTTCAACACGGGTGGTCAGGCCCAGAATATGTGTGGCACACCAGCGGTGCCACAATGCCCAGCGCCGCGACCCGGTTATTATCGCCGCCTGCCCGAACGGGGCGCTCGCCGCGGCTAGCCCGACAACAAACACACTGCCACCATAATATATCAGGGCAAAGACAATGGACCGCAGCAGAGCCACCATCAAAACCCAAACAATGCGGCAACGCGCCGTGCGATCAATTTATTATATTCCTTGACCAATATGGTCAGACCAGGATTGCTTTTTACAGCGTCGCCAATGACGACCACCTTATCCCCAAACGCGCGTTCAAATTCAAACCGGGCGCGGCGCATGTGCCAATCGGTCGTAACCAAACGGACCGATTTGAAATTGTGGCGCTGGACCCAAACCGCTGCCTCGCGCGCGTTGGTAACAGTGTCCACGGCATCCTTGCCAAGGTCTATGCAACAGCGCGACAGTTCTTTTGGAACATTTTGAGCAATTTCGAATTCACTGCGTCGTACCGAACGGTCAACGCCGGACACCAGCATCCGCTGTGCACGCCCAGCCTCCAGAACCTGTAAACCCCGCTGAAACCGGCCCGGCGCGCCCGTCAACACAATCACCGCGTCGGTGCGTGCGACATCGGATGGGCTTGGCAACATCACCATGAACCATGCCAACCCCAGCAGCCACAGCAAGACGACCAAAGAGACGATACGGCGGATCATAACATCAACCTTAACGCCTTTAACACAGTCACGCGCGCTGCCAGGGTCGCAATCACAGCACCAAGCGCGGGCAGAGCCGCAATAATCAGCCAACCAATCCAACCGGGTCCAAAAGAGCCCAAAAGATCTGAACCAATCGCCGACAAGCGGTAGCCCAAAAATAACAAAGCGATGAGCGCTACAGCCAACCCCAACCCGCCACCAAAAAGCGCGTCAAGGGCAATGCGGCGCTGAAACAGCCGGGCAATTTGCAAATCTGTGGAGCCGAGCAAATGCATCACTTCAATCGTCGACCGGTGCGTGTTGAGCGCCGCACGCGCCGCCAGGACGACAATTGCCGCAGTCGCCAATGTCATCAACCCCACCAACATCGCCGACAGCCATTTAAGCGCATCAAGCAAACGAACAAGCGGGGCCAGCCACTGCGCATGTTCGTCAACGCGCGCAACCGAAGACACCGTCCGCACTGCCGTTCGCACCGAATCGAGGTCTGCGGGGCTTGCACGTTTGAGTGTTACATCGATCAGCGCTGGGGTTGGGAGGTCTTCACCGATTCCCGCGTCGCCAAACCACGGTTCCAACAGAGCTGTGACTTCCTTTGGCGGCACGACGCGCACGCTTTCCACCGCCGCCAGCCGCAGAAGTTCGGTGGAGATCGCGCGCACATGGCGATTTTTGCGCGCGCTATCAGCCTCAATCACTTGCACCGTGACGCGACCAGCCAATTCAGAATCCAATCCGCGTGCGGCCCCGCCCAGCGACAATCCGGTGGCTGCTGCGATCACCGTCAAAAACATCATAATCGCAATCACCCAGGGCATGGGGCCCGCCATCCGCCCTTCGGGCAATAAGCGTGCTTCAGCTGGGGGTGCTTGAAAAGGGGATAGCAGCGGTGCCATTATCGCAAGTGTCTGATCACGCAAGGTCATGGGCTGGGGGTTTCACGTTTAGGCGGATACCGCAGCATGCCTGTTGGATCGGCGATCCGTCCATCCTCCAACCGCATCATCTGGGCCGTGCTCACGCGGCTGAGCAAGTGAAGATCATGGGTTGCGACGACGACAGTGGTTCCCAATTGATTGAGCGCATCAAACAGCCGCAACAAACGGGCCGCCATATCCGGATCGACGTTGCCGGTGGGTTCATCTGCGACCAAAATATCTGGCCGGGTGATGACCGCGCGCGCAATGGCGACACGTTGTTGTTCCCCCCCGGACAGGGTTGCGGGCCGCGCCGATGCGCGGTCGCCCAGCCCGACCCAAGCGAGCATTTCATTGACGGGCTGTATCACATCCTTGTCTTCGGCACCGGCCACGCGCAGGGGCAACGCGACATTATCAAATGCGGACAAATGGGGGACAAGGCGGAAATCCTGAAATACAACGCCAATCCTGCGCCTGAATTTTGGCAAATGGTCGCGCGGCATTGTGACCATATCGTCACCAAACATGCGGATCAGCCCGCGACTTGGCCGCTGAGAGAGATAGAGTAATTTCAAGAGTGACGTTTTTCCAGCACCGGATGGCCCCGTCAAAAAGTAGAAGCCGCCCTTTGCCAAAGAAAAGCTTAGATCAGACAGCGTTTCCGTGCCTGTGCCATAGCGCAGACCAACATTTTCAAACTGGACGATATTCGTCATATGTTGGCTTTCTGACCTTATCCAAGGCGCGTGGTGGTTCTAAAGAACCGCATAAAACACGTATCGTCTGCAATCCAGCCCTGTTTGGCATAAGCCGCTCTTGCAACAAAGGGGTGATCAGTGCTTAGACTGTCAAAGGCCTCTTTGGCAAAAGCTGTTGAAAGCGTATTATTCAGTCATGATCCTGACCTGCCCTGCCTGTGCGACACGATATTTGGTCCCGGACACTGCCGTCGGACCCGCGGGCCGTCAGGTGCGCTGCGCCAAATGCAAGCATAGCTGGTTTTTGGCAGGCACAACAACCAGACCCCCTGTCGCGGTCGAATTGCCTTTTGCAACGCCGCCGGAATCCCCAGCCGTCGATACAAACCCGACATTTCCCGCGCCGCCGCCGACAATTTCTGTCCCTCAGCCGCCTGCTGTAGATGTGTCGGTTGATCGCAGCGCGCGCGATTATGACCGCGACACTGACGATTCTGATCCGAATGCTTTTGCCCACGCGCCGCCATTTCGCCCACGGATCAACCCGTCACGACGCTGGACATTGGCCGCGATTGGCGCTGCGTTGATCATGATTTTGGGCATTGGCGCATTGCAGTTTTTTGGGACGCCCACTGTATTGGCGCGCTTTGGGATTCCCGTCGGCGCAACCGAAACGCCGTTATCATTGTTGATCGAACGCAAACCTGAACGCCGCACCTTGGAAAGCGGCAATGAATTGTTCGCGATATCAGGTAAGATTTTTAACCCAACAAGCGAAGCGCAGCGCGTGCCGGACATCCTTGCTGAACTGCGCGATGCCCAGGGGCGTGTTGTTTACGGTTGGTCAATTACGCCGCCCAAACGCACGATCGGACCCAAGGCATCGCTTGAATTCAACAGTGCAGAAGTCAATGTGCCCAAGGGCGCGCGCGCGCTTAATCTAAGCTTTTCTGGGTCTTAACGCGACTATTGATATTCGATCAAACGCCGCATTTCCCCTGTTGTGGGGGAATGTGTCGCGCGCGGGGCTGTCTTAAAATCAACCTGCGACGCTTCTAATATTATTGCGTGCGCCACCACATAAACCTGCGCGCCCGTGTCCATCTCAGAACGCGCCAGATCCGACCCGGCTGAAATCATAGGCGCTTCCTGCACAGCCAAAGCCAAGATGATGCCATAAATCATGGCATCGCTTAAGACTTTGTTTACCTTGTTTCTGCAAGTCAGATTGAAGGTTAATGAGCGCGGATAAGCCATTGCGGCAAACCGGTCGCTCTGCTAGTGGCGCTCGCCTACCAGAATTTGGTGCCGTTACGCGGTACTTCAAATGCTTGAGTCAGAGTGCGGCCATGGCGGAACTGGTAGACGCGCAACGTTGAGGTCGTTGTGGGCGAAAGCCCGTGGAAGTTCGAGTCTTCTTGGCCGCACCATTTTTCATGAAATTGTCCCGCGTTTTGGGAACAGCGTCTATTGAGACGTGGCTGTGCGTATGCCCGATGGGTCTGCTGCGACCGTGCCCATATGACAGGACGGCGTTTCGCCGTTGATCACGATTTTTCCTGAAAGCACGGGGGTGAGCTGCGCGGCCTGTGCCGACAGCGTTGTGATCCTGACACTATATTGCCCGTATGGCACAGATTCGAAGAGGAAAAACCCATCAAAATCGCTGCGAGTACGGGCGATGACATTGCCCGCGCGGTCGACCAGTTCCAAATCAACGCCTTCAATACTGTTCCCGCCCGCGCGCACCAGCACCCCGTCAACTTCACCCGCACTGACCAGCGGCAGATCAACAATGGCGGCAATACCGGGACGCGGGGTCACCACCATACCCGGTGTTGAGGGTTGGATCAGCGGATCTGGCAGGGATCCAGCGTCAATCCCGATCAAAACAGGTTCAAACGGTTGCAGATCATCAATAATCACCTCGCCATTGGCATCGGTCAAACGTTCAACAGGCACACGGCCCGCAGCCAATTGCACATCTTTTTCATAGGGTTCGTTGGATTGACGCACCCCGTCCGCATTCACATCGCGGTAAACACGCGCCAAAACCTGTCCCTGCGTTGCCAAATGGCTGGACGTAACGCGTACACCGCCGCGTCGGCGCGGATCAGGTCCAAGACTGAAGGACAGATTCAATCCCGCCGCAACGGCGCCGTCGGTCGCCGCCTCTGCCGAAGCGGTGACCGCAAATTTTTCGAAACGGCGCACATAGCCTACACCGAACCGCGCACGCTTAAGCGGTTGATCATAGCCCACTTCCGCGCGCCAATCTGCCGAGCGATACATATCGCCCTTGCCAGCCCATTCTCCCACCAACGTTACCCCTTCAAACCGCGATTGCGGAGAGACGCGGAATCGTGTTTCGCCCCGTAGTCGCAGGCGCCCCACCCGTGCATTGGCCAAAAACCGCGCTTCGAGCACGCCCGGCGGGCTGCGGCCATAGGGGACACGGTCTTCCCGCCAACCCAATTCGCTGGTAAGGGTATACCGGCCAATATTGGCCGACAGCCGCGTCGCAAGTTCAAGCGTATTTTGACCCGTCGTGCGGGTTGTGTAGCGTATGTCAGCGTGGGCCGGCACAATTGAGCGCCCCAAACGGAAACTATGATCGACCGTTGCGCTGTGCAAACCGGTCACATTGCGGAGAATGCGGTCGGATCGGTATCCGCCCATCGCATTGATGCTTTCAACACTGACGTAAGTTTTGCCAAATTCACCCAGAAGCTGGCCGCGTATGGCAGTTCCGCCCTTAAAGTCATAAGCGCCCGATAGTTCGACCAGTGCTGGGCCAACGGAGCGCCGTACAGCGGTTTCAAAATAGTTGCGCCGTCCAACTTCACGCAGATAAAGGCTGTGGAATGCTGCAGAAACCGATGTTTTGAGATTAAGCCCGCGTTCTGCGCCAACCGAGCCGCGCCATTGCCCCGTTCCGAATTTAACACCGCTGCCCAGCCCAATCAGATCGCGTCCGTCCTGATTTATCCCCGCCCAATACCAGGTCGCACGCGGGGAAATACTATCGATCCCGATTGTTTGGGTTTTTTGTTCGCGGCGAATTTGCCCCTGCGGTCCGTAAAGGACAATTTCAAAACGGTTTTGACCGTAGAGCAAAGGCACATCGAGAAATTCATACCGACCATCGGCACGATGGGTTGAAAATGCCAGCAGTTGACCATTGCGATAGAGTTCAGCATCCCAGCCAGCGGGCAATTCCCCGCGAAAATCGGTGCTGTCGAAACTGTCCGGCCGGTCAACGGGGCGGTTGGTGATCATCGCGCCACGCCCAACGCTGGCTTGCGCCACCAATTGGGTTGAAAATCCCCCAACATCGCCCACCGCGACCTGGGTTGCCTTAAGCGGCCCAAGCAATTGGCCGTTAGGATCGGTGCGATAAGCGCGCAAACGCAGCGCATCTGGCAAACCCTTTTGATTGGAGGCCAGCCGCGCATCATAAGCCACCGGGCCAATTTCGCCGCTAGCAAAAAGTTCATAGCGAATGTCTGATTTCATCCGGCCATTGGTTTGCCGCAATCCGCCGATGCTCACCACAGCGTCAACCGACGGCGTCTTGACGCCGCGGAACGGAACTAAGGACTGCGGCAAGGTTTTTAAGTCAAAACTGGCGACTGGGCGAATTTTGGCGGCGCGCGCACGGCGTTCCGCGGCCATTTCGACAGGTAATTTGGTTTTGGACTTGATAATCAGGATCGCATTGCTGGTATCGGCCTGCAAGCCAACACCGAGCCAACCTGCCAGCGTTGCAACGTCCATGCACCAGCCCTCTGGCGCGTCATAAATCATTCCGGGAAGCAGCTTTTGCGTCTTGTTCACGTTTTGTACTGTGTTGGCTTCGCGGTCAATGATCAACGAATGGCTTTCATCAAAGGCCCAGCCAGTTGCGCGGCGCAACTTCTTGTCCAAACGGATCGGCACATCCAATGCCATGATCATATCGGCGAAATCAACGCAGGTGCCGCCTGGGGTTTGATACCCACGCACGCCGTCGCCCAACCGATATTGTCCCAGCCGTACATCGAACAATAGCGCATCATCCGCATTGGGTTTCCAAACGCCTTCAGCCCGCGCAAGCGCAGGCTGAGCCAACCCAAACAGGGCTGAGGCTATCGCCAGAAAATGGCGAATTTTTGGAAATATCTGGCGCATGGCCGGTGTGTTTCTAACCCTAGCCTCTGCTTACCGGATAACCGTTTGGGTTTCAGCAAGCATGCGGCCACCGGCCTCTATTTCTTCAAGGTATTGAATGGTCACAGCGCCTTTCATGGCTGCCGCAATCTCATCATCAATGGGGATGTGGACCGCACGGCGTTCCACTTCAGGATAAACCGCTATGCCCTTGGCTTCAAAAACAGGTTTGGAGACACCCGCTTTCAAAACACGGATGCGGCCATAGGTTGACCGTTCCCCCGTGCGGCTGATTGAGAGTGTCAGTTCTGGCGTACCGTCGCTGCGTTCGATATGCGCGTCGCTGATCGCGGCAATCGCTTTCAGACTGCCTTTGCGAATGATGACAGGAATGGTCACGCCGTAAATCGGGGTCAAGGCAATCGACACACCCGCTTGTTCGGTCGGAACAGCAACAACCGGGCGCGAAGCCGGGATCGCGCGGAACAGCATATGGACACGGTATTCACCGTCGGGCAATTCAGCGGGTGCACGCACCCCGATGCGAATCGATTGCGGCTGATTGGGGGCCAAAACCACACGCCGCGGGGCATAGCTGATCATCGCCAGCGCCTTGGCTTCGACGGCATTGGCCGCTTCTGGAGCAATATCTTCCAACGTGCCGTCGGGCTTCATCCGTCGCAGTTCAAGCGAAATACGATAGGTTGCAGTTTCACTGTCGATATTGTTGAGGATCACTTCCGTTCCGCGCGCTCCGTCAAGCACAACGCGGGTCGGCGCGACCAGCAAATCACCTGCCGCACTGGCCGGGGCCGCAACCCCGCTCAACAGCGCCAAAGCAAAAATCAACGAAGGACGTAAACGCACAGACAGGTCTCCATTCACAAGCGGATTTCTGATTCCCCAGGAAACAGAAACATTTGTTCTGGATTTATATGCAGCCACTATGGTTTAAATTCCGCTAACCAGCGGGCGCATTTGTTGCGAACGCCATAAAAAAGGCCCGTCCGCACCCAAAAGTGCAGACAGGCCCAAATTTAGCGACCTTAAAAGGCTTATTGGTAGTTTACAGTCACGGTGAACGTGCCTGTGTAAGCACCAGCAGCCTGTGCAGCGCCAACGGTCAGGACGCCACCAACGGTGAAAGCATCTGTGCCGTCAAGAACGATCGTTGTATCGCTTGAGCTCAATGTGGCGGTCATGGATGAACCACCACCGTTAAGCGTCACGTTTGCTGGAACCGAAATACCAACAGTTTGTGCTGTAACGCCTGCAACACCAAAACCAGCAGCAGTTACAGCGCCTGAGCAGACGAGGCCCGCGCCGCACGTGCGTGCACCAGCAGTGCTAACGGTCACTGTGCCACCCGATGTGCCATTGGCGATCACGCCAAATTCAAGATCCGACGTCTTCGTCACGACGACAGGAGCGAGAATGGTCGCGCGTGCATCAGCCGTTGCGGTTGCTGCTTGTGCTGATAAGGCACTCATGCCCAGTGCCACTACTGAAGCCGCCAAAGCCGCTTTCATCATTTGAATTTTCATATTCGTAAGTTCCCTTGTTTCAATCTCTTCAACACCCGAAAGGATATTTCGATCCATTCCTGAGTGTGAATGCACCACAAGGGTTATATTTTTCACTACAGTGCTTAGTTAATTTGAGATTAGTCTTTCGAGAAAAAGGTCGATTTTATCAGTGGCTTATCGCACAAACTTACTGATAATCTGCCGAAATTGGGATGCTGCCCCTAAAATTTCCCGACACATCCCCTTTGATCAGTAATCGTCCACCAAAGGAAAAATTAAGCTGACCATCGGCCCCGATTCGGGGACCACTTGGCAGATCACTCACCAAATCGACCAGTTCTACCTTCCCGCCACTGCTGGAGCGCAGTTCAACGCGGCTTGGCAATTCAACCCGAATCATCGCGCGCGGTGTCCCCGTAATGCGCACGGTGCCCCGTAAAACCATCCCGCCAAGATCAACCAGCGCGCCGCCCAATCGGCGCGCGCCGGTTTGTGGATCAACGCTGATATTACCACCGCCACCGCCGCTTTGCGCGACTTTGCTAAAATCGAGCGCGGTTTCAACTTCAATCCTCAGCGGGAGGTCAGGGACAGAGTCACGGCTGTCGGTTCCGGGCGCGCACAAGCGGCAGGTCGGCATATCCTGCGCAACGCCCTGTGTGGATACCAAAGCCAGTCCCGCAATAAACGCGCGCTTATGTTGAAAATGAAACATTATGCCCCCACATAGAGTTTAGCTTTCAAATATTTATTAACCAGACGCTCTGTGTGTGATGAGCAAGACATGAGTACATCCGTGCGATCACCCCTTGTTCGTATCAACGCCGTTGGCACAGCCGTTCCTTCTCAGGATATTCACCATGCCTTCATTGGTTGGGCGGAGCGCCAGATTGCTGATGATCGTGCGCGCGCCGTTTTTCACCGAATGGCCGAACGTTCTGGCATTCACCACCGCTATTCAGTGTTACCAGCCCGGCCCGATGGCGGTTCTCCTGTTACAGAGGGTGGGTTTTATGCGGTTACGCCCCTGCCCCCGACATCGCAGCGTATGGCGCATTATGCGCATTACGCCCCTGCGCTAGCGTTAGAAGCCATCGAATCACTCCGCAGACATGTTGCGTTAGACACTATCACACATTTGGTCGTGGCAAGCTGCACGGGTTTTGTTGCCCCCGGCATTGATCAAATTATCGCCACCAAAATGGGGCTTTCGCCCTCTGTTGAACGATTGTTGGTCGGGTTTATGGGATGTTACGCAGCGGTTTCAGCGCTGCGCAGCGCGCGTCATATTGTCCGTTCAGACCCCGATGCCCGTGTGTTGGTGGTCACGGTTGAGTTGTCGACCCTCCATCTGCAACCCGACACCGAAATTGAGCCGCTTTTGGCAATGCTCCAATTCGGAGATGGGGCCGCCGCTGCATTGGTTAGCGCGACAGGAGCGGGCCTGACGATTGAGGCCCCCTTTGCGACGACGCTTAAAGATTCGAGCGACCTCATCCGCTGGGCGATTGGCGATTACGGCTTTGCGATGCATTTGTCTGGGCAAGTCCCCGCGCGCATTGCCGATGCCCTGCGCGATCCTGCGTTGGTTCGCACAATTGCGGGCGATGATCCCGCCGCAATTGAAGCATGGGCGGTGCATGCGGGTGGGCGTTCGATCCTTGATGCAGTTGAACACGGGCTGGGACTCTCGGCGAACGCTTTGGCGCGGTCACGCGCTGTGCTCGCCGATTGCGGCAATATGTCGTCAGCTACGCTGATGTTCGTGCTGGCACGTCTGTTTGCCGACGCGCCCAAAAGCGGGGTTGCTTTGGCCTTTGGCCCCGGACTCGCCGCTGAAGGGTTCCAATTCCGCGCGGTCACAGCCGATGCTTGAAAAACGCGCCATCGCTGATGAACTGATGGACGCTGAAGACCTGGATCCCAAAATCTATGCGCAGGTTCTCACCGATCTGGCCAAGGTCAACCGCATTGTCATGGCCACGCGGCCCACGCTTGATTTCCTAGCCCGCGCCATCGGCGATGCGCGCAGCTTTAGCGTGCTTGATGTTGGATATGGCGACGGTGATATGTTGCGGGCCATTGCGCGCTGGGCCAAAAAGCGAGGGATTGAGGCGCGGCTCACCGGTATCGACCTTAATCCGCAAAGCGAACATGTCGCGCGTGCCGCAACCCCATCTGATCTAGCCATCGTCTATCGCACAGGTGATTATGCCGATTTGAGCAGTGAACCCTTTGATTTCATCCTCTCCAGCCTTGTCGCACATCACATGACTCAGGATCAGCTGATTGCGTTTCTGGCGTTTATGGCCAAGCATGCAAAAAGAGGGTGGTTGATCAATGATCTGCACCGTCATGCTTTTGCCTATGTCGGTTATCCGTTACTCGCGACCCTGATGCGTTGGCACCCGATTGTCCGCCATGATGGCCGTCTGTCGATTGCGCGGTCATATCGTCCGGATGAATGGCCGCTCTTATTGCGTGAGGCACAGGTCAAAGGCGCGCGAATTTTCCGCAGTTTCCCGTTTCGATTATGCGTCGAACAGATCCGTTAATCCTAGGCGGCGGCCCCGCAGGATCGGCCGCCGCGATCATGCTCGCACGCAGCGGCGCGAAACCAACCATCCTCGAACGATCTCGCGAAACTGGCGATGCGATCTGCGGCGGCTTCCTCAGCTGGCGGACATTGACGACGCTTCAAAAGCTGGGTTTGGAAAGCGATGTTCTGGGCGGGCATCCCGTCCACTGTGTCACGCTGTTCGCTGGTAGCCGTCGTGCAACCGCGCCCCTGCCCGGCGGCGCAATCGGTCTGTCACGGCGCAGGCTCGATACACTTTTACTCGCACATGCGGCTGTTACCGGGGCGGGTATTGAACGCGGTGTCACCGTGAAGTCGCTTGAAAGCGGCCAGCGCATCTTGCTTCAGGATGGCAGTGACATGATCGCCGACAGTATTTTTTTGGGCACGGGAAAGCATGATGTGCGCGGCGCTTTGCGTCCCCGTACTGCAGCGGACCCAACCATGGGGTTGCGCGTGCGCTTGGCATCGCACCCCAAACTGGCACAGATGGTCGGCGACGCCATTGAGCTGCATCTGTTTAACGGCGGTTATGCTGGCATCATGCTGCAAGAGGATGGCAGCGCCAATGCCTGCCTTGCTGTGCGCAAATCCCGCCTGAGCGTATGTGAGGGTGATCCGGTAAAGCTGCTGGCACAATTGGCGCGCGAAAATCCTGCTTTTGCCGAACGTATGGCGTTTATGCACACAGGCGATAGCATCGACGCGATCGCTGCTGTGCCTTATGGATGGCGCACAGCCGACACACGGCCAGGCCTGTTCCGATTGGGCGATCAATCCGCCGTCATCCCCTCGCTCGCAGGGGAGGGCAATGGCATCGCGCTGGCCAGCGGGGTGGCCGCAGCACAGCAATGGCTATCCGGTGGCGCGCAAGCGTCGCAGACCTACCAACGCGCCTTTGCCGCGCGCACCCGTCGACCCGTTGGCGTTGCAACCTTGCTCTGGCATTTGGGCGAATATGAAGGCCCAGCCGCAATCGCCACCCAGATATTGCGACGCATCCCGCAATTTGCAGGATTACTCGCTATGCTCACCCGCATTGACCATTGAAGATGCGCGCGAACCAGTCCACATTATCACGATGACAAAAATCACCCTTCCCGAAGACGCATGGCGTCAACGCCTGACCGCTGAACAATATCATGTCCTGCGCGAAGGCGGCACCGAGCGCGCTTTTACCGGCGCACTTTACCATAATCTCGATAGCGGCATTTACACATGCGGCGGATGCGGCGCAGATCTGTTTACCAGCAGCACCAAATATGATTCCGGGTCCGGTTGGCCCAGCTTTTTCGCGCCGGTCAGCGATGATGCCGTCGTTCAATATAGCGATACCGCACACGGGATGGAGCGCGTTGAAATCCGCTGTGCACAGTGCGACGGCCATTTGGGCCATGTTTTTCCGGACGGCCCCACGCCAACGGGTTTGCGCTATTGCATGAACAGTGCTTCACTTGGCTTTGTTGCAGACGACTAATTCTCTCTGACGCTTGTCGCGCGCGGCGTTCATGCGTATTGCACCCTGTCACTGCGTAATGAAAGTGTCACATGGCCCGTTCGCGATCCCGATCTGCCTCCTCAACACCGCGCCGCTGGTATAGCAAAGCGTGGCGTTATTGCCTTTATGCCGGTCTAACGGGGCTTTTGGCCTTGTTGGTCGCAGTTGGCATGGCGTGGTCATCGCTGCCTGAAATATCTGAATTGCGCACGCGTGAATCCTTGGGCCAGGTTATTCGCGTCCGCGCGGTGGACGGCAGTATCATTGCCTCTCTCGGCCCGATTTATGGCCAATGGATTGGGTATCGCGACATTCCCCCCGTGATGGTCGATGCCATGGTCGCAGTAGAGGATCGGCGGTTTCGGTCGCATATCGGCTTTGATCCCATTGGTTTGGCGCGGGTAGCCTATAACCGTGTTACAACCGGGGGGCGGATTACCGGGGCATCGACGATCACGCAGCAGCTGGCACGCAACATTTTTCTGACGAATAAGCGTACTTTTGGGCGAAAATTCAGGGAATTGATCCTCGCGCTGGCGATGGAGCGTAAATATTCCAAGGATGATCTTCTCGAACTCTATCTCAACCGCGTATATTTTGGTGGTGGTGCTTACGGGATTGATGCGGCTTCACGCCGCTTTTTTGATCATCCTGCCAAACAGTTGAGCCTTGCTGAATCCGCCATTATCGCAGGCCTTGTAAAAGCACCGTCCAATTATTCGCCCACCGCCGATGCCAAGGCCGCGATTGGCCGCGCGGGGGTGGTTTTGAAAGTGATGGCGGACGCCGGAAAAATATCACCCGCACTTGCCGCAGCGACGCGTCCTGATCAGGTCAAATTGGCGGCTGAACCCCAACAAAATAGCGTGCGTTATTTTACAGATTGGGCGCTGCCACAATTGGACGGGATGATCGATGAACCGTCAAAAGCGATTGATGTCTGGACGACACTCGACCTGACCATGCAGGACGCAGCGGACAAGGCGATCAAATCCAACACGCCGGGCGGAGCACAGGGGGCTTTGGTTTCACTTGACCGTGACGGCGCTGTCCGCGCGATGGTGGGGGGGCGGGATTATGTCACCTCAATCTACAACCGCTCCACCCAGGCCGTCCGGCAACCCGGGTCGGCGTTCAAATTGTTTGTCTATTTGGCTGCCCTTGAATCCGGGATGACCCCGGACGCCAAAGTGGTGGATGAAGAAGTGGATATTGATGGTTGGAAACCGCGCAATTCCTCTGGTCGCTTTGCTGGTGAAATGGATCTGCGCACGGCCTTTACCTATTCAGTCAACACAGTCGCCGCAAAAATTGGGGCTGAGGTCGGCACTGGCGCGATTTCCAACATGGCGCGGCGCTTTGGCATTACCACGCCGGTCAATACGCAACCTTCGATGGTGCTGGGCACTTCGGACACGCGGCTGATCGATATGACCCGCGCCTATGCAGCTGTGGCGGCAAAGGGTCTGTCGGTCACACCTTACGGTATTACCAAGGTTACAACCGATCAGGGCGCGGTACTGTACAAACATCCCGCCGCCGATCCTGTGCAGCTGGTTGATCCGTGGGTCGCAGCGGCCATGACCGACCTCCTCCAAACCGCGGTCAACACTGGCACGGGGAAAGCCGCCCAAATTGGCCGGCCCGTTGCGGGCAAGACCGGAACAACATCGTCCAACAAGGACGGCTGGTTCATGGGTTTTTCCAGCGGACTGACCACCGGCGTGTGGATGGGCCGTGATGATGCGCGGACGGTTGCTGGATTGCAGGGCGGACGCGCGCCCGCAACGGCGTTTGCCGCGTATATGCGCGTGGCCACGGCCAAACGCCCGGTTGAACAATTTGATACAGAGGTCACTTTGCCCGAATGGCAGTTGGAAACAGAAGAGCAATCCTATTTCGGCGATCCAGACCAAGGACAGTTTGTCGATGAAAACGGCATTCCTGTTGAAACACCTGCCCCACCCGAACCACTGGTAGAAGATAAGGTCGCCCCCGAAACACTTGATCAAAAGTGGATTGATGAGGTTACGGGTAAGACCGGGACTTAAGGTCCTGACCTAGGGTCAGACCCTAAACATCACGACCAAACCAATGCAGCCGTGCGCCGTTGTGCCGCAGCCAATGCCGGGCCTGCGCGGGGTCTTCGCCGAACAACAGCTGCACCTGTGCATGAAAGGCGGGGCTGTGGTTCATGTGAACGCGGTGGGCGACTTCATGGGCCACCGTCGCACGCCGGACAAAGGCGGGGGCCAATATCAGCCGCCAGCTATAGCGAATATCACCATTACTCGCGCAGCTGCCCCAGCGTGAACGCGGATCGCCCACCCCAATTTTAGCAACGCTGATCCCGGCAGCACGCGCAATTTCGCGTGTTTCGGCGGTGAGCGTCTTTACAGCTTCTCTGCGCAACCAGCGCAGCAGGCGCGCGGTGATCATATCTTCAGCGCCGCCCATAACAATGCGATCATCAACACAGCGCGGTAACACTGAATGCTGTGGAGACCAATCAAGCCGAAGCTGCTGTCCTGCAAAAGGAACCATCATATCCGGCGCAATCGGCCACGGGTCAGGCAGTTTGGCCAGCTGCGCAGAAATCCAGCCCTGCTGCCCCTTCACCCATTCAAGCGCAGGGCCAAGGGCGGCGCGTTTGGGCATCACAAGCTTGACCGCTCCACTGCGCGGATCGACAGACAGTTTCAAACGCCGTGCCGCGGGCATGCGCACAATTTCTAAGGGCGCTTCATTTTCTAATGGCATTTCAATGGCCGTCGTCGGGTTCGATGACATGATATTCAAGATCACCGGCATCAACCTCTGATATGGTCCATCCGCGCACGGAGGCCCCGGCACGGTGAATCGAATCGCGGTCTCCCGTCACCAGATAGTGCCATTCCGGCAGCGGCAATCCGTCCGCGCGGCGGACATAGGCGCAGGTTTCTGGCAACCAGTCGATTTCGCGCAGTTTTACAGGGGTTAGCCTGATGCAGTCGGGCACCTGAACACGGCGGTGCTTATAATCCGAACATTGCCCCGTGCGCCGGTCAAGCAAGCGGCACGCAACATTGGTCGGATGAAGTTCGCCCGTGTCTTCATCTTCAAGCTTATGCAAACAGCATTTGCCGCACCCATCGCACAGTGCCTCCCACTGCGCGCGGTCAAGCTGATCAAGCGGCGTATCTTCCCAGAATTTGGCGCTCATCGGGGACTCACCGGACCCAACGGGCCAATTCATCGGCGACTGCTTTTGCAGTTTGATCCTGAGGCAAGAGCGACAATGGCTGTCCTTCTGGACCGTAAAGTACCGCGGTACGGCTGTGATCGACCAAATAGGCACCCGTGGCATTGGGCTTTTGATATTCAAAAATCACGGCATAGCTTTTTGCAACCGCGCCAATTTGCGCCTGCGTCCCTGTCAATCCGATCAAGCGTGGGTGAAAATTAGCGACAAAAGACTTAAGCACGGCTGGCGTATCACGCACGGGATCAATCGTCACAAAAATCGGCTGCACTTTCGCGCCGCGCACAGGGTCGATTTTTTCAAATTCCGCCAATCCTTGGCTGAGAACCTGGACATCAACTGGGCAAACATCGGGGCAAAAGCTGTAACCGAAATAAATTATCCGATATTTGCCGTTAAACTGACTGTCGCTGACGCTTTTTCCATTTTGATCCGTCAGCGTAAATGCACCGCCCATTTTTGCCCCCGCGAGCGGAGCGCTGGCCGGGTCAGGCTGCTTGGGTGTCGCATTGCACCCCGCCAAAAAGAGAGAGGCAGAAATACAAAGGGGTAAAATGATTTTGTTCATGGTCCGGTTAGCCTTGCTTTGCTAAGAGGGCGAACGCAAGTGATCCGCCCGTTATAACAGGGACCTATATCAGATGAATAAAGTGACATGGGCAAAAAATATTGGCGCTGCCCTCGCGGTGACGATGATGACGCCAACGGCAGCGACCGCCCAATTTTCAGAAAGCTATAATTTCCTGAAGGCCATTCGCGACCGTGACGGTGTCAAAGTCACGGAAATCATCAAAAAGCCCGGATCCGTCATCATCGATACGCGCGATCAATCGACGGGTGAAACGGGTCTTCATATCGTAACCTTGGGCCGCGATGTCATATGGCTGAATTTCCTGTTGTCCAACGCGGCTAAACCCGATGTTCGCGATAATAAGGGCGTTACCCCGCTCATCATTGCAACGAAGATTCGATTTGCCGAAGGCGTTACCATGCTGCTGCGGCGCGGTGCATCGGTTGATCTTGCGAATAATAGCGGCGAAACACCCTTGATCATTGCAGTTCAAAACCGTGATCTGGCACTGGTGGAACAATTTTTGACAGCAGGGGCAAACCCCGCGAAAAAGGACCGGGTCGCTGGCATGTCAGCGCGCGATTATGCCGTTCGAGACACACGCGCGAGCGTGATCTTAAAAGCCATCGACAACGCAAAACCGGTCAAACCTGCAGCTGGGCCCAAGCTTTAGAAAGCGGTCGTATCCTCGGCCTCGATAGAAACCAATAAACGCCGCGCCGCACGACGCGCAAAACGCAGGGTTTCAACCTTGCGCCGTGCGGGCGCAAGCATGTGCGTGGTGGGTTCACGGATGATCGCCGCATCATAACGATCCGCGACAATAAGCCCGGCGCGTTGCGGCAATAAAGCATCGCGATCAAACAGCGACAGATCAAAGCCCTGCGGCACTGCCCAAAAGTAACGATCACAATAGTCCAGATAATCCGGCCATTTGTTGTCGCCAAGCAAATCCGCGCGTGACACTTTGATTTCTACAATCGTGACAATGCCCTTTGGGCTGAGCGCCATCAGGTCAACACGGCGCCCATTGCCAATGGGCACTTCGGCAATGGCGGTCAGTTCATGCCGCAAAAAAAGCCGCGAAACCCCGCGCACAACGTCCAATGAAACCAAAGCATCTGATGTATCATTCATCAGCGTGTGTTAGAACAATTAGGGAACGTTTGCGAGGGGAATTTAGCTCAACGGTAAAATACGTGATTGCCGACGGCGGCAACACGGCGCATTTTCCAGCCCGGCGATACGCGGCGTGCATGGAAGAACAAAGCGTTTGAAACACTGCTGTCCCACAAATCATTCTGCGCAATATGGCCAATGGCAACGGCGGTTTTCCAATGATTACCGCTACGTGCTATGGCAGGATGTGCCCCGCCGCGGATGAAGGAAAACTGGCTGGGCTGGTAAACAACCGAGCAGATAGACGAGGGGAAACGCCCTGAATTTGTCCGGTTCAGCACGGTTTTTGCAACCGCAAGCTGGCCGTCGAGTGGCTCACCCTTTGATTCGAAATAAACCGCAATGGCAAGGCATTCAGCCTCACGATTGGCGGTGCTGGTTCCCCCGTGACGTGAAACGAGGCCAGCAAGCGATGACGCGCGGCCAGGATCAACATCGTTCATGTCAGGAAGAGGGAATGCAGGGGTTTCCCCCTCTAAATTTGCTTCTTCTACCACCGATAGGGGCAGGAGCGTTGCTTCTGGTTCCGCAGGAATTGCGGTTGCCCACGTCGCCGAAGCGGGGGCATAGGCGCCAAAAGCGCCAAATAAGGTCAGTGTCATTACGCCAAGTGCGGCGGTCGAAAATTTGCGGCTCATATACTCTTCAATTTGGGCAGAAAGCAGATCAACAAAATGTCTTTACCATTCGGCCTAAACCGAGACATTCCGATCATCTTTCCGACTGCGTTCGTATCCAAAGCCCAAATATGCGGGTGACGATACGGCGACGCTATTTCAATCAAAGTGCCTTCGTTGTGCAGCGCAACAAAGTCAAGCAGAGCCATCCAATTGCGCGGCGAACCGTGCTGCACCCGCGATGTCCAGTTCAATCACCCATAAATCGGGATCACGACTGCGCCGCCGCGCCAAATATTCATCAATTTCCTTAACGTTTTCAACATCTTGTGGGCCAGTACCGGTCCAAACATAAGTGCCATCGATGCCCAAAATACGCTCTGAAAGCGCCGTTATCCGCCCTTTTTCCATCGCAACAACAAGGATAGAGCCAGCGGTTTCATCGCCCTTTGACAGGACCATCGCCGCGCCGCCAGCCTGATGAACGCGGCGGATTAACGCAGAAACCATCAGCGCGCTGGTGAGGCGCTGTGTCACAAATCAGGCAGCGTCGCGCGCATCAATGGCGGAAAAAAGTGCAAAAATCGCATCTGCCGATCCAGCGCCCCGCAATTTCGCAACAAAAGCCCGGTCGCGTAGCCACCGGCTAACCTGAGCCAAAGCCTTCAAATGTTCCGACCCCGCATCTGGAGGCGAAAGCAGGCAAAAAATCAGATCGACGGGCAGGTCATCAATGGCCTTGAAATCAACGGGTTCTGACAAGTGGATGAACATACCAACCACATGATCCAACCCGTCGACTTTGCCGTGCGGAATCGCAACCCCGCCGCCAAAGCCCGTTGAGCCCAAGCGTTCACGCTCGGTTAGGCGCTCCACCACAATGGCGGGCGACAATCCGTATTCACGTTCAGCAATCTGTCCCAAGCTTTGGAACAAAGTCTTTGTCGACGCTGTGTGCAGGCCAGACGACACAGCGCCGGGCCCCAACAAATCGATAATAGCAGTCATTCCCTGTCCATTTCATCGGGGCGCCGCGCAAACGACGCCCTTAAATTCTAAGTTAAGCCCTATACCCCGACTTGTGGTTCCACCCACCCAATCGTGCCGTCTCCGCGGCGATATACCATATTATAGGCCCCACTGCCTGCATTGCGAAACAGCAAAGCATTGGTGTTGCGTAAATCGAGCATCATCACCGCATCAGAAACAGTCGCATCTGGCACATCAACTCGTGTTTCGGCGATAATCAGGGGGTGATCTTCGGCCTCAACCTCAATATCCCCTGCATCAAACACCACATAATTGGCATCATCGGCGTCCATCGTGGTGGCAGCACCATTGCCACTGCCTGAATGATGATCTTTCAATCGCCGCTTATAACGCCGCAATTGTTTTTCAATTTTATCTGACGCTTCATCAAACGCCAGATGCGCATCCATCGCGCGGCCTGACCCTTTCAAAACAACGCCTTGCATCACATGCGCGATAATATCGCACACAAAGCCGTGATCGTGCGGACCTGTTCCAAATGTGACGTGGGCCGAAAGTGCGCGCGAAAAATATTTATTCGCTATGCCCTGCAACCTGTCCGTCACATGTTGTTTCAGCGCGTCACCTGTATCGACCTGATGACCTGAAACACGAATGTCCATCACTAACCTCCTACTCGAAGCGTCGCGCCCTTAAGCGCGACTAGGGCGTCCGTCAATCGCAACCAAATCAGGGGATGTATCGACGGGCGTATCGGAGTCGGCCCAAAGGGGGTCGATCAATTTTTCAATAAAGGCGCGGTGTATTGCCATTTCTTGTGGGCTGGCGACAAAAACACGCGGCGCGCGCGGGGTTTTGCCAGACCCATTTGTACGCGTTGCAAAAACCGGGGTGGATGACATGCCGACATCCCCCGCAAGTTCCAATCCAATCTGTCGGCCACCGGTCAGTTCGACATAAAGCTGTGACAGCAATTGCGCATCCAACAGCGCGCCGTGTTTGACACGGTGGCTGCGGTCAATACCATAACGTGTGCACAAGGCATCAAGACTATGTTTGGCCCCGGGGTGACGCACCCGCGCAATTGCGAGCGTATCAATCATGCGGGACATGGGAATCTTTAAGCGCCCACAGGCCCCAAGTTCATGGTTGAGGAATGCAAAATCAAAACTGGCATTATGGGCAATCAATGGGCTGTCGTCGAGAAAGTCGAGCAGATCCTCAACTGTTTCATCGAAGATCGGCTTATCAGAGAGAAAAGCGTCAGACAGGCCGTGAATCGACTGCGCCACAGGATCCATCGGGCGTTCTGGGTTATAATAAGCATGATAGACTCGGCCCGTTTCGGTCCGGTTGATGAGCTCAATACACCCAATTTCAACCAATCTGTCGCCGCTGGCAGCGCTGAGGCCTGTCGTTTCGGTATCAAAAACTATTTCGCGCATGTTGGGAAAGGTTATCCGCCTTTTTTTCGCGTGAGGCAAGCGATCAGACGACGAACCGCTTGGCGTGTTTCGAACCGCTGACAGCCCGTTTCAATCACAAAATCAGCGCGCGCGCGTTTGTGATGATCGGGAAGCTGCAATGCCTTAATCCGTTTGAATTTGGCTGGGGTCATGTTCGCCCGGGCAAGCACACGTTTGCGCTGCATCCACAGCGGCGCGGACACAGTGACAATCGCGTCGAGTTTGGCGCGGCCCTTTTTTTCAAACAACAAAGGAATATCCAGCACCACCAACGCCCGCGATCGGTTTCGCCGCAAGAACATCTGGCGCGCCTTATAAACAGCGGGATGGATCAAGCCTTCCAGCGCGCGCAGGTCTTGCGGTTGCCCCAGCACCAAAGCACCCAATTTCTGACGGTCGACACCACGCGTTCCTGTGGTTCCGGGAAAGCGCGCCTCTATCGCCGAAACAAGTGCGCCGCCGGGCCCCTGCAAATGGTGCACTTCTGCGTCGGCATCAAACACCGGCACGCCTTGCGCTCGAAACATGGCAGTCACGGCCGATTTTCCCATCCCGATGGAACCGGTAAGGCCTAAAACAATCATGCTGTCAGGAGTGTCCTGAGCGCGGTATCATCACGCGGCGGGACTGCGCCGAAAAACAGCTCAAACGCCAAAGCCGCTTGGCCGATCAGCATGTCGAGTCCGTCAACACAGTCAAGGCCGCGGTCTTGGGCCGCGCGCAACAGCGGCGTCATCAGCGGTTGATAGACCAGATCATAAACAACACAGTCGTCAGCTTGGCTGTCAAGCGAAAGCGGCAGTGGGTCTTGCCCTGTCATGCCGAGTGGACTGGCATTAACCAACAATTGCGCCGGAGGCAGCACAGAACCAAATGCCAAAACCCGCCCTTTCAATCCAAAACGTGCCAGCAAGGCGGCACCCTTTAACGGATTGCGGGCCAAAAGGAGGACCGACCCAATGCCGCACTTGGCGAGCGCAAACAGTACCGCATGCGCCGCCCCGCCCGTGCCAATCACAATCGCGGTGGCATCCTTAATCGGCACATCAGCAATTGGCGCAAAAAAACCTGCCGCATCGGTGTTGGTCCCGAACAAAGCCCCGTTTTCTTCGCGTGCAATCGTGTTCATCGCGCCGATGGTGGACCGGACGTTCCCGGGATCAGCGACATGATCCATCACTGCCAATTTATGGGGGATGGTAACATTACATCCCCGCCACTGTTCGTCTGTGCGTCTTTGCGCGACATAGGCTTCCAGCCCCGCTGGCAAGACATGGCAGGCACGGTAATCCGCCTGCATTCCCAACGCATCCAACCAAAATTTGTGGATCAATGGCGATTTTGATTGGCTGATCGGATCACCAATCACCTCAGCATAGGGAAGGCTCATCCGCCAACCACCCCGCGCACGCGCAAAAAGGCCAAAAGTGGCAACAGCGGTAACCCTAATATCGTAAAATGACTGCCTTCAATCTTGGAAAAAAGCTGCACGCCGCGTCCTTCAATCCGGTAGCCCCCAACACAACCAAGCAAATCATCACCCTCCGCGTCAAGATAATCGGCTATAAACTCTTGCGAAAGCGGCCACATCGTCATTTTTGCGCGATCAACAAAGCGCCACACAGGAACGCCATTTTCAGCAATTACAGCGCCACTATATAGGCTATGAGCTTGCCCAGAAAGACGTGCCAGCTGCGCGGCAAGCGCACCGCGATCAGGCGCTTTATCAAATAAAGTGCCGTCCTCTAGCGCCAAAGTCTGATCACAGCCCAACACCAATTTCCCGGGATGGCGCAGCGACAGTTTAACTGCCTTAAGTTCGGCAAGGGCATCGGCCAGATCACGTGGGCCAGTGCCCCGGGCCACCAGCCCCGCTTTGGCCGCATCTTCGTCAACGCCGGGAAACATGGGTTCATGCGGGATACCAGCCGCGTTCAACATCGCGCGCCGGGTGGGTGACTGAGAAGCAAGGATCAGTGTCACGGCGTCAATACTTTTGTCTGACGCTCATTATAGAGATTGATGATCGCCGCTGCTGCCTCCTCAATCGAGCGCCGCGTCATATCAATCACCGGCCAATCATTGTCGGCAAACATCCGCCGCGCAAAACCAATTTCGCGTTTGACCGCATCCTCATCGACATAGTCAGTGTCAGGTGCTTGGTTGAGCGACAATAATCGGTTGCGGCGGATCTGCACCAGCCGGTCTGCGCCTGTCACCAGACCCACCACCAACGGGTGTTTGAGTGTATAAAGGCTTTGCGGCGGCGGCGATTCAATCACGATCGGGATATTCGCGGTCTTATAGCCCTTATTGGCAAGATAGATTGACGTCGGTGTCTTTGAACTGCGCGAGACGCCGGCAAGGACAATATCGGCCTGCTCCCAATTTTCCCAATTGACCCCGTCATCGTGCGCAATCGTAAATTGAATCGCTTCCACCCGCGCAAAATATGCAGCATCGAGCATATGTTGAAGCCCCGGTCGGGCCTTGGCCTCTTGTCCCAACATTGTGGACAGAGCATCAAGCACGGGATCAAGTGCTGCAACCGTCGGCAACCCCAATGCTTTACACCGGGTTTCAAGGGTGCGCCGCAATTCATGATTGACGAGTGTGAAGAGGACAAGCCCGGGGTTTTGGGTTATATCACTCAAAATACGCTCTATATGGCCCTCTGTGCGGACCATTGGCCAAAAATGTTTAACCGTTTCAACGCCGTCAAATTGAGAAAGCGCTGCCTTGGCTATTGTCTCCAATGTCTCGCCGGTTGAATCGGACAGAAGATGAAGGTGAAGCCGGGTCATGGGCAAAGGCGCGCTGTGGGTAACATTGTGGATGGTGCTAGCGGAAAGCGCTTAACAACTGCAAGGCCTGCTTCTGTCCAGAGCCACCAAAAAAACATTCACAGGGCTGTGCACAGCAGAGCAGGTTTCATCCCATGCTGTGGATAACGGGGGTCGGTGAATACGACTCTGCCCATTTTGGTGCGCGCATATGAGTCAAGCTGTTGGCAAAATCGCGCATTACCGATAATTCTCGCTATCAAGCGACCAACTAACAACTACAACCTTTTTAACTCTATAATAATTGAATAGAGGGGCAGTGTGAAAAACGATTCAGTCAAGCCATTGCTCAGCACCCTAAGGGGACATAAGCACGAACGTCCTCCCTTATGGCTGATGCGCCAAGCGGGACGCTATTTACCTGAATATCGTGCGCTCCGTGCTGAAAAAGGCGGATTTCTTGAACTGGTAAATGACAGTGATGCCGCTGCTGAAGTCACATTACAGCCCATAAAGCGTTTTGGCTTTGACGGTGCGATCCTGTTTTCGGACATTCTTGTCATCCCCTATGCCCTTGGCCAAAATTTGTGGTTTGAGACAGGAGAAGGCCCCCGTCTTGCCCCAACGCTTGTTGATCATGCGCTGTCGGTTCTCACACAGGCCCCAGAACGGCTTGCGCCGGTCTATGGAACGGTTAAACGGGTTGCGGCAGCGCTCACCCCCGAAAAAACATTTTTGGGCTTTGCAGGCAGTCCCTGGACCGTTGCGACCTATATGATTGCTGGGCAGGGAAGTAAGGAACAGGCTGAGGCGCGTCGCTATGCTTATCGTGATCCTCAGGCCTTTCAGTTGATCATCGATGCCATTGCCGATTTAACTGTCGAATATCTCTGTGGTCAAATTGAAGCTGGGGTTGACGCGGTGCAATTGTTTGACAGCTGGTCGGGCAGTTTATCGCCCACCCAGTTTGAGCAATGGGTAATCGCACCCACTGTAAAAATCGTTGAAAAAGTGCGGGCGCGTTATCCTCAAACCCCGATCATAGGGTTTCCAAAAGGGGCAGGTGCAAAATTACCCGCTTATGCCCGAGAAACCTGTGTGTCAGCGGTCGGGCTTGATGAAACCGTTGATCCGGTCTGGGCACATCAAAACCTGCCTGAAAATCTCCCCGTACAAGGGAACCTTGATCCCTTGGCACTGATTACGGGCGGGGCGGTTCTTGATCTCGCAATTGACCGAATTTTGGCCGCTTTTCCCGGAAGACCGCATATATTCAATCTGGGCCACGGCATTTTACCTGACACGCCAATCGCGCATGTTGAACATTTGATCAAACGGGTGCGCGGATGATGATCGGGTGGCTCGGCAATGCCTATCTGTGGGTAAAGGCTGCGCACATCATTTTTGTCATTTTCTGGATGGCGGGGCTTTTCATGCTGCCGCGTTTTTTGGTTTATCATCAGGAGTGTGAGTCTGGATCGGTTGAGGAAGGCCGCTGGGTTGACCGCGAAAACCGCTTGATCCGGATCATTCTCAATCCTGCAATGATCGTTGTTTGGATTTTGGGTTTGGCGCTCGCTTTTGATATTGGTGCGTTCAATCAGGGATGGTTTCTGCTCAAATTTCTGTTTGTCATTGCCTTGTCAGGTTATCATGGCTGGATGGCAGCTTATACCAAAAAACTCGCGCAGGGTGAGCGGAATGCCAGTGGTAAAACCTTGCGTATGCTCAATGAAGTGCCCGGCGTTGCGGCGGCTGTGATCGTTATATTGGTGATCGTCCGTCCCTTCTGACGCTTCTTGACTAACCCACCCGCTCCGTTTACTTATATATCCTCCGCAGCGCTTTCTTGCGCTTCACATTCAGCATCAGTCCTTGATTTCGCTGTTCTGCGGTTCTCCCCATTAAAAATACCACTGGAAATTAGAAATGCATTTGAAAGACCTTAAAAAGAAAACCCCGGCAGAACTCGTCGGCATGGCTGAAGAGCTCGGCGTTGAAGGCGCATCGACCCTGCGGAAGCAGGATTTGATGTTCGCGATCCTTAAAGTTGAAGCTGAAAACGGCACCCAGATTATGGGTATTGGCACGATTGAAGTGCTTCAGGACGGATTTGGTTTTCTCCGCAGCCCCGAAGCCAATTATCTTGCTGGACCTGACGATATTTATCTCTCCCCTAACCAGGTCCGCAAACATGGTCTGCGTACGGGAGATACAGTTGAAGGCGAAATTCGCGGGCCAAAAGATGGCGAACGCTATTTTGCGCTCAATAAAGTCACCGCGATCAATTTTGATGACCCTGATGTTGTCCGCCACCGTGTCAATTTTGACAATTTGACCCCGCTTTATCCCGATGAAAAGCTCAACCTTGATTCGCTTGACCCAACAGTCAAAGACAAGTCTGCACGGGTCATCGATATTATTTCGCCGCAGGGCAAGGGCCAGCGCGCGTTGATCGTCGCGCCGCCGCGCACAGGTAAAACTGTATTGCTGCAGAATATTGCCAAAGCGATTACCGACAATCATCCTGAAGTGTTTCTGATCGTCCTGCTGGTCGATGAACGTCCCGAAGAAGTCACCGACATGCAGCGTTCGGTGAAGGGTGAGGTTATCTCCTCCACCTTTGACGAACCCGCGTCGCGCCATGTGCAGGTTGCCGAAATGGTGATCGAAAAGGCCAAACGTCTGGTTGAGCATAAAAAGGATGTTGTCATCCTGCTCGATTCCATCACGCGTTTGGGTCGTGCTTATAACACGGTCGTTCCATCCAGCGGCAAAGTGTTGACCGGCGGCGTTGACGCCAATGCGCTGCAACGCCCGAAACGCTTTTTCGGGGCCGCGCGGAACATTGAGGAAGGTGGCTCGCTCTCGATCATTGCAACCGCGCTGATTGATACCGGCAGCCGTATGGATGAAGTGATCTTTGAAGAATTTAAGGGCACGGGCAATTCCGAAATCGTGCTGGATCGCAAAGTCTCTGACAAGCGCATCTTCCCCGCGCTTGATGTCGGCAAATCGGGCACGCGTAAGGAAGAATTGCTTGTCGAAAAGGGCAAACTCTCCAAAATGTGGGTGCTGCGCCGGATATTGATGCAGATGGGCACGATCGATGCGATGGAATTCCTGATCGACAAGATGAAGGATTCAAAGACCAACGAAGATTTCTTCGATTCGATGAATCAATAATCGAATATGATCGTCGAACACGCCCTTTTGCAAGTGCGTCCTGGTCAAGAAGCTGCGTTTGAGGCGGCAATGGCGCAGGCCATGCCGCTGATCGCTGCGTCCCCGGGTTTTCTGGGCATTGAAGTGCGTCCTGCGATTGAACGAAATGGTCTGTATGTGTTGCTGGTCCAGTGGGAAAACATTGCTGCGCACCGCGACGGATTTCGGCAATCTGACCGTTATCAACAGTGGCGCACCTTGTTGCACGGTTTTTATGATCCAATGCCTGACGTTGTTTATTTTGGAGATATTTTGTGATTGATGTGTTGAGCCTTGCTGCCGTTGCTGTGCCCTCCATGGGCGGTCCTGCAGAAATCTGGGGACATATTGTTCATGACTTTTCCAATCTGAACACGCCTTCGGCTTTTTCAGCATTCTTGCAAGTCTTGCTGATCGACATCACGCTGGCCGGTGACAATGCGATTGTTGTCGGGGCACTTGCCGCTGGATTGCCGCCTGTTCAGCGCAAAAAGGTGATCTTGATTGGGATTATTGCGGCGTTGGTGTTGCGGATTATTTTCGCGCTCGGGGTCAGCTGGCTGATGGGCATTGTCGGCCTTGTGCTTGCCGGCGGTTTCTTGCTGTTGTGGGTGGGCTGGCGGATGTACCGCGATATTCGCATGGCCCCCGCTGGAGAATCGCCTGGCTCCCCTGAAATTGAGGGTGACGAACATTCCGGGATTATCGCTTCAAAAAGCTTTGCCGCTGCCGCATGGGCCGTGGCGCTTGCCGATGTTTCAATGAGCCTTGATAATGTACTTGCCGTTGCAGGCGCAGCGCGCGAACATCCCGGAATTTTGATGATCGGGCTGGTGCTTTCTGTCGCTCTGATGGGGATCGCTGCCAACATCATCGCCCAATATATCGAACGTTACCGCTGGATCGCATGGGTTGGTTTGGTCGTCATCATTTACGTCGCGGGCAAGATGATTTGGGAAGGCTGGCACGAAGTTGCGCCCTATGCTGCGGCTTTTGCCGGACTTTAGGCGCAGTTACCCCGTTCAAACGCATTGAGCCACGCCTTCGTGGTGATGCCGTCGCCGCCTGAATAATTTTCAGGCGCGCCACCAGCGGACGTGATGCGGTGGCAGGGGACGATGATCGGGAATGGGTTGCGCCGGCATGCCTGACCCACAGCGCGCGGACCGGAGTCTATTTTGCGCGCGAGCCCGCCGTAGGTGAGCGTCTGCCCATAGCCGACCGATATGATCCCGGCGCGCAGGGCATTGCCGCGCGCGCTGGTCAAGGGCAAGAGCGGCAGATCAAAATCACGCCGCTGCCCCGCGAAATAAGCGCGCATCTGGGTGACCGCGCGGTCCAGAACGGGGCTGCCCGCATCATGTTGTTCTGCTGAGATTTCGGGGATGATCCGCACAGAGAGAAGCGCTTCGTTTTCCGCCACGATAACGACCATGCCGATAGGCGTTGCGATTTTGGCAGAGACAGGGGCATAAGGCATGGGATGATGATACAGGTGGACAGGCCACCCCTCAAGTCCCGCGATGAAGCAAGGAATGCGCCATGAAATTCAATATTGAAGTTGATTGCACCCCAGAAGAAGTCCGCCGTTTGGTGGGGCTTCCCGATTTGACCGATGTTCATGATGCCTATCTGAGCCAAGTCAAAGATGTGATGAAAAAGGGTGTGACCCCGGACATGGTCGAAGGCATGGTCCGCAATTGGGTGCCGCTGGGCGGGGCCGGTGTTGATCTGGTCAAAGATCTTATCGGTCAGTTCGCAAGTGGAGCAACGTCTGGCAAGACCAAGAAAAATTAAACTACAAGATTGGTCAGGCGCGCAGCGTGGACAGTATTTTTGCATTGTCGAGCGGGCTTCCCCCGGCGGGAATCGCCGTTGTGCGCATCAGTGGCGCAGGAGCGGGGCCTGCGTTATCCTCGCTCACCAACAAACGTCTCAAACCGCGCACGGCAACCCTGTGTCATTTCGTTGATCCAGCCACTGGGATTTCGCTCGATCAGGGGTTGGCGCTGTGGTTTCCCGGACCCGCAAGCGTAACCGGTGAAGATTTGGCAGAACTGCATGTCCACGGCGGCCGTGCGGTGGTGGCGGCCGTTTTGGCGACGCTGGGTCGGATGGAGGGTTTGCGACTGGCGACTGCGGGCGAATTTACCCGTCGCGCCTTTGAAAATGGCCGGATCGATTTGGCGGAGGCAGAGGGGTTAGCCGACCTGCTGGCCGCCGAAACCGAAGGTCAGCGGCAGAGCGCTCTGGCGTTGGCCGAAGGTGCGCTGGGCCGCCGCGTTGAAGATTGGCAGCGCCGGTTACTTAGGTTGGCGGCGCAGATCGAGGCGGCCCTCGATTTTTCTGATGAGGATGATGTGTCTGATGCAGCGTCTCATAGTGACGGGCTGGCTGCGCTCTGTACGGAAATCAACGCGCTGCTTGGGGAGCCGCCTGCTGAACGCTTGAAGGACGGAGTCACTATTGTTTTGGCGGGTCCGCCAAATTCTGGAAAATCTAGTCTTTTCAATGTGATAGTGGGGCGAGACGCGGCGATCGTCTCTGCCATAGCGGGCACCACGCGTGACCGTATCGAAGCGCCTATCGTGATCGACGGCATCCCCTTGGTGTTGATCGACACAGCTGGTCTGCGCGGGTCCGCGGGTGACGAAATTGAGGACATTGGTATTGCCCGTGCAGGAAAGGCATTGGCCAGTGCCGATATCATATTGTGGCTAGGCGCGGCGGATGCGTGCCCTGACCCGGCACGCGCAATCCTGATCGCGGCGAAAGCGGATTTGGACGGTCAAAGCGCAGGCCTTGCGGTTTCAGCGAAAACGGGACTGGGCCTTGACCAGTTACGGGCAGAAATGATCGCGCGGGCCAAGGCGCTGCTTCCCAAAGTCGGCGCACTTGCGCTGAACCAGCGACACCGCACCATTCTCGGCGGCGTTGTTCATGATCTTGGTGAGGCGCAAGATGCGCAGGATATGCTCATCGTTGCCGAACATGTGCGCTTGGCCCGTCTCCACCTTGACGCACTCACGGGCCGTGCGGGTGTTGAAGATATGCTCGACGCGCTGTTTGGTGCATTTTGTATCGGCAAGTAGCACTGTTTCACGTGAAACAGGTTTGACCCGCGCCCGACTCACGCCTAGCGAAAATGGATGCAAGTATTTGATGTCATTGTTGTCGGTGGGGGCCATGCAGGGTGTGAGGCTGCGGCGGCCTCCGCGCGGATGGGCGCGCGGACGGCATTGGTCAGCTTTGATCGCAACACCATCGGTGCAATGTCCTGTAATCCGGCGATTGGTGGGTTGGGAAAAGGCCATTTGGTCCGCGAAGTGGACGCGTTTGACGGGATTCTCGCTCGCGCGGCAGATGAAGCCGCGATCCATTACCGCATGCTCAATGCCTCAAAAGGAGCCGCTGTGCAGGGCCCGCGTATTCAGGCGGACCGTAAGCGCTTCAAGGCGGCGATCCACGCGATGCTTAAAGCTCAACCTGGGCTGGAGATTATCGAAGGCGCTGCCGAATCGCTGATCTTTGCCGCAGCTGGCACGACGGTGACCGGTCTGATGTTAGAGGATGGGCGTGCGTTCAGTGCTGATGCAATTGTTCTTGCTACTGGTACATTTTTGAATGCCAAGATGTTTTGCGGAGAAGCGCAGACGACGGGCGGCCGCGTGGGCGAAGCATCGGCGATTAAGCTGGGCGCGCAGTTGCGGGCGTTAAATCTGCCGGTTGCGCGCCTGAAGACTGGAACCCCACCGCGGCTTGATGGCCGGACGATAGACTGGAGTGGACTCAGTGTTCAGCCGTCCGATGACGGCGATTGGACATTTTCCTCGCGCTCAACAGGACGTCCTGCACCGCAGCTCTTCTGTGCGATGACCCGTACCAATGCCGCAACCCACGCGGTCATTCGCAGCGGTCTTGACCGATCACCGCTCCATTCCGGGGCGATTGAGGGGCAGGGGCCACGTTACTGCCCCTCGATTGAGGATAAGGTCAACCGCTTTGGTGACCGCGACGGCCATCAGATTTTCTTGGAACCGGAGGGTACAGACGACATTCTGGTCTACCCCAATGGCATTTCGACTTCGCTCCCCGAAGATGTGCAACTGGCGATGTTGCGCACGATCAAGGGTTTGGAAGCGGTTGAGATTGTGCAGCCTGGCTATGCGGTTGAATATGACCATATTGATCCTCGTGCGCTTGATGCGACGCTCGGGGTCCGCGCGGTAGCGGGGCTTTACTGCGCCGGGCAGATTAACGGGACAACCGGCTATGAGGAGGCAGCCGCGCAGGGGCTGGTCGCTGGGCTCAATGCGGCTGCCAAAACACTTGGAAAACCGCCCATAATTCTTGATCGTGCGTCCTCCTACATTGGCGTCATGGTGGATGATTTGATTCTGCAGGGCATTACCGAGCCTTACCGCATGTTGACCGCACGCGCTGAATACCGGCTCCATCTCCGTGCGGACAATGCCGCGACACGGCTGACGCCTATGGCACTGGCTGCAGGCTGTGTTGGTGCAGAGCGCACCGCGCAATATGAAGCACGCGCATTGCAACGCACCCTTATTGGGGAAGCGCTTGAGCGCCCCGCATCCAGTGCCGAGATCCGCGCGGTAGGCGTTGATGTGCGTGATGATGGCCTTCGCCAAAGCCTGTTCGCGTGGCTGCGCTATGACGGATTTGATTTGGCGGCAGTGCACGCATTGGTCCCGCAAATCGGCGCCTGCCCGGCAGACCTGATCGCTGAAATTATCGAAGATGCACGTTATGCGCCGTATCTCGCGCGACAAGATGCAGAGATACGGGCGATGCGCGCGAATGAGAATATATCCATTCGCGCCGATCTTGATTACCGCGCAATTGGTGGGCTTTCCAACGAAATGGTAGAAAAATTGGAGGCTGTGCGCCCGGCAACTTTGGGCGGCGCAGAACGTATTCGGGGAATTACCCCGGCAGCACTCGCCGCGATATTGGTCCACGCCAAACGCCCCGCACCGATGGAACGCGCCGCATGACTGAGGATGAAGCCAAGGCCTGGTTGTTGGAAACACGCGGTGTTTCACGTGAAACATTTGATAAATTGGACGGGCTGCGACACTTGGTGCTCGCCGAAAGCCTTCAACAAAATTTGATTTCGGCGGCGTCTGCTGATCAGATGTGGGCGCGTCATATTGTTGATTCTGCGCAGCTTATTCCGCTGGCAGGGGCGAATAAGGGGCCGTGGTTGGATCTTGGGACAGGTGCTGGCTTTCCTGGGCTGGTGGTTGCGATCCTCGAATCACGGCCTGTCATATTGGTCGAATCGCGTCGCAAGCGGGTTGAGTTTCTTAAATCTGTGGCGGACACGCTGGATTTGAAAAACGTCATCCTGCACGGCGGGCGGCTTGAACACCTGTCAGACCGGCCTGCATCCGTCATCAGCGCCCGCGCATTTGCGCCGTTGCCAAAGCTTTTGGATGCAGCATTCCGCTATTCCCGGAATGGGACCGTGTGGGTTTTGCCAAAAGGGCGGAGCGCGCGGGAAGAACTGGAAACCATCACGCATTCATGGCAAGGTGTGTTTCACGTGGAACAGAGCATCACAGATACAGACGCAGCCATCATTGTGGCGCGCGATGTCAAAAGAAAGCGGGCCAGATGATTCGGATTACCGTTGCAAACCAGAAGGGCGGCGTTGGCAAAACGACCACCGCGATCAATCTGGCCACGGCGCTGGCCGCAACGGGATGGCGTGTGTTGCTGATTGATCTGGATCCGCAGGGCAATGCGTCGACCGGATTGGGCGTGATGCATGCTGACCGCGTGCGATCATCCTATGATGTTTTGACAAGTGACACCACGCTAGCGGAAGCGGCAATTGCGACCAAAATCCCGCGTCTGGATCTTGTGGCAGCGGTTGCCGACTTGTCGGGCGCTGAAATTGAGCTGGTCGACTATGAAAACCGCACCCATCAACTGTCGATGGCGCTTGACGCCGCGCCGCAAGGAAAATGGGACATTGTCCTGATTGACTGCCCACCTTCGCTTGGATTGTTGACGATCAATGCCTTGGTCGCGGCGCATTCCTTGCTCGTGCCCTTGCAATGTGAATTTTTCGCGCTTGAGGGGTTGAGTCAGCTGCTCCAGACTTTTGAGCGGATTAGGGCAAAGTTTAATCCCGGCTTGTCGATCCTTGGGGTCGCACTGACCATGTATGACCGGCGTAACCGTTTGACTGAACAGGTTGCAGAGGATGTTCGCGCCTGCCTTGGTGCGGCGGTGTTTGAAACAGTTATCCCGCGCAATGTCCGCCTGTCGGAAGCGCCCAGCCACGGTCTGCCCGCGCTGATCTATGATCACCGTTGTGCTGGATCAGAGGCCTATATTGCGCTCGCCCGCGAAGTCATTGGGCGTTTGCCCAAAACGGCGGTGGCGGCATGAGCGAAGGTGAGCCAGCGCCCCTGAAAAAACGTCCCGCGGGTTTGGGTCGCGGGCTTTCCGCGCTTATGGGCGAAATTGCGCAGGAAGCGCCGATCCGGCCAGAGGGTGGGGCGACTCCGGCGGGGATTCGTATGGTCGATGTCGCCAATATGCGGCCCTTGCCCAATCAGCCGCGCAAGCATTTTGATGAGGCTGCGCTTGATGAATTGGCGCGCTCGATAGAGGCGAGCGGGATGCTTCAACCCATTGTCGTGCGCGACATGGGCGGGCATTTTCAAATTGTCGCGGGTGAACGTCGCTGGCGTGCGGCACAACGCGCGAATATCCATCAAGTCCCTGTAATCGTTCGAGATTTTGACGATCGTACCGCGCTTGAAATCGCGCTTGTTGAAAATATCCAGCGCGAACAGCTGAATGCGATTGAAGAAGGTGAAACATACCGGCGGCTGATCGATGATTATGGCCACAGTCAGGAAGCATTGGGCAAGATCGTCGGCAAATCGCGCAGCCATATCGCCAATTTGATCCGCCTGCGCAATTTGCCGCAGCGGGTGCAGGATTATCTCGGTTTTGGCCAGATTAGCATGGGGCATGCGCGCGCGCTGCTCAATTGTGAAGACCCGCTCGGGCTGGCAAAGCAAGTGATTGAGCGCGATTTGTCTGTGCGTGAAACCGAAAAACTTGCGCGGCGCTTTAAGCCGAGTGCTGCGCGCATCCGGTCTCAAGGGCCAAATGCGCTCCGCGATGCCGATTTGGCGGCGCTTGAACGGCAATTGGGCGATATGCTGGGGCTGAAAGTCAGCATCAACCACGCGGCCAAGGGGGGCACGGTCACCTTGGGTTATTCCTCGCTCGATCAGCTTGATCTCATATGCCAACGCCTGAGTGGGGAGCGGATTTAATAAAATGCGCGGGGAGCGGATTTAGCGCAACCGCGCTGCAACCCGACTGATGGCAATCAATTCCGCGTCGCACAGGATTGTCCCTGCTGTTCCTGCGGACATGATGGCCTGTTCGGTCGCCAACAGTCGCGATGATGCCGTGGCGAGGCGGGTAGAGGGCCAGCGTGAAACCTGCCGTGTGACGGGCGCTTCATCCTTCCAGAAAATTGCCTTGCCACGCGCTTTTACCGCCGCACCCGCGGAGAGCCCGCCGTCCACCTCTGCGCGCAAACCCGCGAGCATGTGAACACGCCGCGACACCGCACGGAGCAAGGGAATACCCTCCATCCCTTCTTGAGAAAGTCGTGCAACTTCGTCTGCAACACTGTTAGGACGGCCATCGAGCACCGCATCGACCAACCGCGATAGCGCGCCGTCACTGGTCGCCGCACCAATGCTTTCCAGCGAATCCATCGTCGCTTCGACTGGTCGTTCGGGCCCTGCATCCATAAAAAGAGCAAGTTTTTCAATCTCTTGGGCCATTACGGCGCGGTCATTACCCGCTGCTGAGGCAATGGCACGGGCAATATCGCCCGACAGACGCAGGCCTGATTCACGCCCCAATGCCTCGGCAATCTGGCTTGCCTGACCCGCATCAGGAATGAAGCTGGCATGCGCCATAATTGCAGGACTGGACAGCGCGAGTTTGAGCAGGGCGGAGGCCGGTTTGAGCGCGCCGGCAATCGCAATCACGGGATGTTCGGCAACACCGGCTTCCAGCAGGGCGATAATCGCGGGCAGGGCATCATCACTTACCGGTTGTATACGAATGTACCGTTTGCCACCAAACATTGAAAAAGATGCGGCCTCATCAGAAAGGCGTGCAGGATCAGCTTTCAGCTTGGTTGCATCGAGATCAACGCGTTCGGCATCGGCCCCGCACGCGCGTTCAAGACGTTTGGACAGCGCAATAGAACTCGATTCGTCCGCACCGTGGAGCAAAAATAGGCGAATGGCAGATGGCGGCGCATCCAGCGCGCGGCTGATTTCGGAAAGCGATGCCTTCACCCGACAGCTGTCATTGCGGCGCGGGCGCGCGTCCCGCATCGAGCGCGATCCGCGTGACAATTTGATCCGCAATGATTTCTGCCAAACGCTCAAGCGCGGTGTTTTCAGCCGCGACCGTCGCATATTCAGAACTGACCACATCAATCCCGGCGTCGGACCCCGCAGTTGCGTCGATTTTGACGCTATTATCAGCAAGATGAATCAATTTATAGCGCGCGCGCAGCGTGCGGCGTTCGCGCGTCACGGCATCATCGCGGCGCACCCCGAATCCGGTGATTTGATCATCGAGCACCACTTCTAAGCGGTAGGTGGCGGCCCCCTTTGGCACCGCACCTAGCCGTGCGAAAAGGGCATCGCGTACCAGCCATCCGGCCTTGCCCTCAATCGCAGGGACATCAATCTGGCCGAGTGTTTGTGCCGCCTTGCCGCCAGCGCCGCCCGCATAAAGCGGTTGCAAACTACATGCAGGGAGAAGCAGGATCAGGCCAAGGGCAAAAAGCGTTTCATGCGACGATATTGACCAGACGGTCGGGGACCACAATGATCTTTTTTGGGTTGGCCCCGTCCAACGCACGGATGATCTTGTCCAATGCCATTGCGGCGGCCTCAATGGCCGCCTTGTCCGTGCCCTTTGGCAGGGTCAGTGTATCGCGCAGCTTGCCGTTGACCTGCACCGCGATGGTGACATCGCTGTCGATCAGCAGCGCTGGATTAGCGACTGGCCAGGGCTGATCGGCGATCAGGCCAGCGCCGCCAATATGGACCCAGCCTTCTTCAGCCAGATGGGGCAACATCGGCGCGATCAGACAGGCGAGCGTGCGGATGGCGGTGCTGCGCGACGCGGATGGCGCTGCTTTTTCAATGGCATTGACCAATTCATGCAGTTTCGCGACCGATTTGTTGAAGGCCAGTGCTTCAATATCCGTCGCAATTCCGGCAATCGCGCGGTGGAGGACTTTATCGAGCGCCGGATTATTTCCTCCGGCCGTGTCGATGCTGTCAAACAGCCGCCAGATGCGGTTGACGAAACGCCATGTGCCTTCAATCCCACTTTCGGACCATTCGAGATCACGTTCAGGCGGCGAATCACTCAGCATGAACCAACGCACTGCGTCGGCCCCGTATTGGTCAAACATCGGATCGGGATCGACGACGTTCTTCTTGGATTTCGACATTTTTTCGATGCGGCCCAGCGTCACGGGATCACCCGCCAGCGTTACAATCCCGCCCGCGCCTTGTTTGACATCTTCGGGCGAAAGCCACGCACCGTCAGCAGATTTATACGTTTCGTGTGTCACCATCCCTTGGGTGAACAGCCCCTTGAACGGTTCGGTGACGCCCAGTTTACCGATGCGGTTGAGCGCGCGTGTCCAAAACCGTGCATAAAGCAGATGCAGGATCGCATGTTCAACCCCGCCAATATATTGGCCGACCGGCAACCATGCCTCGGCTTCCGCGCGGTCAAATGGTTTGTCCTTGGGCTGGCTGGCAAAGCGGATGAAATACCAGCTCGAATCGACAAAAGTATCCAGCGTATCGGTTTCGCGCCGCGCCGCCGCGCCGCATTTGGGGCAGGCGACTTTGCTCCACGTGGGGTGGCGGTCAAGCGGATTGCCGGGAATGTCAAAACTGACGTCTTCAGGCAGGATCACGGGCAGCTGATCGCGCGGGACCGGTTGCACACCGCATGCCGCGCAGTGGATGATCGGGATCGGTGTGCCCCAATAACGTTGGCGGGACACGCCCCAATCGCGCAAGCGCCAAACGGTGGTGCCTGTGCCCCATTTGTCCTGCTCCGCCTTAGCAATCACCGCTGCCTTGGCTTCATCCACGGACATGTCATTGAGAAGCCCCGAATTTACGATTTTTCCGGGGCCAGTATAGGCTTCGTTGCCGTCGAAACGAATGTCTGTGGCGTGGCCGTCGGCCACAACACGGGCGACCGGCAAGTCATATTTGCGTGCGAAATCCAAATCGCGTTGGTCATGCGCTGGACAGCCAAAGACCGCACCTGTGCCATATTCCATCAGCACGAAATTGGCGACATAGACGGGAAGATGCCAGCTGGGGTCGAGTGGATGTTCGACCCTAAGCCCGGTATCAAAGCCCATCTTTTCCGCTGTGTCGATTTCCGCGGCGGTGGTCCCGCCCTTGCGGCAATCCTCGATAAATGTCTGGAGAGCGGGGGTGCTGCGGGCCAGATCGGCAGCGACAGGATGGTCGGCGGCAATCGCCACAAAGCTTGCGCCAAACATCGTGTCTGGCCGCGTGGTGAACACGTCGATTCCGTGATCGCTGCCCACCAATTTGAACGTCGCGCGGAGCCCCTGGCTCTTACCAATCCAGTTCTCCTGCATCAGTTTGACCTTATCAGGCCAGTCGGTCAGCGTGTCCAAACCGTCGAGCAATTCCTCGGCAAAATCGGTGATTTTGAGGAACCACTGGCTGAGCTTTTTCTTTTCGATCAGCGCGCCGGAACGCCAACCGCGCCCGTCGATCACCTGTTCATTGGCAAGCACGGTCATATCCACCGGATCCCAATTGACCGATGATTCCTTGCGGTAAACCAGCCCCGCTTCCAACAAATCGAGGAAGAGCGCCTGTTCATGCCCGTAATAATCAGGTTCACAGGTCGCAAGTTCGCGGGTCCAATCGATCGACAGGCCCAATCGTTTTAGCTGCGCGCGCATTGCCGCGATATTGTCGCGGGTCCAGCCGCCGGGATGGACCTTTTTTTCCATCGCTGCATTTTCAGCCGGCATACCGAACGCATCCCACCCCATTGGATGGAGAACGGCGTGGCCAGTCATGCGTTTGTAACGCGCCAGCACGTCGCCCATCGTATAATTGCGGACATGGCCCATGTGGATACGCCCCGACGGATAGGGGAACATCTCCAGCACATAGGCTTTGGGCTTGTCGGATGTCGCAAGTTCGTCCGCAGAAGGGGCGACGAAAACGCCGCGTTCATCCCAAATTTTCTGCCAGTACGCGTCAGCCTTTAACGGGTTGAAACGGCTCGACATTATCCGGCCATTGCGCTCCGGCGGAGGTCGCGGGCTTTGTTCAGGATCACTTCTTCAAGTTTTTGAACCGTGGCTGCTTGGACGGGGGCATCAATCCAATTTCCGCCTTGGCTCACCTGCCGCAGAGCGGCAACGCGGATCGCGTCAGCGCGCAAATCCTGATCGAGGATCGAAACCGTCAATTTCATCCGTTCGGTGGGGGATGTTGGGTTGGCATACCAATCGGTCACGATCACGCCGCCGTTTGAATCGGTCTGGACCAATGGCATGAACGATACGGTGTCGAGCGCGGCGCGCCAGAGATAGGCATTGACGCCAATGGTCATCACTTTTGAAGCGGCCAGATCAGCGGCCTTGGACTTGCTGACTTTTTTACCGCCGCCGTAATTCAGGCCCTTGGACAGATCTTCGCTTATGGCTGCACAGCCGGAAAAGAGAGTGGCAGCAGCCAGGGCGGCAATAATGTGGGATGGGCGGCGCATTGATATTCCTTGCTTTATGAGGCTCTTTTGCTGCGTTATAAGCCCATCAGCGCGGCCCGCAAGAAGTGCTTTGCGCTAGGATTGTTGAAACTGTGCAACAGAAGCGCAATATTCGTGTTTCATAGGTGGTGTATGCAATCCACTTCATGCTAGATCATGACGCTCATATATAAGGACCAATGATGACGACGCAGGGGAAAAAGACAGGATGGGGGATCGCAGCATGTGCTGTGGTCGGCCTTGTCGTGTCACCTGCAATCGGCGCAGCGACTCAAAAAAATGTTGCTAAATCAACGGTTTCTGCGTCACGCAGCGGCATTGGATCATTCACGCCGGCGTCTGCTGACCCGCGTTTGGCAGCGGCCTTTGCTCGCGCCAATGTGACAACGGCGGGCTTCAAATTCACCCCCGCCTCCGCATCAGGTCGTCCGAGTCGCGCAGTCACGGTGGCAGTCCGTACGCGTACAACCGCGCAACCGGTAACGATGGATCGGCCAACTTTGGTGGGTTCGGCGCTCAATCTTGCGCCCTATGCTTATAATTTGGGTGTGGCTGTGGGCTGGAAACGATTCGCCCTGTCTGGCGATTATGCGCAATCTGATTTGGGAACGCTTCAGGGCGGACGCAGTGTTGCTGATGTCGGTGTCAGCTATACAACAAAGAAATTGACGACGCGGGTACAATTGGCAGCAGAACGGCCCATGGGTGTGACATCGCAGCCGCTCAATACCAATGAAAGCGTTGCAGTTGATTTTGGTGGTTCCTACCGTTTGACACGCAATTTGAATCTGACGGCGGGCGTGCGGTATAAATCTGAACGTGACCGGCTTGATCCCTTGCCGGACAATCGCCGCGACAGTCAGGCTGTCTATATTGGAACCGCGTTTAAGTTCTAATGTCTACGGCGAGCGCGTCGATTGCTGCCCAGCCGTAAATTCCAAAATTTTTTAAGGATCGCGCACGGTGCGCTGTCATCCCGCCAAGCGCAATCACGCGCGTTTTGGCATTGCGCGCCATAAACCCAAAACCAATCCGGCCTATCCCTTTTGCACCGCGATGTGATGCCGTTACGAACAGCGGCGACACCAGCATCAGGTCCGCCCCTGCGCGTTCCGCCGTAATCCGTTCGCGAATCGAATGTACAGCCCGGGTTTGGAGCATCCTCTTGTCTGCACAATATTTTCCGTGCGCGCCGTCCGCTTTCCATGCGCGTGCGGTTTTGCTGTCACCGGCCAAAATCAAAATATGGCGTTGGCGCTTGGCGATGCGCTGCACCTGCACAAACAGGGCGCGCCGGGCCTTTGCGGGCAGGCTGTAATGGCGGAAAATAATGCCAGACCCTTTGGGTAGCGCTGCCACAGAGGGGAGCAGCCCATTTCCCATGCGCTCATCGGTCATCAACCAGAGCGTGGGCAGCGGAGGGGAGTGGCGTTTGCGCATCGGGCTTCCTATAGCGGCGACATGAGTGAAGACGCAAAATTGAGATTGGACGCGCTGCGCGCCGCCATCGCCGCCGCTGCCAAAGTAGCGGGTCGCCCGGCACAAGATGTGACATTGATTGCCATATCGAAAACCCACAGCGCGGAGGTGATTCGCCCCCTGCTTGATGCGGGACAGCGCGTTTACGGGGAAAACCGCGTGCAGGAGGCCGCTGATAAATGGCCTGCGTTGATTGCCGCTTATCCAGACATTGAACTCCATCTGGTTGGCCAACTGCAATCGAACAAGGCAGAGGATGCGGTCGCTCTGTTCGACGTGATCCATTCTGTTGATCGGCCATCGCTGGTGACGGCATTGGCACGGGCAGCGCAAAAACTGGGAAAGAACCCACGCTGCTTTGTTCAGGTCAATATCGGTGGTGAAGCGCAAAAGGGCGGCTGCACAGTGGCGGATTTGCCAGCTTTGCTGGAACAGGCGCAAAAAGAGGGCCTTGACGTCATGGGGCTGATGGCTGTGCCGCCCGCGGATGTGGAGGCCGCCCCCTATTTCGCATTACTCGCCAAATTGGCACGCGATCACGGTCTGTCAGGCCTCAGCATGGGCATGTCAGGCGATTTTGAAACCGCAATCATGATCGGCGCAACCCACATCCGCGTCGGCAGCGCCCTGTTCGGTGTGCGTCACGGATAGAAAAGGGGGTTTCACGCAAAGGCGCAAAGGGAAGAAGGGCGCGAAGATGTTCGGGGTAAATTTGCATTTTTCATCGGACCGATCTTAGCGATCTTATTTTCTTAGCGCCTTTGCGTGAAACCTTAGAGCTTATGCCCCGTCCGATGGTTTATGATTTTGAGATAGCAGGTTAGATACTGTC
>JBEBKH010000001.1:0-95505 GCA_040079575.1 Chakrabartia sp. | reverse complement strand
CTCGTGCCACCGCTTTCCTTGGTGTTCATTATCGGATCTCTTGTTCTGGCACTCCTTTACTGCGCAGGATTTTTGGGGCTTGGATACAGCCAAGCTTATGCGCTTACCGCAGTAATGCTAGCCAGTGTAATGATCGTCCTGCTGTCATGGCTGCGCTATGGGCGCGCGACATTGACGCCGTCCACGCTGGTCAAAATACCGCTCTATATTTTGTGGAAGCTGCCCATTTACTTTGGGCTGTTCAAGGGTGTTGAAAAATCGTGGATCAGAACGGAGCGCCCTGAAAAATAAGGGCGCTCCGTTGCCGAGACTTGGGTCCTATTTTTTTGCAGCAACCGGTTTGTTCGACGGCGCTTCATAACCAGGTTGATAATCAATCTTTGCCGCAGCGCGTGCTTCTTTAAGACGCGTCTCGCCAATCTTGTTCAGATTTTCGTTGCGGATTGATTGTACAGCCAATGGCCGCGTTTGGGCTTCTGGAACGGTCATTGGATCTTGTCCGACAATAACGCTGGCGACTAGCAATTGTCCTGACGGGGTTATGAAAGGCTCACCCGCTGGCAGCGACAAGATTTGCTTTAATGTCGCAGGCGGGGTTGCGCCTGTATCAAGCGCACCATTGCCACGTTCAAACTTAATTCCAAACCTTGTTAAAGTCGCGGCGATTTCAGCAATCGTATGATTTGCTTCAAGTGCCTTGATCTGGGCGGGGTCTGATGGCGCTGCAAAACGCAACTGATCCAGTTTATAACGCGTTCTGGACGCGAACATTTCTGGATGGGCGGTGATGTATTGCGCGATCGCCTTTGCATCTGGAACCGGAATACTGTCAGACGCTTTTTTCGCATAGAGTCGAACAAGCAAATCCTCATTCGCCCGGCGTTGCTGTGTTATATAGACTGGGTCGCGGTCTAAGCCCTGCTCTTTTGCTGCTTGGGCCAGCAAGCGGCGATCAATAACCTGCTGCAAAAGCTGACGCATGGCGAGTTTCTTATCCGCATTTGCTGGAATGGAAACACCGTTCAGTTCGGCATTGAGTTCTTCTAGGGTAATTTCTTCGTCGTTAACGACGGCCACCACCTGCCCCGTTGCTTTTTTTCCACAGGCGCTAATACTCAGTGCAAGAGCGATAAGTCCGACTGAGGCGGCAGTTTTAAAATTCTTCTTCACAGTTTTTCTCCACGATTTTCCCAACGATACCGGCAGGAACGGCCCTATGTTGTTTATCGGCCTGCTTGTGGTATGGTAGTGTGAATAGGCTATAAACTTTTAACTTTGCAATGGGGAAAGTCCTTGGAAACCATCTTTGACTGGCTTTCGGTCGGTATATTTTCTGGATTGATTGTTCTTTTTTTGCAGCGGTCCTCTGAAGATGAGCCGCGTGATAGCCTGTGGCAGTATCTTGCGGCCTCTGCTGGTTGCGCTGTTGCAAACTATCTTGGCAATGAAGGCTACCCGATTTTAGCCGCGATTATGATCACAGCGGTTTTGGCATTTGTCTGGTTCATTCTCAAACCTTTCGACAATTGGAAGAAAGGCTAAAAGCCAACCAATAGCTTTCGCGCGGGCGCATTCAAACTGTCGACAAGCGCACCTGTAAAGGAATCAAGGACAGGCCGTGCCGCTTTATAATCCGGAGCGATGGTTGAAAGTCGCACCAATATACCGTCGGGAATCACGCCGCGCAAATTGGCGCGCACAACCGCAGCCCTCTGCTCTAGCCATCCTGTCGGCAATTCACTGCCAATCCGCGTCCAGTATAACACTTGTTCATTGCGCGACGCGCCCTCCGCGCTGAAGTGCCGTGTCGCCAATTGCGTTTGCGGATTGATGGCGATGCTCTCAATCACTGTTTTGGTCAGCTTAAACCCACTCGCAGGATAGCAAACCTCCGGCCGGTGAAGCTGCAGCATGCCGTTTTGCGTATTGCTGTAAGCGATGAGCATCATCACGGGCGGCGCTTTTTCAGATGCATAGACGCGCGTCACAATATCGCTGTAGATTTGATCTGTCAGAGGATCGACCGGCGGCAAAACCAAGCCGCTTTTGGTTTCAAATTTCCAGGGACCAACGTCCTTCGGCACAAACCCCTCCAGCACGCCTTTGGCGAGTGGCTGCATCGCAGCCTTAGGTTCACGCACAAAGGCAGCAATTGACGTGGTCAGCGCAGCCGCCCCCAAAATCATATGCCGGCGCGATAAATCAAGCGGCGATTTCTGCTCTGGTGTCTGATCATTTGGCACGAGCGGGTTCCCCCTTGGATAGGCGCCGCCAAATCGGCTCTGCAAAGGAATCAAAGGCAAATATTGACAGTAATGCCGTGACAAACATTGTCATGCCCGCAAAGTTATGCAGGAAACCCTGCGCTGCGGACTCTCCTGAATGATAGGTTAGCAAAATCAAAATCAACACACGGACAAAGTTTGCAAACGCCGCAACCGGCACAATCGCCAACACCAAAAATAGGGCATAACGCCACCGGGCCTGATGGCGAACATAGACATAAAATAGCGAAATCGCCGAAAGTGAAATGAGTGAATTAAGCCCAGCACATGCCGCAGCAACCAGCAATTGATATTGGCCGATCTGGATAGTGACACCTGCGCCTGCGATGGGATATCCAAACAGATAGAGTAGCCAAATGGCCGCCTCCGATATCGCAATTTTCAGCGGCTGCGTAATAATCGCGACCAAAGTGTCAGGTGGTGGAAACGCAAACAGCAAATAAAAGAGCGGGAAAGAAAGGGCCGTCATCGCCCTAAAACCGACGAAACTGTATAGCGCAGTTAACAACACACCGTACATAAGGAAGCCTTGAATTTCGACGATCTGCGTAACACTCGACAAGAAATAAGCGCTCAATAACAACACAGAAAGGATCGCAATGTTTTTGGCGGGCGCAGGCTGCCGAACACCCGCTGCCGAAGGCCATTGGCGCATTAAAAGCCAAATACCGGTCGCCACAACAATAGGACCATGCGCACCTTGTTCTGTGCCCCAGCTAAATTTGGCAACAAGCATCATCGTAGGCACAAAGAGTGCCGCCAGCCCCAAAAATAGAAGCCAGTTTTCCGTAAGCAAGGTCAAAAGAGGAGGGCGCTGCTTTACGTGCATTAAGAAGCCTTCACCGCCACAAATATCGAAAACAATGTGCCCATAACGGCGTTTCCCCCCACCCAATCCAATGTCTTTGAATTTTATACGCTAAAATAGCTAACCAATGGGTAACGTTATGGAGATGGCTTTGCAATCCACGACCCTTCTGCGTCAGGACTTTACAATTTTCGCAGGAACACCAACGGCAGTCATGCCCGCAGGTACATCAATTAACACAACCGCATTGGCGCCAATCCGCGCGTCATCTCCAATCGTTATCGGACCCAGAATTTTTGCGCCCGCGCCGACATCGACATGCCCGCCCAACACCGGCACCCCCGTGCCCGCATGACCAAGAGTTACTTGCTGGAATAATAGGCAATTTGGTCCAATGCTGCATTCTGCATGGATAACGATGCCATTTGGATGTGGGATCATAAGACCACCACCAATTTTGGTATTGATCGGAATATCTGCGCCCGTCACGACACTCCAAAACCGATGCCGCAACACTGCCACTGTTCGCATTAATTTTCTGAAAAAGCCAGCGCCGTCATGCCGTTGATAGCTTCTTATGCTGGACAGCAGCGATTTTGAAGGCATCCACGCAAAAACAGGCTTATATTCTCTTGTCCAGTCAGCATGTGTTGCAATTGGATTCATATCGCAGCGCTCCGCCCTGCATAGCGCCATTTCGCAACAATGGCGAAGATGCGCGGCCCCTCAACAAGATAGCGCCGCCACAGCCTTTGCGGGTTTGACGCCAGACGAAACGCCCATTCTAATCCGATATTTTGCATCCACTGTGGTGCGCGTATTTGATCCCCCAGCAAGAATTCAATCGATGCACCAATGCACAGCCCAATCCCTGACGCCGCGCCCCGTTTCAAACATCGGTGCGCCAAAATTTCACTCTGCGGCGCACCAATTGCGAACAGGGTATAATGTGCTTTGGCATCGCACACAAAATCCTCGGCGCGGCGCATGGCCTCTTCATTGTCCAGGAGCCCCATCGGCGGGATATGCTGTTGATAGTCAGGCCCCGGGAACAGAGCGTTTAACCGCGTCAGCATATCTTCCCGCCCCCCGACAATCGCGATGCGCGACTGATCAGAAAAATGCCGCTTAAAAAGCATTGCTGTTAAATCGCTACCGGGCACAACCGCCAGCTGATATCCAAAAATACGCGCGAGACCGCCAAGAATCCGGCTGTCACAGAGTGTAAATGCGGCGCTGTCATAAGCCGCCTGAAAGGACGTGCGTTGCGGAAACGGTGAATCGCCTTTCAACTTAACGATATGGTCGACATTGGGCGTCACGACATAACTGAATGCGGGCGATGAGGATTGCGCGGAAATTTGAGCCGCAACGGCAGTCAGTGAAAGTGCAGAAAAATCAATGCCGAGAAAGCATTCCGACGGTGCAGAACGAATGGCATCAATATGCATTGCGGTCCCAGACAACCACAGCCATTGTTTCCAGAATGATCCGTAAATCAAGCAACGGCGACCAATGATCGATATAATATTTATCATATTCGACACGTTTTTTTGCGCGTTCGATCGTTGCAATTTCACCCCTAAGGCCGCGCACTTGGGCCAGCCCTGTGATGCCCGGCTTTACGCGGTGTCGCGCCGTATATCCTTCAACGGCATCGAAATAATATTTATCGCCGACCATCATTTGGGTTGCATGGGGGCGTGGGCCGACAAGTGACATTTCACCGCGCAGAACATTAAACAACTGGGGCAATTCATCGATGCTTAAGCGCCGAATGATCCTACCGACGCGCGTTACGCGTTGATCATCCTTTGTTGTCCTTGCCGCGCCAGAGACATCCTGTGTTTCTGTGTACATTGACCGGAACTTGAAAATGCCGATTTCCAGATTATTAAAACCAAAGCGTCTTTGAACGAACAAGATATCGCCTTTACTCTCCAGTTTGATCGCCAGAGCGGTGATGAGAAGCACGGGGGAAAGGATCAGCAGTGCGGCGACAGCCAACAGCCTGTCTTGCACCCCTTTTATCAGGACATCCAGGTCGCGAATCGGCCTTTGCCACAGGCTGAGCACTGGCAACGAACCGATAAAACTCATCCGGTAACTCAAGCGTAAATCGAGAATTTCACGCGGAATGCAGCACACGTCAATCGCCGCTGCGCTCAATTGTTCAATCATCGCATCAAGGCGTTTTTGCTGCACGGCGGGCAAGGCAATAATCACCTGATCAAGCTGACCATCTTGAGCCATTTTAAGCAATTCTGAAATACCACCAACGAATGTAACAGTGTCCAACGGTGTCGTATCGATGCGCGTTTTGCGATCATCAGCAAAACCGATGACCCGCAAATGCGGCAGACGTTCTATCGTGAAGAGTTCAATCACCCGCGCCACAAGATCACGGCTTGCCCCGTAAATGACCACGCGTTGGCCGATATAGCCCATCGCCATCAACCACCACGCCAGTTTGCGAAAAATCAATCGTCCCAGAAACAAAAAAGAGAGGGAAAAAAAGACATAAAATCCAGCCAAACCGCGCGAAAAACTATCCAAAAGGTCAAACAATGTGACGGTGAAGGCCGTCAAAATAGCAGCCATCAAAAAATCAACCATTGCCCCTTGGCCGACGTCTTCGCCCTGCCCCCTGAAATCGGAATATGAATTCTGGGAGATCCTGATCAGCAGAAAATTAATGCCGAGAATGATGGCAGCCGTTTCATGAATTTTCGGTTCGAGGATGCGGCCAAAGGCAATGTCATAGGCCAGCATCGATACAAAATATGCAAGAATGAGCGCGGTGATATCAATGATCACGCCAAATGTGCGCAGGACATTGGACGTAAACCGTAAATTACGGCTGTTTTTACGGGAGGGCCTGAAGAATGACTCAACCATCTAAAATAACTTCGCTTTCATTCAACGCTTCATGACTATTGACTATCATAACCGTCCAAAGAGTCCTCTGCTCCGTATGATACCAGGACGCACATCAACAACGAAAGTACCGGCAGCAGCGGTTTGTCCTTTAGCCGCCTCCGACACACAACGCATATCGCCGCTCTTTTGACATATAGCTGACAATGTTTTCCATCCCGCTAACAGCGAGGGGTTGTGAAGGGTAAATTGACGCACGACCTGCACCGCGCGAACCTTATCACCAACGTCGAAAAGATAGTCTGCATATTTTTGCGCCATGATTATGCTTTGCGGCATGTAATTCAGCGCATCCTCATAGGCTTGCCTAACGCGATATGCTTCTCCGCGTTTGAGAAATATATCCGCGCTCAGCATGCGACCCGCCTCATTATCGGGATAATCGCGCACAATAACCTGGGCATCATTATATGCGGCCTGCAATTTGCCCCGCACAAGCCCGATCCGAGCCCGCAACAAAAGCGCATCAACATTGCCAGAATCTTCAGAGATAACCTGATCTGCAATCGATTTTGCGGTGCTTACATCCCCATTTTCAAAAAGCGTTGTTGCCAAAATGGCGCGCGCATCAGCCGTTGCAACATCATCATTATTGACGACAGGTTTCACAATCAATGCGGCAGCTTTTACGTTTTTAAGCGCAAGCATATGACGCGCGATACCAACCCGCATTGTCATTGACCCATTCTCCGCAACTTCTAAGATTTGTGCGGCAGACAGCGGCATTGGATCATTTTCAACCCATAATTTTCCGACATTTTTGATCAACTCAATGTCTTCCGGCCGCTCTCTGAGCTGCTGAAAAATAAGGGCGCGTGCGCGCGCGCTATCGCCGACCTTATACAGAATTTCGGCAAAATCGACCTTTAGGGCGATATCTTTCGGACGTTTGGCGATCATCAAATCAAAAGTGGGGACAATATTTTTGCCGTCTCCGATAATACGGTAAATCTCAATCAGGGTGCCGAGTGTCGCTTCTGTGCGGACCTCGACGGGGATATTATCGTTGATGGTTTTAACGGCCTCTTGAAAGGCTCCATTTTTTGCCAATGCCCGCGCCTTTAGAACCAACCCGAATTCATCCTTTGGATCAATTTCGAGAATTGCTGCGGCATATTGATTCGCTTCAACCAGACGTTTTTGATCCAGAGCGACAAGACCCTTCACCAATAATGCGCGGGTTGATGCGGGATCAAGCGCCAGAATGCGATCCGCAGTCGCAGTCGCTTTGCGCGTATCGCCCACCTGAAAGGAGAGCTCGGTGACAAGCTGCAGTGCCTCAACATTAACCGCATCAAGTTCAAGAACGTGAGAATAAGCAGATAATGCCTCCGATATATGGCCCAATTGAAGCTCAACTTGGCCCAAAAACTGCCACTGGCTCGCAATATCATCGCGTTCTGCAACGGCTTTTAACAGCGACACACGGGCTTCCGCAAAATTGCCTGCATTGGCATACATCATCGCTGTGGCGGCGTGCTTTTCAGCGCGCTCCTGCGCATTAGAACAAGAAGCGAGACATGCAATACTGGCCAAAATTCCACAGCGTAACAATAATTTACGATATGGCTTTGCACATTTTATCTTGGACGATTGGTCCATATTATCTTCTATCGCCTGCACAGTCGCCATTCTCAAGTGTTGATCGCCCAGTCATGAAGCTTCAGCTTGGTAATGGTAGTGATCGTTACATCGCGCAACCAGTTTATACGCCATAACCCACCAAAACAGGGGGCCATTCAAGTGGATTGAACCGATGTTAAAGGATGTGTAGCTGAACACATCTGGAAAATATTCTTTTAATCATACGCTGATCGTGCAATGATATAGTGCCATTTTTTGGCCAATAGGAACATTCAACAATGTCAAAATGGTACGTAAATGTCGTTGCGACGGCACTATTTTTCGCCTCTGGTAGCGCCACGTTCGCGCAAGAAGCACCGCAGGCATTGCGGCCCTATTCCATAAATCCGGGCGATGAAATCGAAGTTTATGTTTGGGGGGAAGAAAGGTTGCAGCGCATTATTCGTGTGCTGCCCGATGGCACATTCTCATTTCCTCTTGTTGGAAAGGTGACTGCCGTCGGCCAATTGCCATCGCAGGTTGAAGCCTTGATCACCAAGGGTCTTGAAGGGCAATATCGCGGCCAGGTGCCACAGGTCACCGTTTCTGTTCGCAATCCTTCCGGTCTTCAATTTTCGGTCGCGGGCCGCGTGAAAAACCCGGGAACATTTTCCCCAGGCCGCTATGTCAACCTTCTCGAAGCCCTCAGCTTTGCTGGCGGTCCTGATGAATTTGCTGGCTTGGACAGTGTGTCCATCATTCGCAAATCGGGCAATGGTTTGGTGACCATCAAAGCACGGATCGCAAGCGCCTTTAAAGGCGGTGCGGGAGCGCGGGACATCAATGCAAACGCCATCCCTCAAATTGAAAGCGGTGATACGGTGATTGTGCCATGACCATATTCTCAAAGAATGTAACACGCACCTGCTCCCCCAAATTTGAACAATTGGCTTCAGCTTTTGTTGCTATCTGGGCTGTTGCAAGCGCTGGTTCAGCGCAAGCTGATGTTGTTTTGGGCGGGGAAGCCTCTGTGCGGACACAGCTTTCTAACAATCCCTATTTATTGACCGGCACAAATACAGATGCGGGATCAGTAACAGTAACGTTAGCGCCAAGCCTCACGGCCCAAGACGGGACAAATCGTTTCAAATTATCGGGTCGCGTGCAGCATACGGAATTTACACGGCGTTATAAGGCAACGGACGGCTATTCCATTGCCTCTAACCTGTCGCGACCACTGAGCCCGAAACTATCCTTTGGCGCCAATCTTGGTTTTGACAGCTCCGTAATTGGGGCCAATGAACTGCTCACATTTGCTGATAACGGGAGTGTCGGCGGCGGTGTCGGCATCCCTTTACCCGACGACGTCACCCTCAATGGCCTGCGGCAGCGCCGCCAAACCTTTAATGGTGATATCGGGTTCGAATATAAAGCAAGCGCGCGCGATCAATGGCAATTTGGTAGCGCATTCGCTATGGCACGATATCCTTCGGGAAGCGGTGCACAGGAATATGATTATTCAAGTGCGCGGCTGGGATATGCCCGTAAACTCAATGGCAACACGTCCATTGGGCTGACCACTTCGATTGCAAGGTCAGATTATCGGCAAACAAACTTTGGCGATGCAACAACAATTTCACCGCAAGTGACTCTGACAACCAAATTGGGTGCCCGTTGGAGCTTAACTGGTTCTGCTGGTGTTTCTTTCACGTCGACCAGAGATTTGGTCGGAAAAAGTACACAAACAGGCATGTCTGGGGCTGTGAATATCTGCCACATTTCAGATCGGGACAGATTTTGTGCGTTTGCATCGCGCGCGGTTCAACCAACATCGCTTGGCGGTGTGCGGCCACAAACCTCCGCTGGGATGAGTTATAATGTGCGCCTGACGGAACGCAGTGATATTTCTGCCAATGCCAGTTATTCGCGGTCAAGCAATTCCATTATTGGAAATGCCCAATCGGTTGATTATGGCCGCACGAACATCACATATTCCAACCGGCTTTCACAAAAAATAAAAGGATTTGTCTCTATTGGCTATGCGGACAGTTTCCGCGACACGGTCAATCGCCGGAGCAATGCGGAAGTGAGCGCTGGTATTAGTTACGCCCTTGGGAAGAGATAATGAATATGAATGCGGATTCCGGCGACGATCTGGATGAAGGACCCTCGCTACTCAAACATCTTCCTGCGATTGCCAAGCAACGCAAATGGTACCTCATTGTTCCCACACTTTTGCTGACACTGGCCGGCATTGCCGCAGCCTTCCTTCTGCCGACAGTCTATCGTTCAACCGCCATTCTGCTCGTCGAATCACCGCAACTTCCTGAAGAAGTTGCCGAAACGACGTCATCCGATGTGATTGACCAGCGGATCGCCAAAGTGCGCCAGCAGGTGTTGAGCCGGCCTGATCTGATCGAAATGATTCAGCGTCTCGATGTTTACGGAAAAGAACGTGTTTCAAAGCCCCTATCTGAGGTTATCGAAACACTGCGTGAATCTGTTCGTTTTGCGCCCGTCAGTTCAGAAATCCAGCAACGTGGGAACGGAAAATCATCCACCATCGCATTTTCGGTGAGCTTTGATTATGCGGACCCCGTTAAGGCGCAGGCGGTTGCCCAGGATGTTGTTGAACATATCCTGCGGATTGATTCGACAAAAAATGCCGAACAAGCCGCCAACACGGTGCTATTCCTGACAGACCAAGCCACCAACCTTCAAACGCAAATTGCTTTGCTCGAAGGCCAAATTTCGGGGATCAAGTCACATAATGGTTCCGTTCTCTCCAATTCTGGCATGACCATGATTGGCGGCGGTAGCGGATCATTTGACGCCCAAATTTCTGCGCTTCAACGGGACAATGCCCAACTCAATACACAGCGCGATTTGACGAAAACTGCGGCAAACCGTGATCCCATCGTGGCGGGCGCGGAATCTCAGCTCGCGGCTGCACGCGCGGTTTATGCTGAAAGCCACCCTGACGTTATTATCGCCCGGCAACGCTTGGCAGAGGCCAAAGAACTGGCTGCAAGAAATGTGGTCAATATTCCCGTTGATGCCATTGCATCACAAATATCGTTCAACAATTCCCAAATTGCCGCACTACAGGCCGCGCGCAGCCGCGAAGCAGCACAAAGTTCTGCCATTTTAAGTGCGCAATCCCGTGCGCCCGTTGTGATGGAGCAAGTCGCCCAGCTGCAACAAAAGCTTGAAGGATTGAATGTCCAATATCAACAAGTTGCGGGGAAATTAATGTCGGCCCAGGCCTCTGCCAAAATGGAGAATGAACAGAAAGGCGAACGCTTGACGGTGATTGATCCCGCAGTGGTCCCCGATCAGCCCGATTCACCCAACCGACCAAAACTCATACTGGGCGGAGCAGCTGCTGGGTTGGTTGCTGGGCTCGTTCTGCTTCTCGGGCTTGAAATTCTCATTCGTCCAATACGGGGCATCGATTCGGTTAAAATGATCACGGGTGTTGCCCCGCTTGTCGCAATTCCAACGATTGCTGCGAAGCAAAAACCTGTCGTGCGTTGGTATCACCGCATATGGCCGTTCAAGCGCCGTCTGGCCGTTGTCGCGCAGTGAACAGCGCACCTCAGGCATTATCATCTTTAAGGGGCTTTGCTCGTGTCGATTGAAAATTCGCGGTTTCCAACACCTGTTGCGGTAAATATTATCCCCAATCCTTTGCGCCTGAAAACCGCCGAAATCGAAACAGATATTCTGGAAGATCACAATATCGTCGGATATAATTCGCGCGATATCCGCGCACGTCCGTTCAATCTGCTCAGGACCCAAATATTAAAGGAAATGCGGAATAAGAATTGGAAGCTGCTCGGGATCACGTCGGCGACCCCGGAAGCTGGAAAATCTTTCCTAGCTGCCAATCTCGCGGTTGCGCTCGCGCAGCTTCCAGAAATACGGGTATTCTTGTTTGACTTGGATTTACGGCGCGCTTCGCTTGCGGAAAAATTTGGCATTGATGGGGACATCGGCCTCACACAATTTTTGGATGGTAGCGTCGACAACCTTCTGGACATTGGTCGCCAGCTCACAAACCTGAACCTGACTTTGTTCCCCTGCTATCACGCACGGGTCAATTCAGCTGAGATTTTGTCTGGCGAACGGTTCCAGACGCTCATTGATGCAATGCGCGCTTTGCCTGATGATGTCGTAATCATTTGCGATCTGCCGCCTGCCTTTGCCAATGACGATGCGATGGCGATTATCCAGCAACTCGACAGCTATTTGTTCGTTATCGAAGAAGGTATCACGACGAAGGCGCAGGTGCGTGATGCGATGCAGCTCTTTGCCCCCGCCCCGTGCATTGGCACGGTCCTCAACCGCTACCAGCCAAACACGTCAGAGAATTTTGGCTATGGTGGGAAATATGACCGCTATTACGGCGATTAAGCGACCGTAACGACTCGGAACGCGGTTGACTGATTATGCAGCAGATCATCTGGGTATCATATCATTGGGCTTTTTGCGGCTGAGATTTTCGGTTTCGCGAGTACGAACGCCTTTCGGCCATTTATCGAACATTAATCAAATAAATTAGGAGCTTGTTTCAATTCGGAACAGATTTCAGCGAGAAAACCTCAAAAAACTGCGGGTTTTTTGAAATTAGGCCTTTTCGCAAGTGCACAAAATTGGTATATAAAGAGTTAAGATCGAAGAATCGGGTTCGCAAACATAATCGATTTACGACTTACTTTAACAGGAGTTTTGAAATGAAAAAATTTGCGAAAAGCGCAATGTTCGCGCTTGCTGGTGCTGCTGCACTGGCCTCAGTTCCAGCCTCGGCTGCTGAACTGGTCATCGACGGTGGTTTTGAAAGCGGCAATCTTTCGGCTTGGACACGGTCGGGGAACCTTGGTTTTACTGGTGTTGCAAATGGCATCGGTAATGGCGGGACACGCGGTGCTTTTCTTGGCCCCATCGGTGCAGTTGGAACTTTGACCCAAGTGTTGAACACCGTTGCTGGCCAAACATATTCGATCAGCTTCGATCTCCGCAATCAAGACCCAGGCACACCGAACTTTTTTCAAGTGCTCTTTAATGGTGCTTCGATTTTCTCACAGACTGATGCTGGCGGTCCTGTAACCTATGCAACCAACACATTCTCACGTGTTGCAACGAGCGCATTCACGACATTGCAAATTAATTTTGCGCACGATCCAGACTTCTACAACCTCGACAATGTTTCCGTACAGGGCGTTGCCGGTGTTCCTGAACCAGAAACTTGGATGATGTTGCTGTTCGGCTTCGGCGTTGCTGGCTTTGCTATGCGTCGCCGTAACCGCGAAGTATCCGCTTTCGCTTAATTGAAACTCCGTCTCGACGGGGCAAAAAGGCCAAGGCAGGGTATAATGCTCCGTCTTGGCCTTTTTCTTCTCTGGGCGGTCTGCTTCATTTTGAAATTTTGGATAGCTTGTGATGCACCGCAGTTCTGAGCGCACCCAATCAGGTGGCATGAAACGCTTTATCGGTCGGTGGCCGGTGCGCGGTGCTGCTTTTTTGCTCGCCTCCTGCTTGGCATTGGCTGGAACCACCGGATCGATTCCGCAACTCTCCCAAACCCCTCCTGGTCAAAGCGTCAACATCGCCCTTCCGGCAGCAGATGAGCCGGCTGTTCTAACCTTCCAATCCGTAGCGCCGGATAAAGCGATCGCCATCAACGCCGCGATACCCACGTCATTTGAGTCTTTATCGCCAGCCGTCCCGTTCAATATGGGGGCTGCATTTGCGAATATGGGCGCGCATATGACGGCAGTAGAATGCCTGACGTCTGCTGTTTATTTTGAAGCGGCAACTGAATCCCTCACCGGTCAACGCGCCGTTGCGCAGGTTGTGCTCAATCGTGTTCGTCATCCCGCCTATCCGAATTCAGTATGCGGCGTGGTCTTTCAGGGATCATCGCGGACAACAGGCTGCCAGTTCACCTTCACCTGCGATGGTTCGCTGTCGCGACAACGCAACCCCATGCTCTGGCGCCGCGCCGCGCAAATTGCCGAAGAGGCGCTCGCTGGGCGTGTTGAATATGCCGTTGGAACAGCAACGCATTACCACACAGTTTATGTTGTCCCCTACTGGCAGTCGAGCCTGACAAAAGTGGCCACTGTTGGTGCACATATTTTTTACCGCTGGACAGGCGGCACCGGACGTACCGCCGCTTTTGCCCAACGTTATGCGGAAGGTGAAGTCCTACCGACCAAACTGGCCGCATTGTTCAACGCTCCGGTCGATATGACCGCTGTGGCCATAGCCGAAACACCGTCAGCTGCGCCGCAAACAAATGTGATCCCAGCGTCAGGTTTGGCTCCAGCGCCAGAAATTCAAGCACCTGCGCGATTGGCGTTGGCGGCCGACGCAGAAAAAGGCACATTGAAGGCGGATGAAGCACGCGGAGTTTTGGCGCGTAACTAAGGATTAAACCCCCAGATAGGGGCGAACGAGAATAAGTGGAACGTGCGTTTGGATCATCATTGGGAAGCCGGGGGGTAACCTCATTTTCCGATGGATCATTGGTAAAAAGAGAGTTAGGTATTCAAGATGGCGAATGAAACAGGCAATCTATATCTCATCGAACGTGGCAGACAGCGTTTGATCCTTGGTGCCTTGATTGCTGTTGTGGCTTTAGGGGCATTTGCCCCCCGCAATCAGCGCGAAATGTTCAGCGCGGCAGGCCGTGAGCTTCCTGCGCCGACCGCTTTCGCTGCATTTGCAGAGCCAGAAGTTGTGCTTCCTGTCGCGGAAGACCCGCGCCGCCGCTCAAGAATATTCCGCTTACCTCGATTGGCGCTTCAACGTCCAAAGGCCGCTATTTTACCACTGGCCGCGCCTGGTGAAAAAGCACCCGTGCTCCTCGCAGCGCTTGATCCAGCCATAACCGGTTTTGTTGCTACAGATGAAAATCCCCCGATCCCAGGCGCGACAGACGTTCCCGGCGTTGTGACAGAGGATGATGGTGTTTTGGTTTTTGATCCCATTCCAGTCGTCGGTGTGGTGGGTGATATTACTGAAGAAGAAACGCCGCAAACACCCGGTGTTCCCGAGCCAACAACATGGTTGATGCTGATATTTGGTTTTGCAGTTATTGGGGCAGCGATGCGCCGTCGCAAGGCGTCTGAAACCACGTTGTCGGCGGTTTAAGCATTTTTTAGTACGTATTAGATGCGGTTGGGATGTTCAGACGGTTCCTGATTAAATAGCATGCGATCTTTATGAAGTGTCACGGATCCCATTTCAGACAAAAAATTCTGTCCCAAAAGCGAAACTTTCAGACCATCTCTAACGATTGCTGAGTCGATGTTATAGGCCGATTGGCCCGCAATTTTTATCCGGCTGATCTTAGTCCACTGCATGGATGTTGATCCTGCAGCCGTTTGAATATGCGCACGACGGTCGCCTGACTTTGGCATGATACCAATCTTCCGCGCATCCGCTGGCGTCAAAACAACAACAGTGGCCCCTGTATCAACCACGAAACGGATCGGGGTCCCGTCAACATCAGCTGTCACATAAAATAACCCGTCACTCGCCCGCAAAATCTCTGCATCTCGACTATTGGCAGCAACATCGCGCATCGCACCCGTTTCAATCCTCGCACTATTGACCTTAGGGGCGGGCTGCCAGTTCATGGGGGAAGCGAGTGCCACAATATCCGTTGCCCCTGCAAAAAATGCAGCACAGCTGGCACAAAAAAGAGACACAGTGAATCTGATCATAACCATATCATCGCGCGCTGCGATCAATATGGCATTAAATCATATGGTTAGTAGGTCATTAACCCTGCTCAATGGTCTCATTTAAGCTGCGACGAAGGCGATTCCGACGCCACCGTTGGAAGAGGCCAAAAATAAGGAACAGGAGCGCGCCAATAGCAAATTGCCCCGCAACAATATAATGGCGCGCGCGCATCGACTCGCCTGAGGCGAACAGCACATAGTAGGGACGGTCAACGCGAAAACCGACATGTTGGTAGAGCGCAACAATCTCTCCGGGCAACGCGTTGCGCCGCAAGACACCGGAACCCACCGGGCCAAATTCTAATTCCTTGGTGTTCAACCGTTTCAATTCAACGAAATAACGAATACTCTGATCATCTGCTCCCCGCGCAATAACCGGTGCAAAATAGATATAATGCTGTGTGACAATCAGGTTTTCTCCAAATCCGGATGCTTTTTTGTATAAAATATCCCCGACGAGGCTTGTTTTTCCTTCAGCAGGGGAAATGGCAGCCGGGGCCTCCAAGTTAATCTGCTGTTCTGTCCCAGAGTCACTGGGGAGATTGAACATCAATAACAATGTTATGAGCGCGCCAACGACTCCGCACGCCGCCAAACCAAAGAGCCAGCGCATCAGTCGCGTTGAAGCGGCGATTGCCCGGCCACCGTTGCGCGCCTCGGGTATCTGTTCAGCCTTTGCTTGGCGCCGTTTATAAATAAGATAAACAATCACTGGAAGTCCCGCGATCGCGATCAAAATGGCGTAGGTGAAGGTTGGGAAATAGCGTTCAAAAACGCCAAACTGCCACTCCGCCAAAAATTCTATAAACCCTTGGTAAGCAACAGTTTCCCAGAGGAAAAAAAGCGCCACAAGAGAAACCCAGATGGTCAACAAACGCGTTGCCAAGGTCCTTTTACGCCGGTCCGAGTTTTCCGTTACTGCCACAATACCCCCCATTTGATTTTCGGATATTGACGGCAAATTGCACCCTCAGCGTCCGTAAAATCATTCTGCATTCCCCAACTGTCAAATTTATAGCGGCTGGAATGCTGAATACAAACTTAACCTTTCGCACGTGTTGGGTCAAAGTGGCACGCACGCATAAATATCTTTGGCACATCCTCGCCAACCAAGGGTTTCAGCGCTAAAACAATTAAGTTGATCGCTATTCGGAACGTATATGACGGTAAAGCTTCTCACACCACGCCGCCACGAAGACAGTCGGGGATGGTTCACCGAATCCTGGAACCAGGCACGGTTTGAAGAATGGGGTGTCCGCGCCGAATTCTGTCAGGACAATCATTCGCTTTCAGCAAAGAAGGGAACTTTACGCGGCTTGCATTTTCAACGCCCTCCTCATGCTCAGGCAAAACTTGTGCGTTGTTTGCAGGGGCGTATCTTTGATGTTGCCATTGATTTACGCAAAGACTCCCCAACATTTCGTCACTGGGTTGGGGTCGAATTATCGGCCAGCCTCGGCAATCAGCTTTTCATTCCGGCCGGATATGCCCACGGGTTTTTGACGCTCGAGGATGACTGCGAAATTGCTTATAAGGTCGACGCTTATTATGCACCTGACGCTGATGGCGGTATTGCTTGGAATGATCCCCAGCTTGCGATCGATTGGCCAATTGCGGGTGGCACGCCATTGCTTTCGGATAAAGATGCAAGGTTGCCCACCCTTGCAGAAGGCGATTTCGATTTTGCCTATGACGGTAACCCCCTTTTACCACTTTCGCGTTAGAGCGTGGCCATGACATCGAAACCCCTCAAAATTATCGTCACAGGCGGCGCTGGCTTTATCGGTTCTGCTTTGATCCGACACCTTATCGCCAATACGGGCCATGAAGTTCTCAATATTGATGCCTTAACCTACGCCGGCAACCTCTCATCACTGGTGGATGTTGCGGGGTCAGACCGGTATCGGTTTGAACATGCTGACATCTGCGACGGCGACCGCATGGCAGCAATTGTTGCCAATTATCAACCTGATGTCATCACGCATTTGGCAGCGGAATCCCATGTTGATCGATCCATTGATGGTCCCGCGGCCTTTATTCAAACCAATGTGGTCGGCACGTTTTCAATGCTCAATGCCACACTTTCCTATTGGCGCACCTTATCTGCCGACGCGCAGCAAGTCTTTCGGTTCCATCACATCTCAACCGATGAGGTGTTTGGCGCGCTTGGGACGGAAGGCTTTTTCACCGAAGCAACCGCCTATGATCCGCGCTCACCCTATTCAGCATCAAAGGCAGGCTCGGATCATTTGGTCAGCGCTTGGCATCACACTTACGGCTTACCAGTTGTGATCACCAATTGTTCGAACAATTATGGCCCCTATCATTTTCCCGAAAAACTGATCCCACTGATCATTATCAAATGCCTCGCTGGTGAAACGCTTCCGGTTTACGGCGCAGGAGATAATGTGCGAGATTGGCTTTATGTCGATGATCATGTCCGCGCGCTGCAAGCGGTTTTTGAAAAAGGCGTGACGGGCGAAAGTTATATGGTGGGCGGTTCATCTGAACGGACCAATTTGGCAGTTGTTCATACCATCTGCGATACGCTTGACCGCATCCAACCACGCGCGGATGGTAAAAATTACCGCGACCAAATATCCTTTGTTGCGGACCGCCCCGGCCATGATTTCCGCTACGCCATTGACGCGACCAAATTGCAGCGTGACCTAGGCTGGAAACCCCAGGAAAGTTTTGAAAGCGGCATGGAAAAAACCATCTATTGGTATCTTCAAAACAAGGATTGGTGGCAGGCCATTCAATCCGGGGCGTATCGCGGCGAACGCCTAGGGCTGACGTCAGCTTAAGATGACCCATCGCCCGATCCTTGTCACCGGCGGCAGCGGCCAGGTGGGCGGTGCCATTGCCCGTCTTGCCAATGCAAAAGGGTTAAACATTGTCGCACCGGGCCGTTCGGACCTTGATTTGACTGATGAGGCATCCTTGATTGCTGCTGTGACGTCCCAAAATTGGCGCGCCGTGATCAATTGCGCGGCCTACACAGCGGTCGATAAGGCAGAATCAGAACCAAACCTTGCGCACAGCATAAACGCCCTAGCCCCCCAAATTCTGGCGCGCGAAACGGCAAGGCTGGGGATACCGATCATTCATGTCTCAACCGATTATGTCTTCGATGGCACCAAAATGGCGCCCTATGTTGAAAGCGACCCCGTCAACCCGCTCAGCGTCTACGGCCGCAGCAAGGAAGCGGGTGAGGCAGCCGTGCGCGCGAATAACCCCGCCCATGCCATAATTCGCATCGCATGGGTGATGAGCGCGCGGGGCGCGAACTTCATCAACACGATGCTGCGCCTTGGCGCTGAACGCCCCGAAATGAAGGTGGTCGATGATCAATGGGGCTGCCCATCAAGCGCCAGTGACATTGCTGAGGCGTTGTGCACGGTCGCAACGGAACTGGATGGCCGCGCAGGAACTTGGCATTTTAGCAACGCTGGTGAAGCGACTTGGCACGGTCTTGCGGCCTATATTTTTGCTGCGACCGAAAAGCGCGGCCTGCCCACGCCGACACTGTTGCCCATTACAACAGCGGAGTTTCCGACCACCGCGCGCCGCCCGGCAAATTCTCGTCTCGCGACGCAGAAAATTATGGATGACTTTGGAATTTCTGCACGTCCTTGGCAGCATGCCATTGATGACATATTGGCAGCTAGGCTAGATTAAGGATCAACATCTTATGCGCGGTATCATTTTGGCGGGCGGTTCTGGAACACGGCTGCACCCAGCGACACTGGCCATCAACAAACAGCTTTTGCCAATCTATGATAAGCCAATGATCTATTACCCAATGTCCGCATTGATGCTGGCGGGCATTCGTGAAATCCTGATCATTTCGTCCCCGGAATATATCGAGAATTTTCGCCGGCTGTTCGGTGACGGCGGCGAATATGGTTTGGCAATAGACTATGCCGTGCAACCCAAACCCGAAGGATTAGCGCAAGCCTTTCTGATTGGTCGTGAGTTCATTGGGGATCAGCCCGTCGCGCTCGTCTTGGGCGATAATATCTTCTTTGGCGCTGGATTTGGAACACTCCTCGCCAATGCAAAGGCACGCACCCACGGGGCAAGTATTTTCGCCTATCAGGTTGAAAACGCAACGGCCTACGGGGTTGTTGAACTCGACGCTGAAGGACGCGCGATCAGCATTGAAGAAAAACCCAAAGTTCCAAAATCAGATTATGCGGTGACGGGCCTCTACTTCTACGACAACCGCGTGGTTGATTTCGCCCAGCAAGTGCGGCCATCCGCGCGGGGAGAATTGGAAATCACCGACCTTAATCGTCTTTATATGGATTTGGGCGAACTCCATGTTGAACAAATGGGTCGCGGCTATGCGTGGCTAGACACGGGCACGCATGACAGCCTTGTTGAAGCGAGCGAATTTGTCCGCGTGATCCAGAAGCGCACCGGTTTGCAGATTGCTTGCCTTGAAGAAATTGCCTTTCACCAGGGCTTTATTGATGTTCATCAGTTGCGCGCGCGCGGCACATTGTTTGAAAAGACCGGCTATGGTCAGGCGCTCCTTGCTTTGGCCGACCGCTCTTAGACCTGGGTTGCCGTCCCGGCGACGATGTAGAGGGTCACCAATATCCCCGCGATCAATGCGCCGGGCCGGTGGCTCCCCGTGCGCCGCCATGTGAAGATGCTGATGATCGCCACCACTGCCAACAGGGGCACAAATTGTAACGCGATCACCGTGCTAAGCGGATCGTGTGCCGTGATCAAATTCCCGGTGGCAAAGAAAAGTCCGTAAATCACACTGAGCATGACGATAAACCCTAATGATAGCGCCAGAATTGCAGTGACATATTGCTTGCGCGCACTATCGCCGCGAACGGTCAACGCGCCGCACAGTGTTTTAAGCGTCACGACATAGGTGAATGTTAGCGGCACGACATAAAGCGCCGCTATTCCCCATTGTCGCAGGCTGGGCAGTTTAACTGCAACAACCCAGAATCGAATATCCGTCTTGAAAACAAGATCGATCACGACAAGCGCGGCATAGCCAATCGCGACGGTCGCGACGGCCAAAAGGACTGATCGCGCCCATCCGGATTGAGGTGATATTGGTGCAGGCACCGAAAACCGGCTGATCAACAGCGTGATGCCCGCCCCCAAAAGCGCCCACACTGTCACTTGGGTTGTCACGACTTGCGGCAGTAACGCTGAGGGGGGAAGCAACAGATAAACCGCGCCAAAAACTGGAAAGAACAAAAGTGCTGGCAAGGCCGCGCTGAGCGTGAATACACGCCACCACGCTCTGTCACGGCTGTCACGCGCGGCGACGCCGTGTCCGCGCATCTCCGCAAAGAGTGTTGTCCGCAGCAAAAGATCAAAGGACCCAAGGATCAGCATGACAAAACCAATCAAGCCAATTCCGGCACCGATCTCTTTCCAATACCAAATTTGATCACTGGCAGGGCGCGGTGTGCCGCCCTTAAGCGTCGCCGCAAACCAGTCGGCCGCATTGCCAATCGCTGTAGTGGAAAAATGGTCACCGGGATGCGTTGTGTTGGGTTGATGTAATATGCGCGCCGATCCGTCGGCGATCATGCCGTACACCCGCCCTTCAACAACCGCAGTATCTGTGCCGAAAACAGTCTTTAACTTTGCACTTGTCGGGACATCAAGCGCACGGTCAACGCCCCACATAATCTTTGAAAATTCGTCATAACGGCTGAATACCAAAGCAAGATTACGCGGCCAAACTGGCGATCCCTCTTTCGCAAAAGGTGCGCCGGTCGATGATCCTTCCAAGACAATTGCGCTGTAAGCGTCTGGCATTGCAGCGGCGGCGGCGAGAACGGTCCAGCCGCCCATACTGTGGCCCTCTAACCCAATTTGTGTGCGATCCACCATCGGCAAAGACCGCAGAAAACGAAGACCATCCGGCCCGCCAAACCCGTTGGAAAAGGCTGGGCCGCCGCTATAGCCATGTCCGGTCTGATCCAATGACAAGACAACATAACCACGCCGCGCAAATTCAATCGCAAAACCGTCCTGCGTCTCACGCGAATTGATGTAGCCGTGAACCGCAAGGATGCCCGGAACACGCGCGCTAGATGACGCACCCGCAGGCACATAAAGCAAAGCGCTCATCACCGTCCCATTGCTGCCTGCAAAGCGAACATCACGCACCGATACACCGCCAGACGTCCGCACCGCATGCGCCAAAAACGCCCCCGACAGGATCAGGATTAAGCCGATAACCGCCAGCCACCATGCAGGTTTTGAAGGGTTTTGCGTTTCATTCATCTTTTTGCCCCCGCATAAGTTGACTAAGTTGCCGCGCAAAGCACCTTTCGGTCCGCCCAGTGCGAATGGGTTCCGCTCGAAATCATATGCGGCAAAGCGATCCTACACACAGGCCCGTCCTCAAACCGTTTACAGTCGATCAATATGCATTCGGATGTACCGCGATTTTCATCAGTGATAAAACTAACAAGATAGCCATCATCCTCATCAACCGCCCCAACACCAGTTCCTGTCCGGGGGGCGAAAGGCGCTTCACTGGCATAGCGGCCATCCTCCAGCATCACCGTCCAAGATGCGCCAGTTTTCAAATCATGTTTGACAAATCCGTTGAACAGGAACCAACCGGGCTTGGCCGAACTGCTGTAGATATAGCGGTGGCGTTGACCGGCAAAACGCTGATTGATCATTCCAAATTCCAGAATGCGGTCATCCAGTCGCTCTTCGCGGGTTGTGCCATCGGTCAGGTTGAAACGCCACCGGTGCAGCTTTGGTTTGAAGCTATGTTCATCAACATAGGCCATCATATGCCCATAACCATCCGCATTTTCGAGTGGTTTTGGCATGGGGTCTTCCTGAAAATAGGCGTCCATCACCACCTCATCCCCTTCTTCATAGGCATTGAGATAATGCAGAATGAAGGTCGGCGCGGCTTCAAACCAGCGAATATCCTCAGTCTTGCCGTGGCGCGGGATCAACGCAAAGCGCGACGGCAGGCCATCATGCATACGCGCGGCGTGGATATCGCGCTTCAACAATTCCGCGTCCCAGAACAGCGGCAAATCATTCACGATCGACCAATTTTCGCTGAACGCCATATCATGAGGCAAACGTGGCCCCGGCAAGGGCACAGGGACATAATCGGTAAGCGTCCCAAACCGGTCGACAACACCGTAATGCATATAGGGGGCATGGACAGAATAATTGAAGAACAAAAGCTCCCCCGTGCGGTCATCAACTTTGCAATGGGCGGAGATACCGTCGAGCGGAACCCACGGGGCGACCCCCAGCTGTTCCAAAGTTTCCGGGTCCAGGACATAGGCCTCCCCGCATTGATAAAAGGTCGAAATCGCTTTGCCAGCGTGAACAATGATATCGGTGCTGGAACTGTCTTTAAGATGCCCGTGCGCGCCAAAACCCGGCCGCTTTGAAACGCTGGGCCCATCCATCAATCCACCCCACAGTGAACCGCCCGCCGTTTGTTCTGCCTGAAAACAACGCGTCCGAACAAAGCGGTTGCGGTAGGACGCTTGACCATTTTTGAAATCAATCTGGTGGATCATGCCGTCACCGTCAAAGGGGTGATAACGGCCGAGGGGTTGGTGCAGTTGGTTTTCTGTGTTGCGCAAATAGATGCCGTCAATGTCGGATGGAATAGTCCCTTCGATCACATCCAGCGCGGTCGCGGTGACCTCTTCATGCTGCGGGGTCCATGCCCCGTTGAGATAGGGATGATTGCTCGGTTGTAATGTGGACAGGACGCGCGGCAGACTTTCAACGTGCATGGACAATCACCTCATAATGGTGACCATCCTAAACCACCGTTTTCAGTATTGCCAGCCTTCTGCTTCGTGCCGTTATAGGATGGTCGGCGGCCGGAAACCGGGTTGCCGCCACGGCGCTTGGGCTGGCTCTTCGGCACCGGGAATGGCGCCGTCAAGGTAGCCAAAATATGTCGCGATCAGCCGATCATTGGGATCCGTCACCGCCGTCCGACCGTGCATGAAACGGCTGTTGTCCAGCATCAACAGGTCGCCTTTCTCCCACCAAATCGGTACGGTCAGACGATCACTGATCTCTTTTATGCTTTGCACCCACACGTCGGGAACAACTGTGCCATCATCAAGGACCGGGAATGTCCGAATGCCGCGCAAATAGCGCGCGAACAGCAAAAAATTGCCAAATGCCAGCCCGTCCGTGAACATCGGCCTGTGCAAAAATGGCCGCGTGAACGTTCGCACAATCTGATCACCCCTCTGTTCAAAAGTGTAAGGGCATGGTGCTGGCGGGTTCGCCAAAAGCATGGTGGCGGGAACGGCATCGCCCAACCAATATTCAAGAATTTCTGGCCCCGCTGGTGCGATATATTTTAAGCGCTGTGCCGCCATCACAGTGCGCAGATCCTCAGACAAAGCCTTAACAAGCGCCACGCCGTCGCAAATCGTTGTGGCCCCTCCCGATTGCGGGGGTTTGACGCAATAGAAGAAACAACTGTCCGGTTTCCACGGTTCGCGGGAAAGTTCGGGATGTAAGGGGAAAGGTTGCACCCCCAAATTAACGGATTGCACATCCTGCACAGTGCCCAGTGTAACGCGATTTCGGCTCTCATTATGCACGGAGATGGGACAAAAATCGGCGGCGAAGCGCCCAAAACCCTCCAAATCATCCTCATAGCCGCGCAGCAACAAGGCCCCATGCTGTTTGTAAAGCGCCATCACCTGCGCGCGATTGACCGATGACAGCGCCTCCCCTGCATCTGCATCTAGGCGCACATAGGGGCATGTCGCACTGGGGTCTGATTGTCGGGTCAATGGCTTTCCTCACCCTCATTGCGTTATTCCTTGCTGATAGCAATTGCAGGTGCCGTCGCCTATAGCAGTCTACTATGGACCCGGCATTGGCCCCTCTTTTTCAAACTCCCAGTCAGCATTTTTTCGCATTTGACGCTGACACTGCGACGTTCGTGGGCATGGGCCGCTTAGCCTATCACCGTTCAATCTTCCTCGATCGCCGCCTCATATCAGATGGCAATGCAGCGCGAGTACAGCCTATCGCGCCGCTGCTGAAAGCGGCGGAGGATGTAAAGCCTGCTTCGACTGGCTGGATTTTTCATATTGCACACTGTGGCTCGACATTGCTGGCGCGCTTGATCGACCAACCAGAGGCTGGGCTTATCTTACGCGAACCACCACCGCTGCGGCAATTGGGTGTCAGCCATGCACGCGGCGATGCGTCCGCCGCTTGGCAAGCCCGCCTGAACCTTGCGCATGTCATGGTCGCACGGCGGTTTGACCCAGCGCAACCAACCATTGTTAAAGCGAATGTCCCCGTCAATTTTATCCTGCCCCAGTTGATTGAGAGAGAAGCCAACGCACCGACATTGTTGCTCTATTTCGCGTTGCAGCCTTATCTCCTTGCGGTCCTGCGCAGTCCTGGGCACCGCAATTGGGTTGACCGCGTGACCGATCAACTCGCCCCCGCCCTTGCTGTGCGCGTGGGCCTGCGTCCTCACGCTGCGACTGCAGAACGCGCTGCTGCCCTTTGGCTTGCACAGATGCTCATGTTCGACGCTGCCCTTGCGGCGAACCCAGCGGCGCGCAGCCTTGACGCCGAAATGCTGTTCGCAAACCCAGAAAAGGTCGCCCGCGCTGCCGCACATCATTTTTCGCTTTCCAGCGCAGGTCTCGACGCCAATCTGCACGCCCTTTTATCAAGCAATGCGAAAGACCCAACCCAAGCCTTTGACAACAGCGCGCGCCGCGCGCGTCAGGCGAAGGATTTGGGCTTGCTGCAAAAGGATCTAGACACAGCACGGCACTGGATCATGCAGACAATCACGCAGGACATTTTGCCCGATACGCTCGTAAGACCGCTCATCGGGACGTCGCCGTCGTTGCTGGGATGATTTTCTTGTGGGTCAGTCAGCTGTGGCTGCCGCGCGTTTGGCATATAATCCAAATCCGGCAATGATGGCATAACAGGCCGCGGGCAAGATCAGGGCAAAGCCAAGGCTGCCGCTCATATCTGCCAGCTGCCCTGTCAGCGGCGGGATAACCGCGCCGCCAACGATAGCCACGCAAATCACGCCCGATCCATCAGCGGCACGTTTCCCCAGCCCTTCACAGGCCAGACTGAAAATTGTCGGAAACATGATCGAGTTGACGAGACCGATGGCCAACAAACTATATCCCGATAATGCGCCTGTTGTGTTCGCGGAGATCAGGATGAGGGTGATGGCACCGACAGCGACGACCGCCAACACTTTGCCCGGACTCATGACCCGCAACACAGCCGAACCAATGAAGCGACCAATCAGCGCGCCGCCCCAATAAAGCGGAATCAACTTGCCTGCCGCTTGTTCGCCCAAGCCCATGACAGTGGGTTGCATCAGATAGTTGACAATCAACGAACCGATCGCAACTTCAGCGCCCACATAAAGGAAAATGCACGCAGCGCCAAAACCAAACCGCGGACGCTTTAGCAAACCAAGGCTTGAGAAAACGGAACCACTTTCATGCGTTTCCCCCGGCAAGCGATGGCGATTGAACCAAACCACAATCGCAACGACCAAGATGGCGATAGCAAGTCCGAAATAGGAACGGACCACCATCTGAGATTCTGCTACGCGGTAGGCATCAAGTGCCGCACCTGACAATGTGCTGATATCGACCTGAGCGAGGCTGCCAAGAATGATAATCGCGCCGACATAGGGAAATATTGTCGTTCCCAATGAGTTGAAAGCTTGCGCAAATGTCAATCGGCTATGCGACGTTGCGGCTGGCCCAAGCACAGAAATCAATGGGTTCGCGACAACTTGCACGATGGTAATGCCGCTTGCCAAAACGAACAGCGCCATCAGGAACACGCCAAATGTCGCGCTTTGTGCAGCAGGAATAAACAGCAAGCACCCAACCATCATCGTGAGCAACCCAATGGCCGCACCGCGCATATAACCAACCTTTTTCACCAAGGCGGCTCCAGGGATTGAAACAACAAAGTAAGCGGCAAAAAATGCCGATTGCACAAGCATCGCCTGCATATAGTTCAGCGTGTATAATTCCTTGAGCTTAGGAATAATGACATCGTTTAGGCTGGTGATACCGCCAAATATGAAAAACAGCGCAAAAACGAAAATACGCAACTCAGGCGCATCAATATGCGTCGCTGTTCCGTCGCTGGGCTGTTTTACTGCTGCCGGTGCCAGTGCCATTATGTTTCTCCCAAAAAGCTGTCTGCTCGTTATGTTGTCATTGCGCTACGATAGACGGGCAGACCCGGTCACCGCCGATAGGTTCCAATGTGGCAGAAAGCAGAGTCACAGAAAAGCCGGTTTCTGCGTTAATCTGCAAAGCATCTCCGATCCGTGTCATATCCACGCCCGCCGCCGCGAAGCAGCGCAGCGGAACGGTGATATCCGAAAATGCACCAACCGGCGCAGCGCCTATAGCAGTTGAAATATCAACCGCGCGTCCACCAAAGGCCAATGTGACAGCGCCGGTTGGCACACTATCGATCCGCCAGTCAATCCGGAGCGCATAGGCCGACGCGACATAGCTAGTCATATCCGCTGGAGGCCCGGATATGGCAATGCTGCCGGGTCCCGTCCAGCGCAATGCCTTTCCATCCTCCTGCGCCTTTACATCCACCGAGCGCGCGGCGACGTGGTTTAGCGGACTGGCCACGGAGCTTGCCTCTGCCGGACGTGCACCACCAGCGTCGTTAACACTCATCGACCAAGGCGAACGCGCGCGACCCCTGACGAAAAAACCTGTCGCATTTAAGGCTGTGGCAATATCAATTTTGGGATCTTCGCTCAGCTGACCCAAGGCAATTTGCTTCCCATAGCGCAGGCCATATCCTGCCGTGAAAAGCGGCTGAGTGATCGGAGCGCGCGCATCTGCTGGCCATGCGAACCCTAATTTGCCGGTGAAGGCGCGCTTTGGTTTACCGTTTTTCCCTGCGACCAACACATCCGCCACGCCTTGCCCTTGACTGCCGGGCAGCCAAGCCGCGACAAAAGCATCGGAGGCATTGATTTCAGGATTGGTAAACATCGGGCGTCCTGACAGAAAGACCGAAACCACCGGAATTCCAGCTTGCTTGAGTTTTTTGAGCAGTGCCAAATCAACCGCCGCACTTGGTTGATAATCCAGCGTCGGGATATCACCTTGAAACTCTGCATAGGGATTTTCGCCAAAAACGACGATAGCAACATCTGGTTTTTCAGAAAAACTGCCATCCGCTGACAATGCGGCTGAACCGCCCGCCTCCTTTACCGCACTTTCAAGTCCTTGCCAGATTGAACGCCCGTTTGGAAAATCGTCCCGAGTTAATCCCAAACCCTGCCATGTGATGGTCCAGCCGCCGGATTGCTTTCCAAGATTATTGGCGCCGTCCCCGGCCACCAAAACCTTTGCCCCTGGCCGGATCGGAAGAACTGACCCCTCATTCTTTAAGAGCACCAAAGATTTGGCAACCGCTTCGCGTGCAAGTTCCAAATGTGCAGCAGACCCGATTGCAGTATAATCGCCAGATGGTTTGCGGCTGCCATCGAGCAACCCAAGCTTATTCTTAACCCGCAATATTCGGCGCACGGCATCATCAAGACGCGCCATCGGAACGTCCCCAGCGCGGACTTGAACGACCAGATTATCGAATAACCCTTTCCAACTGTCGGGGGCCATATACATATCGAGACCCGCATTGAGTGCAGCAGGGCAACTTGTCACCGCGCATCCCGCGACGTGGCCATGACCATTCCAATCCCCCACCACCAAGCCCTGAAAGCCCATTTTTCCTTTGAGTGCATCGGTCAATATAGACCGGTTTCCGTGATTTTTTACACCATTCCAGCTGGAAAAACTTGCCATCACGGTCAGAGCGCCCGCGTTGATTGCAGCAGGATAGCCCTGGGCATGGCGCCGCACCAATTCCACTTCAGACATTTGGGCGTCGCCCGTATCCTTGCCGTTTGCCGTTCCGCCGTCCGCTAGAAAATGTTTGGCGGTTGCAGCAACGCGGTTCGTTGCGATCACTTGCCCTTTTCGCAATGGACCTTGCAATCCGATGGTCATTGCATTGGCATAGGCAGCGATCTGCTTTGGATTGGCAGAATAGCCCTCATACGTCCGGCCCCAGCGATAATCTTGTGGTACGGCAAGCGTTGGGGCAAATGTCCATTCAATACCACTGGCAGCAATTTCGACGGCGGTGGCGGAACCAATGCGCCTGATCAAATCAACATCATGCGCCGCACCAAGCCCGATATTATGCGGAAATAAGGTCGCACCCGGAATATTGTTATGGCCGTGCACCGCATCCACGCCAAACATCATCGGGATGGCGATGCCATTGGCTTGCGGCAGGCTTGACGCGGCGCGAAATGCCCGCACGAGCCGGTCCCACTCACCTGCGGTTGACCGTTCATTGCCATAGGGTCCGCTATTGCCGCCCGCCAAAATCGATCCAAGCGGATATTGCTTCAAATCTTCAGGGTTGATCGTACTGATGTCGCCTTGAATGACTTGGCCCACTTTCTGTTCAACAGTCATCCGCGCGATAATATCAGCGATCCGTTTTTCAGTTTGCGCGTCCGTAATGGTTTGCGGACTGTTGGCTTTGGGCCAGTTTTTTGGGTCAGCAATCGCACTTGGATCCTGTGCCGCAATTTCCAAATTTTGCGCACTACAGGCTGTTGAACCCAACAGAGCCGCGCTCGTCAGAATCAAAGTCTTTTTGAAGACTCGCATTTCCTCATCCCATATTGTGAACGTTATCAATTTTTATAGTTGCCATGTTGATCTTGTGTTTGCAAGGGCTAACGCTGACGCACAATCGTCGTCAGGAGCAACGCTGCGGCAAAGGATAATGTCGCCAATAGCCAAATTAACGGCGCAAAACCAAAGTTTGGAACAATCAACAGGGTAAGCCACGGCACGATGAGTGACGGTATGGTATTGGTGAGGTTGAAGACACCAAGACTTCGCCCTCGTCGTTCCGAGTGATAGAGGACCCGCAGGGTTTGTCCTGAATGTAAGGCCAGAAATACGGCTGATCCCATTCCAAATATGATGTAACCCGCCAATGCGACCCCCAGTTGCGCAGCAACAGCCATCAACGCGAGGCCAACGGCAGCAATGATTGCACAGATAAGCAGCGCCAGCACAGGCCGGTGACTGCGATCCATCCAACGCCCAGAGAGCAAAGCGATGGGCACTGTAACGATCAATACACCTCCAAAAATGCGCGCGACATCTGCATCCCGAAAATTCGGGTCAAGCGAACGGAAATAGAAGAGCAGATATGCAAAAAGGGCAGCCTCAGCGACCTGGATCGCAAGGCGTGCTAACCACAATACGACCATGACCCTTCCGAGCGTGACCTGAACGACCTTATGGGATAAGCCCGCATCATCCCCTGTGACGGTGGTGCCACTTTGACCGCCAGCGAGCACGACTGGCAAGATGAGTGCGCAAACCATAGTGGCAACGACGGCAAGCCGCCCTGTAGCCCCTGCAAGGCCGGGCATTGTCACAATAATTCCAGCGACGGCCCCAACCGCAGGCGCAAGTGCGGTCAAACCGCCCAATATCCCCTTTTGCGCATTGGGCACGCGGTCTCCTGCCCACGCCGCAAGGGGTGCCAACATCATGTTAAGGCCAACCTGCCACAGCAATATTGCACCTATCAGAGAAACAGGATCATCAACCACCGCGATAACCGCAAACATGATGATGGTCACACTTAAGCCCGCCAATACCCATGGACGGCGTGTTTGCGTGAGATCGCTTGCCCAACCAAAGGCAATATTGGAGACACTCGCCGTGACAGCGCCGAAGAATGTTGCATAAGCAAGCCAGCTGATATCATCGGCGCCTGTGAGTGCGGTAACACGCACAGGCAGCAATATGGTGAGGAAGGGAACATAGGCGACCGCCCCACCTGCCCAAGCGAGCGCATAGAGCGCTAAGAACCGATAGGATTGAGGCGAAATAGCGCTATTTGACGACTGGGAAGACGCCGTCATTTGGAGCGAGATGACGGCGGCGGCGCTGTTGATCCGCGTTCGACCCACCCGGCCTTGACCACGATCGGGGCATCGCTCACATCCTTGTCACCGTGCGTTTTGATGATTTGTTCAACAGCGCGCGATGTCGTCTCGGCAATCGGTTGATCAATGGCGGTAAGCGGCGGGTGGGTGAAACGCACGACGGGTGTGTTGTCAAAGCTGACAAGGGAAAGGTCATCAGGCACCACGAAACCCCTGCGGCGTGCCACTTCCAGCGCCGCCAGCGCCATCTGATCATTGCTTGCGATGATTGCGGTCGGCGGATCTTTTAGCGCCAAAAGCGTTTCAGCAGCGCGCTCTCCTGATGCAAAGCTGAAATCGCCTTGTTCAAAGAGCGCCTCAATTTCCAACCCAGCCGCCGCCATTGCCGATTGCCAGCCGGCCAATCGCGCAGCACTTAAACCATATTCATGCAACCCGCCAATAAGCCCAATGCGGCGATGGCCCAAGGCTATCAATCGCTCGGTGGCGTCACATGCAGCGCCTTCATCGCCCATTGTAAGCGCTATACCTGGTCCCGTCTCAAAAGAACCGATCCGCGCAAAGCTGATGCCCTGCCGCGCAAGAAGCCCCGTGATGGTGGGATTGTCAGAGTGTGGCGGTGTCAAAATCACACCGTCTGGTTGCACTGCAGCCAGTACCGCCATAATTTCTCGTTCGACATGATCGCTATGGGTATCGACCAACTCTATGATCAGCCTGTAACCATGCTCAGCGCATTTGAGCATGCCACCAAGCAGCATCTGATCGACCCAATCGGTGCCTTGGCGCGAACGCCAATCTTCAATAGTCCGGTCCCGGTCGTTGAGCGCGAGGATTAAATATGAGCGCGAACCTGCCATGCGCTGCGCGGCAATCGAAGGCACATAGCCAAGCTTTTCAATGGCTTCCTTGACGCGCAGAATAACCGCGTCACGAACATTGGGTTCGTTGTTGATCACGCGGCTTACCGTTTGTAGCGATACTCCAGCTTCAGCCGCCACGTGGCGAATTGTTACTGACAAGCGGCGTCGCGCCATTCGTTTATTCCCACCCTGATCGTTGCTTTTGTGGCCTAACCAAAAGGTTCCACTTCAACAAGCCATGGATTGGCCTGATCAGCGTCACGACGCACAAGTTTCAGCACCGTTGCGGACGGCGTCGCATTGATAGACGCGAACCCAATCAATCTGAAATCGCGCGGGAAGTGCCGTGTCAGAAACACCCTTCAGATTGCGTCCTTCAGGCAATTTTCCGCCAATGGCAAGATTGAGGATCAGATGGAACGCGCGGTCGAAAGGCGCACCCGCTGGGCTCTGTCCCTCTTTTCCTGAAAACCAGGAGTTCGCCGACGCTGTGGCATAAGCTTTGCCATCCACAGCCCATGCTATCTGGTTTTTTGTCCACAAAATTTCAAAAACATGAAATCCGTCTGGCGTAGGTGACAATTCAGTCTCGTGGCTGGCAAGGGTATTTTTTGGCCATTCACCGCCAAAATGGAGCGTACCCAGAATATGATTTTCCCCTCCGCCTGCACATTTTTTACACGGCGTGCCTAGGTTGACGGCCTCCATGATATCGATTTCCCCAGACGCTGCCCAAGCACCGTAGTGATTTTCGCTGGGCAGCATCCAGATCGCAGGCCATGTCCCCTGCCCTTCGGGTAATTTCGCGCGTATCGCGATCCGGCCATAGCGCCAATCGGCAAGTCCAGCGCTGGTGAGCCGCGCCGAACTATATGGTTTTGACACGAATATCTGAGAGTCTTTTGGCATTTTACGCTGACCAAACGGCAAAGGTGGTCCGCGGGTTAATTCTTTCCGTGCCGTGATGGTCAGCACACCATTGGCGACAGAGGCGTTTGAAGGCTTATTGGTATAACATTGCCGTTCGTCATTGCCGCCGCCCCAGCAATCCACTTCGTGGCCCCATTTGGTTGAATCGATATCCTTGCCGTTGAATTCATCGTTCCAAACAAGTGACCAACCGCCGCTTGATACCGCAGGTTCCTCCGCGTGAATTGGGCCCGCTACCGCTAAAGCGAGCAAAGCTGCCGCCATTATCCTCATCGTTCAGCGCCGCAATATTGTGCAACATAAGCGTGATGAGAAGGCAGCGCGGCAACGGTCTTATCAACATTTTGCCGTATCACCTTAAAGAAGTGGTCAAGCTCGTCATCACTCATCTTGTTGGTGATCGGGTGATAGGACTGCGGCATGATCCCTTGGCCCATCATCACTTGAACCCAGCTATTTTCGGCGAACAGCTCCTCATTACGGCGGAAAACACGCCCCGTCTCTCTGAACAATTCAACCTTTTGCTTGAGGCTGTCGGGGATCGGCATCGTGCCGCAATAGCGCCAAAACGGGCTGTCTCGCCTTTCTGTCGCATGATAATGCAGGATCAGAAAATCCCTGATCTGCACCATATCCTGATCCGCCTGCTCGTTAAATTCATCAACATCGCGCTGGCTGATCTCACGGTCTGGCATCATCCGCAGCAAGCGCAAGATTGAGCGTTGGATCAAATGGATGCTGGTTGATTCAAGCGGTTCCATAAAACCACCTGACAGACCAATAGCAACGCAGTTTTTGTGCCATTGCTTGCGCCGCGCACCGGTTTGAAAGCGAATAAAGTTGGGCTGCGTTAGCGTTTCACCTTCAATCGAAGTCAACAAACGATCAAGCGCGGCATCGCGTTCAAGGTAGCGACTGCAATAGACCAAGCCGTTGCCCGTGCGGTGCTGTAAAGGAATCCGCCAGCGCCATCCGGCATCATGGGCAATAGCGCGCGTATAGGGGACCGGAGGTTCCACAGACGCCGTTTGGATCGCAATGGCGGCATCGCAAGGCAGATAGTGCGACCAGTCGTCATATCCTGTATGCAGCGCTTCTTCGATCAGCAGCGCTTTGAAGCCAGTACAATCGAGGAACAGATCACCTTCCACCCGAACGCCCGATTCGAGCACCAGCGCGGCAATCATCCCACTTTGTGCGTTTAATTCGACCTCTGCAATTTTACCTTCGACGCGCTGCGTACCGTGTTCTTCCGCCATTGATCGCAAGAACTTTGCATAAAGGCTGGAATCAAGTTGATAGGCATAGTTCATCACTTCATCGGGCAAGTGCGCAAACCGGCTTTGATAAGCAGCTTTCAACTCCAGGCAGTAGTCGTCGTAAGACTGCATGTGCCCGCGCTTCAGCCCAGCCAGCCAGAAATGCTGAAACCCGCTGGTCCAGTGGTCCTTGCCTGTCGTCCCGAACGAATGAAAATATGTGTCGCCCACATTTTTCCAATTCTCAAATGAAATGCCCAGTTTGAACGTCGCTTGCGTAGCACGCATGAAATCGGCTTCGTTTATCCCGAGCAGCCGGTTGTAGGTAACCAGTGGCGGTATGGTGGATTCGCCAACGCCAATGGTGCCGATCATGTCGGATTCAACCAACGTGATATCAATCGTATCGCCCATCGTTTTGGCCAGTGCCGCGGCCGCCATCCAGCCTGCGGTGCCGCCGCCCGCGATGATCACGCGGCGCAGTCGTTGCCCGTTGGAAGGGTGTTGGTTCTGGGTCATTGGTTGAGTGCCTTCAAAAGGAAACTGCGGATTTTCGTTGCATTTTCAACGGTCATCGGTCCGAGTATGCCGCGCGCTGCTTCTGGAATATGCTCTGTCACATCTGCATTATTGGCAAAGACGAAATGATCGAACAGATCGCGCCAAATATGCTTCTCTTGCTCGGGCAAGTCGCGGATCGCCATCATCGCGTGGTTCAGCGCATCTTGTGGTTGACCCAGATAGCGCGGCGTTTCCCGCCACCAATAATTGATGAGCACATTGAAAGGGTCGAGCCCTTCGACATGATGCCACCACATTGAAGGAATGAAAATAGCATCTCCCGGCGCCAGTTCCGCGATTTGCGCCTTCGCCAAAGCATCACGAAAACGGGGATAGGCTTCAAAATCCGGTTGATGAAAATCAACCATGCTGATCGCGCGGCCCGCCGGTGTGTTGTCGACAGGCCCCAAATAAAGATTCCGAAACTGATCGGGAGGAAACAGCGTAAAGCGTCGCCGCCCAACCGCGACACAGGCAAGGTTGTCAGGGAAATCATTATGCGCCGCGATACGAGAGGGGGTTCCCATCCAAATGCTCGCAATGCAGTTGCGGTCGCCTAAAGCAACATGATTGGCTTCATGCAAGCCTTCAAAATAGGCGTGCATATCAATCGACCCGCAATAGACAATTGGCTGTGCGGGGTGCGTTTCACTGGCGTCAATCTGACCAAAGATTTCACGCAGTGACGTTCGGCCCGAACGGATATTGACCGCCATATTATCATCGTAAAATATCCGTCCCCTCGCCTCAGAAGGTCCAATGGAAACAGTGAAGGGACGATCCTTTTGTCGCGCCAACAGATAATCGCGTGCTTCCCGCCCTGATGATAGACCTGCGACCACCAATGGCCAGTCGGCAACTAGCCCGCGCACAACGAACGGCTCCTTCGCTCCCTGCAACAATGTGTCCAACGCAGCCTTATCTGCGACCACAACCTCTTGGATAGGAGCAGGGAGATCAGTCGGCATTGAGACGCAGATTCTTTTGGGCCGCCATCGCCCCTAAATTGGAGAGTGACGCAAGGGCCATGAAGATTGGGAAAAGATGTCCCGCTCTGTGGAGCGCCCCAAGTTCAGATGCGTCCAATGCACGGAGCCGTTCTTCATTGATGATATGAAAACCGACGAGACGGTTCTTTGAGGCATCGGCAAGTTCAATATCGAGCGAAAAAGGTTCCAACAGATTATAGTCACGCAGAGCCGACAAAAAATCCGCTGCCCCCTGATAGCCGACATCAAGCGCGCCAAGTTTTGCGGAGATTTCCTCCAGATACGGGCTTGGTTGGCCTGCATCATCAAATAAGCGGACGCCATCTTCGTGCGACACCCTTTGACTTGCCATGTCGATATGAACTTGTTTTTCGCCATCTGCGTCAGCCGATAAACCAATCAGGAAAGGTTGAATATCAATCGCCAAAGGCAAATAACGTGCGTTCCACCCTTTGGCGTCGAGAAATAAATTTTCGCCATTTTCAAACCCGAACAGGGCCAAGGCAGTAAATGTGTCACGGTCAGGGCTCAGTTGAAACAGGATCGGATAATGGTTTTGCACATTTCGGAACTCATCGGGGAAAGTGACGCAGCACATCACGGCATCGCCCAATTCTGCGCTCCGTTCTGGCCGAACGCGCAATCTGTTGTGGTCGGCACTATTCAATATTGCATGTTTAGACATGTGAAGATGCTCTTTCACTCTTAGCAGCGGCGTGCCTGATCGCATTGAGCAGCGCACGATTGGTTGGCAACACTGACGCCAAACGCCGCGCGTGCAGCTCGACTTGGGCTGATTGCTTGACCGCCTCATTCGTGTCGCGCTGAAGCATCGCGTCCGACACCGCAGTCATATGAGTCATACCGTAAAGCACATATTGGTAACTCGCTGCAGGGAAAACTTCATCAACATGACTAAAATCACGCTGCGCGGGGGCGCGCTGTTTCCAAAGCGCGAGGAGGTCCCTCAGTTGCGGGGGAAGAGTCGCCAGATCGCGCTGGTCCTGCCAGTAGTGGTCCTCACGTTTGCTCAAAACATAATGCAGCTTCAGGAAATCAATAATCCGATTCCAGCGATAATCGAACAGCCTGTTGAAACGCTCAGCCTGAATATCCATAACCTCCCGGTCTTCCGGAAAATCGTCGAGCAGAGCCTCCAACGACAGTTCGACAAGGACGATCGCCGATGCCTCCAGCGGTTCCAAAAATCCCGCCGACAGTCCGACCGCCAAGCAGTTCCGGTGCCAAAATTCAGCCCGGTGGCCAGAACGAAAATTGATCTGGCGATAGTTGCTGCTGGATTTGTTCATTCCAGGAATGGCCTTGGCCAGATAACGGTCCAAGGTTGCCGCAGCCTCATCATCGCTTAGATATTGCGACGCATAAACGCAGCCAATCCCTCGACGCGTTGGCAAGCCAATGTCCCAAATCCAACCCGCGCTATGCGCTGTGGAAACAGTCTGCGAAGCAATGGCACTGTCAGGGTCCACTGCCACCTGCACTGCAAGCGCACGGTCATTGAACAGGACTGAACTACAGTCGACAAACTCAACACCGTAATGCCCGCCAAGCAGCAAAGCAGCATGGCCACTGCTATCGATGAAGAGATCGCCCTTCACGCTGCCATTTTCCCGCGTCGTTACCGCTGCTATGTCTCCGTTTTCAGCACTTTCAACCGCGATCACATGATCACGGACATGCCGGACGCCAAGCATGTTTGTGGCATGGCGTTGAAGCAAGCCTGCAAATTTAACCGCATCAAGATGATATCCGTAATTTAGCGCGCCAGCATAATCCGGCATATTTTCCTGCTTGGGTGCAAGACCGAGCGCACATATTCTATCCTGAGATGATACAGCAGCAGCAAAGCTCTTGTGCGCATCAGATTCAGTCCACGCGGCAAGCAGCGCATTGCCCGACCCTATGATCGGCGGGGCGAATGGATGAAGGTAACTGTCATCTGGCTTGCCGTTCACCCAACCATCAAAGCGCGAACCCTGCTTAAAACTGGCGTCGCACGCGACAAGAAATTCGCGTTCGCTAAGGCCTATGCTTTCAAGCGTCCGCCGCATGGTAGGCCACGTCCCCTCACCAACGCCAATTGTGGCGACATCGGGAGATTCAATCAAGGTCACGCGGATCGGATCCGAAGCCGTTTTATTGACCCGCGCGGCGATCAAAGATGCCGCCAGCCAGCCAGCAGTTCCGCCACCAACCACAACGACTTCTCTCACCGCCCGACCCATTACCGCCTCACCTCTCACAACCAATGACCATTCATTGGGTAGCATCAAAACGAAAAGAGCACCCCATTGAAATGGGATGCCCTTTCCTTAACTTACCAAGAGATATTCGGTCTCTTTGATTAGAAAGAGAACCGAACGCCTGCAGCATAGCGCGCATAACCTGGCCCCGCAAAGAATACGGTTTGATCGTTGCGCCGATGACCGCGACGGTCGGCGTTGGTAATGTTGATGCCTTCGACAAAAGCCGTCAGCCCTTTTTTGAATTCATAGCTCGCGCTCACGTCGAACTGGCCGAAAGCTTCAACATAATAAGGGTCGAAGTCATAGCCTGACAAAAATTCATCACGCCAATTGTAAGCGATACGCGCTTGGAAACCATTTTTGTCATAATAAAGCACTGCGTTGGCACTGTTGCTCACGCCGTTTACGGCAAACTGAGAGGTCCTATAGCCCAATGTGTTGTCGTACTTCGTGTCGCTCTTGACCACTGTGTAGTTCAGGATCACGCCAAGACCGGTCTCCCAGAGCCTGTGCTGTAGTGCGAATTCCCAGCCGTGAAGATTGGCTTTCTGGTCGCTGTTCACGGGTTGGGTGATCACGAAGTTGACAAGCGGATCGGTTGACTGGCCAATGACACCCCCCGTCGCTGGATCAATTGTCGTTGGGAAGTTGGCAGCAATATAGGCGAGTATGGCCGCTGGCGACGCTGCGGCCCCAAGCGCTGTTCGTGCTGCCGCCGCGCGTGGTCCTGCCGCAGCATTGGTCAGGCCGAATGCAGGCAGGTTGACCGTATTGTTGTTGATGAAATTGGCGACCTCTTTATGGAAGAAACCGACAGACACGTAACTTTCTTCATTATAATACCACTCTGCCGACAGGTCGACATTCTTGGATTTATAAGGCAGAAGATCTGGATTGCCGATCGCCCCTGTGCTTCCGCCGATGCGGATGGGTGAGACAAGCGTCGTGCCGCCTTGAAGGCTCGCATAATCTGGCCGCGTGATGGTGTGGCTGTAGGATGCGCGAAACTTAACGTTGTTGATTGGCTCCATATCGAAATCGATTGCCGGCAACCAGTTTTCATACTGACCCTTCAGCGCCACGAAATCCGAAGCTGATCCATAGACGATCGCAGTCTCGTTACCACCAGTCCAAACCGTTCTGACCGGGATCGGCACCAGCGCCGAAGAATCGATCTTGGTCTTTTCATAGCGCAAGCCAAGCCGCAGATGTCCCGCATTGCCGCCGATATCGAATTCATGCGATGACTGAATATAGGGTGCAATCGTTCTTTCACGGACGCGGCGATCAACTGTAAATTTCGCAAGACATGTGCCTGGCAACGCGTCCCCGCTGCCACTGCAAATATTAATCCTGCTCTCAAGCAAGTCGATCAGCGCAGGCGTGTTCACCTCGAAATAGTTCGGGATGATGCCAGTGCCGTTAGACCCCTCCATGCCCGCCAAGCGGTTTGGCAAGCCGACAATCGCGTATAAATTGTCCGGCGTGTCAGCGGCGGAGAGCGTACCGCCCCAGGTATCGTTCTGCAGATTACCAAAGGCCGAGCGGACTTTATTTTCAGTCAGAGTCACACCAAAATCGAGGCTCTTGATGAAAGAAGCGTCGAATTCGTAGCTGCCCTTCGCCGATATCTCGTTGATTTCATCACGCATATAGGCGTTGCGGAAGGCGTTGCCTGCTGGCCTGATATTGCCCGCATTGATTTCGGATCCGGGATACATGGTCACTGAAATGACCGGTACGCCATGTGTGAAATCAACCGACTGGGACCGGACGCCAAAAATGGCGCTGCCCACGGCAATATTGCTGCCATAGGGGGACGTTGGCTTGCTTTCCGCAGTGGAGTGATGGGCGTCAAGCGTTAGACGCAGCGCGCCCGGTCCGTCCCATTGGATGTTGCCGCCAATCGATTTGTTCACAGAGCGATTGGCCGCCACTGCGCCGGTTATGGCAAGATCCTTACCGGGCCCGAAAACTTCCGAATAGAAGTTGGGGCCGGCAGCCGGACCAGCAGTCCAACTGCTTGTCGTTTGGTCGTGATTGAACCACACGCCGATGCTGCTGGTGCGGGCATCAATCGTGTTCTGCGAGTATGTATAGTCAACGACCGCCGTAAGGTTGTCCGTTGGCTTCACTTGGATAACGAGCTGACCATTGATCCGTTCACGATCACTGTCGGTGAAGTCATAGCCAGCATTCTGGGTCACTTGATATGTATCATTCGGGCCAGGACGGTTGGTAATATTCGCGAAACGTGGATCACCCGGCTGGGCCAGAGACCCCCAGTTGTTTTCCGACCCGATATAGCCTTCGCGCCAGCCTGCGTTGAACTGCGCTTGGCTCGATTTGCGACGCTGGTAGGAGCCACTGGCAAGAATGCCGATTTTCCCGTCAGCAAAGGTATCGCTGATGATCCCCGATACTTCGGGAGTGATCTCAGTCCCTCCAAAGGATGAGGTGTCTAATACTGCCTTAGCGCCAAAACTGCCACGGAAACCAGGGCGATCAAGCGGACGCGGCGTCTTGATGTTGATGACGGAGCCGATACCGCCCGTGGGCAAGTTGGCGCGCCCTGACTTGTAAACTTCAACGCCTGCGACGCCTTCTGACGCGAGGTTGCCAAAGTCGAAGCTACGCGACGCGGGCACGCCGCTGCCAAGGCTAGAGGCCGGCATTTGGCGGCCATTTAGAAGGACGAGGTTGAAGTCCGGACCGAAACCGCGAACTGTTACGGTCGAACCTTCACCGCTGTTGCGGTCAATCGACACACCCGTGATACGCTGCAACGATTCCGCAAGGTTCGTGTCAGGGAATTTACCAATATCTTCTGCGGAGATGGCATCAACCACACCCAGGGCTTCGCGTTTGATTTCTGCCGAGTCACGAAGGCTGGCGCGAATGCCGGTGACGATAATTTCGTCTCCTTCACTCACCGCAGCCTCTTGAGGCGCTTGTTGCGCAAAAGCTGCGGATGATAAACACATCAAAGCCAAAGCCGATACGCCAAAGTTGAGCGATATCCGCTGACGGGTGCTGCTAACGTTCATTTACCTCTCCCTACTATCCCCACATTGTCTTCGATTCGGACAATTGTTAGGTATTGTGAACGTTCACAATAGACAATGATATGTAGTTGTCAATATACTGATTAAACGACGGACGCAGCTCCGCCGCAGCTTATATCCGGACATATAACGGTTTTTGGTCGGTCACCTGAGCGTTTAGAGTGCGCATAAGAAGACCAAAGAGATGATCAAACATCAGAAGAGGTTAATCAGAAAGCGATTCGTATTGCGCTGACCAGCGGGCTGCCGCGTGGGCGTTTCGCGTCGGATTTAGGGGTTGGAAAATCGACGCTGGGTAAGTAAATTGTGTGTTGAAGGTGGAGCGGCTGATCGTCTTAGCGCAGGGGCCGCGCCTAACCTTCCAAAACCCAACCTGCCAAAACAGAGTGCCTTCGCATCGCCAAGCGCTCAATCCATCTTATGCCGCCAATCGCATTTCCATCCGGCTCCAGATTTCAACCAACGCTCGTGTAAGTTCGATGATCATCGCTTCGGTATGCGCAGGTCCAGGCGTGAAACGCAGCCGCTCCGTCCCTCTGGGCACGGTGGGATAGTTGATCGGTTGCACATATATTCCATATTCTGCCAGCAGCGTATCACTGATCCTTTTGGCTTTAACCGGATCACCAATCATCAAAGGGACAATATGCGTGGTTGTCGGCATTACTGGCAAGCCAGCATCCGTAAAGCTTTGCTTTAAGAAAGCCGCAGAGGCGTGTTGCGCATCGCGTTCGATGCTTGAGGCTTTTAGGTGTCGGACGCTTGCAAGCACCCCGGCAACCAGCACGGGTGAGAGCGAAGTCGTGAAGATAAAGCCTGGCGCATAGCTGCGGATGACATCGACGATCATCTTGTCCGCCGCAATATAGCCGCCCATGACGCCAAAAGCTTTACCCAATGTGCCCTCAATGATCGTCACCCGGCCCGCCAATGCCTCCCGATCCGTGATGCCACCGCCGCGCGGTCCATACATGCCGACGGCATGCACCTCATCACAATAAGTGAGGGCTTTGTAGCGATCCGCCAGATCACAAATGCGCGCGATATCGGCGACGTCACCGTCCATGGAATAAACGCTTTCAAACACGATCAGCTTAGGCGATTCGATATCTTCAGCCGCGAGCAGTTCTTCTAGATGCACAAGGTCATTGTGTCGCCATATGCGTTTCTCGCATCCCGAATTACGGATGCCCGCAATCATTGACGCGTGGTTCAGTTCATCGGAAAAAATGATGCAGTCCGGCAAAATTTTACCAAGAGTCGCCAACGTCGCTTCGTTTGAAATATAGCCGCTGGTAAAGAGCAATGCTCCTTCCTTATCATGTAGGTCGGCGAGTTCACCCTCCAGATCAACATGATAATGCGTGTTACCGCCAATGTTGCGCGTTCCTCCGGACCCTGCACCAACGTCATGCAGGGCTTCTTCCATAGCCGCGACCACCTTGGGGTGCTGGCCCATGGCGAGATAGTCATTGGAGCACCAAACTGTAATCGGTTTTGGTCCATTATGTCCCGCAAAACAGCGCGCGTTTGGAAAATTTCCCTTGTTGCGCAATATGTCGATAAAGACGCGGTAACGCCCCTCTTCATGAAGGCGGTCAATGGCTTGAGAAAAGACCCTGTCGTAGTTCATGTCGACACTCCTTCCAGATCAATTATTAGGTGCAGATAGAATCGGTGATCCACCCAGTGAAGGCGCACCTTGCCATGCATAGCCGGCAAGCCCGATCAATCCCGCGACGATAGCGAGTTCAAAGGCCGTTCGGTTCAGCCGTCCACTCAACTTCAATCCGCCGAGCGTCATAGCCGTAAACATGATTGGAAAAATCCAGCCCATCAGCGCGCCTTCCTTTTGAAACGACCACGCATCAAATATGCACCGATCAGTAGCGCGAGCAGAGGTAACAGCCATAATGGTGCTGAACGCCCCCCGATTTGCGGCTTAAAACTAACCCAATCGCCATAGTTTTCGATCAACCAAGCACGGATCGCTTCAGGGTCTTCACCTTTCGCAATCCGTTCGCGGATCAATCCGCGCATATCTGCGGCCAGCGTCGCATTGCTGTCAGCGATCGATTGCCCCTGACAAACGACACAGCGGATCGTCTCCATCAGCGCTTTGGCGGCGCGTTCTTGTTTGGGGTCCGAAAGCTGCACATTATTGTACCCACTTTGCGCCAACAAACCGCTGGGCATCATGACTAAAATGGTGAACGCAAGCAGAAGTTTTTTCATCACTGCGCTCCCCTCAGTTTAGCGAGGATGATCGGCACATCATTTGGTGTCACCACCCCGATGTGTTGATAACGGATGACGCCTTTACCATCGACGACAAAGGTTTCCGGAACCCCTGCAGAACCAAAAGAAATTTGCGCGCGGCTATTCGCATCCATACCAATCCGGGAATATGGATTGCCATTATCGACCAAGAATTTTTGAATGTCCTCAACCTTATCGTGGATGGCAATACCGGTGATTTCAATACCCTGGTTTTTCATCTCAATAAGGACAGGGACTTCGGCGACACAGGGGATACACCAACTGGCAAAAACGTTGAGCAATCGGGGTTTTCCATCGACAAAGTAACGATCATCGAGCCGTTCACCAGGGACAAGCGCACCATCAAGCGCGAATTGCGGCATGGATCGGCCCACCATGCCTGAGGCGACATAGCGGTCTGTCGGGCTGATGAGGCCCGTCGCGAAGACACCGAAAAGTGCAGCGAAAAGCGCGAAGGGCGCCCAGAGCCAGAACCGCCTCATATCGCCGCCTTTTTGCGCCGCAATAATTTTATAAAGCCGAACAGATCGCGATCTACCCTTCCAAACAATGACAATATGCCGCCAAACGCAATCATTATGCCACCAAGCCATATCAGCGTCACGAACGGCTTCCACCACATCCGAATTGGAAAACTGATGGCGTCGGTCGGCGCGCCGACAACCAGATAAAGCTGGCCATCGAGTGCCGTAGTGATTGCTGACTCACTAGTTTCCATGGGCGGATCTTTAAATGTGCGCGACTGCGGATGGACCGTGAACGGTGTCCCGGTTCCCCGTTGAACAACCAATTCAGCATCGAGCGCAGACCAGTTCGGCCCCGGTATTTCACTGACGCCTTTGAGCGTGACTGAATAAGGGCCAACCTGTCCAGTCTGGCCAATTTGCATCGCTAACAGGCTTTCTTTGGTAAAAGCGCTATCCGCTGCCATCCCAGCAAGGCTGACCGCACAGCCCAAATGCGCAACCACCATGCCATAGGTAAAGAGCGGCGTGCGCTTGAGATTTCGTTTCCAGAGGGGCGCGACACTTGCTGCAGCCACGCCTGCTGCAACGATGAGCCCAAGCATCGGCAAAATTCCGATTGACCCAGCAAACAAAGCAATAAGCAGCGTCGCTGCACCAAGCACCAGCACGGGAATTGCTAGCCGTTCTATCACCAGCTTTGGATTGTCACGGCGCCACCGCATCAACGGACCTGCCGACATGCCGCACACCAACAGCAATGCCACCGGACCGGCCGTCGCATTGAAATACGGTGCACCAACCGACAATTTTGTACCCGTGAGCGCTTCGAGAACCAACGGATATAGCGTGCCAACAAGGACAATCACCAAGATGACTGACAGCAATAGATTGTTGAAAACCAGGGCACCTTCACGACTGACGACATCAAACTGAGTGCCCTCGCGGACCGTTCCAATTCTGAGCGCGAAAAGCGCCATCGCACCGCCAATATAAAGCGCCAAAAGCAACAAGATGAAACCCCCACGTGTCGGATCGACTGCGAAGCTGTGCACACTTGTTAATATCCCCGAACGCACCAAAAAAGTTCCAATCATCGACATTGAAAATGCGACAACAGAGAGCATGATTGTCCAAGCGCGCAGTCCGTCGCGCGTTGCCAGCACAGTAACAGAGTGTAAGAGCGCCGTCGCGGCAAGCCACGGCATAAGTGAGGCATTTTCGACGGGATCCCAGAACCACCAGCCGCCCCAACCCAATTCATAATAGGCCCAGTAGCTGCCAGCCGTAATGCCCATTGTCAGAAATATCCAAGCCCCCAAAATCCATGGGCGCATGGCGCGGGCAAATGCAGGACCAACATCGCGCGTGATGAGCGCGCCGACTGCGAATGAAAATGCCACCGACATGCCGACATAGCCCATATAGAGCGTTGGCGGATGGAAGGCGAGACCGGGGTCTTGCAACAAAGGGTTTAGGCCTTGCCCATCAGCTGGAACAGGGTTCAGCCGCGCGAAAGGGTTCGACGAAAACAGCAAGAATGCATAAAATCCAAGCGAAATCGCACCCTGTGATGCGAGCGTTGCTGTCTTTGTCCGCTTGTTGAGCACGCGTTCAAACAGCGCAACCGTCGCCCCACCAATCCCAAGAATTGTCACCCAGAGCAGCATCGAGCCTTCATGGTTACCCCAGGTTCCAGCGAGCTTGTAAAGCCAGGGCTTGGCCGAATGGCTACTCGTCGCGACCAGTAACACCGACATGTCCGAACGCAAAAAGAGCGTCACCAGGCAGATGAAGGCCATCCCGGTTAACAGAGCGTGGGCAACGGCAACAGGCGCAACCGCAGACTTTACGGCTTCATGACGCTGCGTTAGCCCAAGTGCACCAAGCGCAAATTGCAACAGCGCCATCGCTGCAGCCAGCCAAAGAGCTGCTAGGCCCGCTTCTGCAATCACTGTTTCACCGCGTCAGTCTTTTGCAGTTTTCCAGATAATTTAGGTGGCATATATTTCTCATCATGTTTGGCAAGAAGGTTAGTGGCAATAAACTGCCCTTTGGCGTTCAAACTGCCTTCAGCGATAACGCCTGAGCGCTCCTTGAAAAGGTCAGGTGTGATCCCCCGAAATACCACAGGCACTTGGTCCGCGCCGTCAACCACCGTGAAACGCACCAGCGTCCCTCCGCTTTCACGCTGGATTGATTTGTCGGCGACCATGCCTCCAAGCCGGAACGCATGGCCAATCTCGACATGTTCCCGTTTGAGATCGGCAGGCGAGTAAAAATATGCCGCCTTGTCTTTAAGTGCAGACACGGCCAGCAGCCCTGCGCCGATGACAACAACCAAGGCCGCCAACGCGAGCGAAAGTCTTTGATGTTTGGCTTTCAAATCATTGCTCCAGCGACAAGATGGCTTTTTCCATCCTCATCATCGACATCAGGCTCACAGATAAGAGTCCAAAAGTCCCCACACTTGTTACGCCATAGGCAGCCATGATGAAATGCCAATGTGTCATAGAGCGGGCTCTGCTGCCCGGCGACGCATACGCGCCTCCAATTTAGTACTGGCCAGAGCTGCGCGCATACGCATCAATACAATTGCGGCGAAAAGGCATGTGAAGCCAACCATCGTAAACCCAAGTGGCCAGAGGATTTCCGCAGCAATCGCAGAACCATTCATGGTAATACTCGGCGCCTGATGGAGCGATTTCCACCATATCACAGAGCCGTGAATGATCGGAATATTGACCGCGCCGACAATGCCAAAAATCGCCGTGGTTTTCCCATTACCATTTCCACTGCTCCGTTCAGCATTTGCGAGGGCAATATAGCCGATGTAGAGGAATAACAGCACAAGCATCGATGTCATGCGGCCGTCCCATTCCCACCATGTGCCCCATGTTGGACGCCCCCAGATTGATCCAGTCACCAAACAGAGCAAAGTAAAAACAGCGCCGGGCACCGCAATTGCGTGTGCCGCGATAGCCGCTAGCGGGTGTCGCCAGACAATATGGACGATGCTCGCTATCGCGATACCGCTCCATCCCGCCATGCCGAGCCAGGCTGTTGGCACGTGAACATACATGATGCGCACCGTTTCCCCTTGCAGATAGTCTTGTGGTGATTGCGTCAACCCCGCAAAACATCCGTATATGAGCATCGCCAGTCCGATCGTCATCAACCCCTGTGTCAGTGGTCTGGCGAGACGTAAAAACCGTGTTGGATTGGCAAGAAAATGCAAGTTTCAGAGTCCTCGATCTTGTTAAAAATCGAGTCGGTAGCCTAGGCTGAGAAACAGCCCACGCTCTGAACTGCTGTTCACCGTTGTGCCTGTCATTTGCTTCTGGCTTGTGAAGTTGCCCCCAATTTCCACTTCTATTTCAGACTGTTTGATCGGATAGTAATTCAGCCGAAATGTGGGCTGCAATTGTTTGAAATTACCTGCCGTAAATTTCTCGCTCCGATAGCCGTAGCGGGCGCGCGGACTGATCCTCAACTTGCTTGTGATGGGAATGCGGGCATTTATATCGGCAGTATAGGTTCTTGAGCGCTGCGTGTCTGCGAACCGCGCTCCAAGAATATAAATATCATTTTTAAAAACCATTCCGCTCCCGACAAGCTGAGCGCCGTAATAATATTCCGATCCAATGCCCAGCGTCGGCGCAATCAATGTGGACCCCGGGAACACAAGCGTTGACCCTGGTGATCCACCTGTATTGGTTACCGTGAAATCAAGGTTGGTTTGGAGTTTCTTCGTCAACGGGCGGGAATATGAAGCGGTAAGGGATTTCGAAACAATCGTATTGTCCACAGCCAGATCATAGATTTGACCATTTGTAAAAGGGCCACGCAAATCGTTCAAATCGTCAACCGGTGCGGTTCCACCCGGCAATGTTTGACCGAACAAGCCATTCAATACATTCCATGTGTTGAGCAACGGAGATTGCCGATAATCAGCCGTTAAGCTGATGCTGGATTGATCTTTCATAGAATAGTTGAGGGTCAAAAGACCAAGGTTGACCTTAGAAAAATGAACATCATAATCAATGATAGAATAGGTATTAAATCCGCCCTTGTTATAACGGACCTCTGCCCCAACGGCTTGACGATCAATCAGACCGCGCGCGCGCTCATCATACCAATAGAGCGTCGTTTGCAAACTGTTCTTTTTTCCGCCGATATCAACGCTTGCGCCGTAGAAAGACCGATCAGACCGTATAAACAGATCCCTTGACCGAAGAACAGGCGTTCCGGCGACCAAATTGAACTTCAGCTTTGGCTTCACTTGCCAGCCGATCAGGCCGCCGTCAAAACGTCCAAGCACGCCGGAACCATTGCGGGTTTGACGCCCGACACGTGCTGAGATTCCAGTATTTTCATCGAAGCCATCAATATAGGCCGCGCTCAACGTCTTTACGTCCCCACTCCGGAATGAAACTGCCCCCGTGCGCGGATCGACAATACGTGTCTTGTCACGAAAGCTCTTCGTATAAGAACCCGAAGCCCGCGCAAGAATTTGGGTGCGATCATTACCCCCCGTGATCGTGATATCGGCGTTGGACAAAAGTTGATTGAGATTAACAGCATTGTCAATCACAGGATCAAAATTGGGATCATTGGGATCTAGCGGATTGGTCGTGACAAATTTGCTTGTGCTTTGGTCGCGGAAATAAAATTGCGAAAAACTTCCACGCGCGCCCCAATGCCAAGCATTGGCTTTGGCTTCAACATTGCCTGATGCCGCGCGAAGCACGGGGCCATCGGACGATGTTCCTGTTGAGGTGAGCGCAGACAGTCTTTGCTTGACCCGTTCAGAAGCCTCGCCACTTGGGTAACGCCGTAAATATTCTTCATATTCAGCACGCGCCTGCGCTGACTGATTTTTGCGCTCGCGCGCAAGACCAAGCAGTTCAAGAGCGCGCGGCGTCCGTTCGTTTTCGGGATAAGACAATGCGCGTGTTAACAGCTGAATCGCACGGTCATTCTCGCCGGCTTTCAAGGCCGTTTCGGCGTCAAGCTCTGCTTTCGCTGCAGCGACTGTGTCGGCCTCTGACAAAGGTGCTGCGGCCGTGACGGGTGTTGCTGTGATAGGCTGACCACCGCTCCCAGCAAGGCGCGAAGCCACGCCCTGTTCGCGCTCTTGCGCCGTGACCTTGACCACCCAAGCTTCTGGATATTCTTTGAGCAAACCCCGTTTTGCAGCATCTGCTGCATCACGCGACTCGAAAAATCCTGCACGCAACCGATGCCAAGTTTGCCCCTCTCGTTCAAAGCGGGTCTCGTATAAAAGCAGATCAGACAAAGCACCGACTTTGCCGGAAAGCGAAGCATCAATATCTTTGGGTTGCGACAATATGTTTATGACATAGAGTCCGCTTGGTACAGGCGCCATCGGTTGTGCTGTCGCTGCCTCAGGTGGCTTAGGATTTGAATTTTCCAACAAAGCGCCCTCTGACTCAGCACCGCTCCGCGACACACTACACGTTTCCGAGCTTGTGGGCTCCGATACAGTAATGATGATCGATTGCGCTTTATCACCTGCTGCAACAGTGAATTTTACATCGTGCTTGAAAAATAATGACAGAGTGGGGTCTGTCGTTTTGTCGGCATCATATTCAATGGACCGAAGTGCCGGAACGCCGGTCGGTGTCCGCAACGATTCACGAGACAGAGAATTGCCCTCAAGTGTTTTCAAGCGAATGCGGAGTTCGCGCCCACTTTCCTGAGGGAAAAAGCTAAGAAACTGAACCCGGACGTTAAAATTTATCGTTATCGTGGAACAATCACCAACCGTCTGCGCGGAAACGTCGGACAAAATGCGGTCGGTCACTGATTGAGCATAGGCATCAGAAACCGGGCTAATGCCCCCGATAATTGCAGCAGTCGTCAAGAGTGTACTGGCAGTGTTTCGCAAAATTGACATGAATTTCCCTCTTAAAAACTGCCGGAGCTCACGCGATGTTCGCTGTTTCTCCGTGTCTTGATCGTCGTCAAAGTAGAATTGGTATATTCGTGACAGGACCCTGCACAGTCTCGCAGTTCGGACACTGTGTATTTTGTATTTCCGAATTTCTTGTGGGAATCCTGCCGATAATCACGCGCGTGGCAGGCCGCACAATTCGGCGCATAGGCAGCATTGGCGTAAGGCACCGTTTGCGAATTGGTCGTATGACAGTCCGTGCAGGCAAGTTGCCTTGAGTGTGTCCCTGGATAAGCGGGCGAGCGATGGGTGTAATTTGTCGTCGGCACCCATGCCGTTGTTCTATGGCAATCCACGCACTCAGCCGTTGTTACAAAGTGGTTGCCTGGCTTACCCGTTGCGCGCGATCCGTTGTGACACGTGGCACAGCCGCCTGTCACACCGTTGTGGTTAAATGTCGCAGGGAGCCATGCGACCGTCCTGTGACAATCGCCGCAATCGACAGTGGTCGGGATATGCGTTGGCGGTTTCCCTGTTGCCCTCGTGCCATTATGGCAGCTCGTGCAGGAACCCAACGCCTGTGAATGATCCATGCGAATTGTCGTCCAAGCCGTCGTCACATGGCAGCTATCGCAACTGTCGGTTGTCATGATGTGCGTGGCGAGCTTTCCAGGGACTTTTGTCCCATTATGACAACTCACGCAGGTGCCAATTGCATCCACATGGTCAAATGTAGCCGGAACCCAAGCCACTGACCGATGACAGTCTTCGCACACATTCGTTGTTGTTAAGTGCGTCGCATTCTTGCCCGTCGCTCGGGTGCCATTGTGACAGCTCGAACAGGTCCCCGTCACGCCGCTATGATTAAAGGTCGCCGGCGTCCAGCCGGTGTTCCGGTGACAATCCTCGCACGTGTTGCTGGTTGCGAGATGGGTCGCATTCTTGCCCGTCGCCCGTGTGCCGTTGTGGCAGGAGAAGCACGTCCCCGTCACGCCGCTATGATTAAAGGTCGCTGGAGTCCAGCCGGTGTTCCGGTGACAATCCTCGCACGTGTTGCTGGTTGCGAGATGGGTCGCATTCTTGCCCGTCGCCCGTGTGCCGTTGTGGCAGGAGAAGCACGTCCCCGTCACGCCGCTATGATTAAAGGTCGCTGGCGTCCAGCCGGTGTTCCGGTGACAGTCCTCGCACGTGTTGCTCGTCGCGAGATGGGTTGCACTTTTGCCCGTCGCCCGTGTGCCGTTGTGGCAGGAGAAGCAATTACCAGTAACGCCGCTATGGTCAAATTTGGCACCACTCCATGTCATCGTCGAGGTGTGGCAATCCTCACACTGATTTGATGACATTATGTGATTGGGTGTTTTACCGGCTGCTTTCGTGCCATTGTGACAACTCACGCAATTTCCCGTCACATCGCTATGATCAAATCTTGCTCCCGCGAATGTGGAGGTTGTATGGCAATCTTCACAGCGATTGCTGGATTGCGGGTGGTTGCTTGATTTGCCCACAGATCTCACGCCGTCATGACAACTAACACAAGTTTGTGTAACACTGCTGTGGTCAAATTTGGCGATCGTCCAGTCGCGTGTGGTGTGGCATGTATCGCATTCGGCTTGCGTCACAATGTGGTTGGCTGACTTACCGCCGGTTAAGACATCATTATGGCAACTGGCGCACCGCTTTGGGGCACCTTCAAAAACACCACCTTTGTGACATTCATCGCAGGCGACTTTCTTGTGTGCGCCCGTCAGGGGAAAGCCCGTTGAAAAATGGTCGAATTTTGCTTTTGCGAAGGCAGGCGTGGTGGTCCCAACGGCAAAAGTCGCCGCAAACACCATTAACAGGAGTGCAAAGCACATTCTCCTGATCAAACCACTTCCTCCTTTCAAAAGGAGGGCTTAGGTCATTTTCACCATAAGGTTCTTGCGATCCCGGCAAAGATAACATGCCACCCGAAAACTGCTCTGAAGGGCAGTCTAAAACAAATTCTTACAAAGAGTGGTTAATTCAAATCATTTCATAATGATAGCCAGTTGGTCGCTCAATTGAATCACCTCATCTAGCCAAACTGCCATTTTTTGCAGGTTCGTGACAGGTTTCTATTCATTGCCATTACATGATGATTTCAGAGAAGCTGGTGGTAACATGGCATCTAGCACAATTGGGGCCAAAATTACCGTGGTGAATATCATTCTTGCGATGACAATCTACACAGTCAGTGGAGGCAGCAGAAGGCTCCACGCCCTTTCTGTGACAAGCCGAACAGATCAGGCCCTTATGCTGACCCGTCAATGCGAAGCTCGTTTCGGCATCATGGTCAAACCGCCAGCTCTTCCACCCCGTAACAGTGTGGCATTTGCTGCACGACGGCGCGGCACCCAGGCTGCCGAGATGATGGTCATCAACATGGCAAGACTGGCATGTGATACCTTTAGATGCATAGCTTTTGTCCGGATGGCATTTTTCGCATGTCACCACACTGTGTTTCCCGACAAGCGGAAAGCGCGTTAGTGAATGGTCAAACGCAATGCCTTCTTTCCAACTGGTCACATTGTGGCAGCTTGCGCATTCAGTGCCCAATTTCCCAGTGTGCGGATCATCCTCAATATGGCAACCGACACAGGTTGAAGGCGGCATCGCGACATGAGTTGGTTGCTTGTGACACACTTCACACTTCACGGCTTTATGCGCGCCCTTGAGCGCAAAACGGGTCATTGTGTCATGATCAAAGTTCGTGATCTTCCAATCCTTGCTGTTGTGACACTGCGCACAATTTGTCCCGTTCTTACCCTTATGGCTATCATCCTTTTCATGACAACCGATGCATGTAAGCGGTGGTTTTTTGAGGGTATTGCCCACACCGTGACAGGCGTCGCAGCTGACCGCAGCATGGCGACCTAAAAGCGGAAAGCCTGTGTTTTTATTGTGATCAAATTTTGCAGCGGCCCATGTTGCAGGAGAATGACACGTCGCGCAATTCGTTCCCCGCGATCCTTTATGAGAATCGTCCTTGGCATGGCAAGCGATGCAAGCGCGCAATGGTTTTCGGATCGTGTTTCCAACGCCGTGGCATCCCGCACACCCCGTTGCGCTATGCCTGCCAAGAAGAGGAAAGGCCGTGTCCGTATTGTGATTGAATGAAGTCGCATTCCAGGCACTTGTCGTATGGCAACTGGCACAATTCGTCCCACGTGATCCTTTATGAACATCGTTCTTTGCGTGGCAACTGACACAGCTTTGAGGAACCCCAGCCCATCGTTGTCCTGCATGACAGGCCATGCAGGAAGCGGCACGATGCTTTCCAGTGAGAGCAAAACCGGTTTTTATATGGTCAAAAGGCAGTGGTTTTTTCCAGTCAAATGCCGTGTGGCACGCTTGGCAATTTTTGCCCAACCGCCCGAAATGTGGATCTTTTTTGGCGTGGCAGCTTGCACAGGTGGTGGTGGTGCCGCGAAAATGCGCCCCGTTGCCGTGGCAGCCTGCGCATTTGGCTTTGGCATGGCCACCTACCAGCGGATAATCTGTGAGGCCATGGTTGAAGGTGGCTTGGTTGAACTTGACCTGCTTAAAGCCCCGCCCGTGATGTTCACTGTGACACACTTTACAGGGTTGCGCGCGGGCCGTTGATTTTCCGTGAAATCCGGCACGCGTTTGTACGTCACTTGCAATGCCCTTGTGACAGGCGAGACATTTGCTGTTCTGAGCCTCTCGCGAGAATGAGACGTGACAAGCGTTGCAATTCGATTCCAGCTTGGCGTGCGGGCTGCTCAATGGCCCCGGCGTCACCAGTCGCTCCATGATGGTCTGTGCAGATCCAGCTTGAGCACAGAGCATCAATCCAATCAATGCGAGGAGGCGGAGCAACATCCGCATCAATACATATGAACCGCTATGATATGGAGGATCGCGGTCGCCACGAGAATGAAAAAGAGTGGCAAATGAAGGATATGCCAAAGTCGCAACATACGGTCATAATATGCAAATTCCCCAGCCCGTCGGACAGCCTGAAAGAAATGGGCAGACTGGGCGAGGAGTTTTTGGCGCGCTATCCGCATACCCTCTTCGGCGATTCCTCCCGGCGTTGGGGCATTCAATATCTCACGCTTAAGCTGGCGCTGCGCTGTGCGCGTGCTCACGCCCAACTGAATCACGGCTTTCGCGCTGGTCCAAAACCCTGTTCCTGCGGCAACCGCCTGATGTTCAAATGGGACAAGGCGCGCCTGGGCGACTTCACCGTCATGGCCAAGTTCTGTTAAGCTCTCAAGCAATTCCCGCATTTCCAGCAACAGTGCGCGCACTTCAATCTTACGCCCCGAATAGCCTCGGTGGACCCGTGAATAGAGAAAACGTCCAATCAGACCGCTTCCTGCAACAATCAGCATAGCTGTGAGGGCAACCGCACTGTTGAGCGCCCCCCAGGAATAACGCGAATGATAAAGCACAGCGACTGGACCCAGGAGTCCAAGCAGCATGTGAAAACGAAACCAGAAACCCACTGATCCGATGGCTGACAAATAACGGATCCGCTTACGAAATGGATAAATCAGAAGCAAAAGCATCATACTGCCGCCGATGATACCAAGAGCATAACCAATGCCATTTTCAGGGTTGATAGATGTGTCGCCCCGCGTCAGCCATCCGTACACAAGCAGACCTGCAACACCAATGCCCGTCACGAACGACAGCAGGTTTTCAGTCTGCGATGCCGTCAGCAATGACGAGCGTGCGATTTGAGAGTGTTTGACAACGGCTTGCGACATGGATTGGACCTTAAAATATTCTCAACGCGTGGTCAGACTTTGAGAGAGTCTGCTTGTATGATCTGTCGCCTAATATCACGAGAGCATTAGCGAAAAGTTCACAATCAGCACTGATAAAGGGATTCAATTCAGCCTATTTTGTTAACGATACGTCTATCCACCGCCTCAATTTGCAGTTTCATGACAGAATTGATGATTGCTGTATTGTTGTATCGTTCTCAAGGTTCATAGGGGCGATAATATAAATTTGAGGTCGACTGATATGCTTCAGCTTGTTCTGACAGGTTTGGTGGGAATTGCGCTTGGCGTTGTGATTATGAGGTTAATGCAAAAGCCTGGGTCACCGCCGACACCAGAAGCGCCTTTGAACGTCAGCGTGGATGGAGATCCTTCCGCAGCGGACAACAATCCCAATCCTTTACCACGCTTTTCGCGCAATCAAATTGCGTTTGGCGGCGCGGGCGCAATGATGTTGGTGGCCGTTGGGGTTATGGCATTTCGACCGATTGATGCAGCGTCGGATACCATAAGCACTGCGGCTCCTCAGGTCACTTCCGGAACCGGAACACCGAAAGGGCTTGATGATGTTGATACAATGATTTCCCGTCTCGCCGAACGTCTCAAAACCGACACGACCGACGGTGAAGGGTTTCGCATGCTGGGTTGGTCTTATGTGAATACAGGACACCCAGATGACGCCGTCACAGCTTATGAAAAAGCAATCAAGCTCCTGCCAAACCGGGCCGATGCCCATGCTGGGTACGGTGAGGCGATGGTCGCGGTTGCTAAGGATGTGGTCACACCCGATGCAAAAGCACAGTTTAGCGAAGCCCTGCGGCTGGACCCCAAAGAACCGCGTGCGCGATTTTTCATGTCGCTCTATAAATCTCAAAATGGCCAGGAACGGCTTGCTCTTGATGAATGGATCGCATTGTCCAACAGTGCAAATGCAGATCAACCTTGGCAGGTCGACTTACGGCAGCGTATCGACAAATTGGCGAAAAAGCTCAACGTTGATATCTCGAATATGCTGAAAGCGCCGATCGCTTCAGCGCCAATTACAATGACCACAGCCCCCGGAGGCGGACCTGATGCAGCCACCATGAAGGCTGCGGCTGCGTTACCGCCCTCACAACAACAAGATATGATCGATGGCATGGTCAGCGGCCTTGCTGCCAAACTGCAGGCCAACCCCGACAATGTTGATGGTTGGATCAAACTGATCCGGTCACGGGTTGCCCTCAAAGACACAGCGCGCGCGAAGGATGATCTGGACATGGCGCGTAAGGCTTTTGCGTCGAATCCAACCAAGCTCGGGCAAATTAATGCCACCGCAAAAGAGCTGGGTCTCTGATCAGATATGCCCTTCAATCCATTACTGCTAACTTATGCAATCCCACTGTTCGCTATCTGGTTCGGTTGGGGCTGGTATAGCCGTCGGCAAACGGCGCGGGCGTTGGTCATTATGGAGGAAGCCAAGGCGGCGGGACTGTTTGAACCCGCTTCGCTGCATCCTGTCATTGATCCCGCTCTTTGTCTTGGCTGTGCGGCCTGCGTGAAGGCATGTCCCGAAAAATCAATTCTTGGGATTATCGATGGTAAGGCAAAACTGATCGAACCATCACACTGTGTTGGCCACGGTGCATGCGCAACATCCTGCCCAACAAATGCCATTACCCTCGTTTTTGGAACCGCTACGCGGGGCGTGGATATTCCAATGGTGTCCCCAAAATTTGAAACCAACGTTTCGGGCATTTTCATTGCGGGCGAACTTGGCGGGATGGGTTTGATCAAAAATGCCATTGAACAGGGACGACAGGCCATTGGTTTCATCGCCGCAAAAGCCAAATCAATCTCCGCACCAGCCGAAGTGCTTGATGTAATGATTGTGGGCGCTGGACCGGCTGGAATTGCAGCGAGTCTAGGTGCACTTGAAAAAAAGGTGAAATTCCGCACAGTTGAGCAAGGAACTTTGGGGGGCACCGTTGCACATTTCCCGCGCGGAAAATTGGTTATGACATCGCCTGCGGAATTGCCTTTGGTCGGAAAAGTTAAATTTGGCGAAGTCAGCAAGGAAACCCTACTCGAATTTTGGGAAGGCGTTGTCAAAGATACTGGTGTCGAACTTCATTTTGAGGAACGTGTTGAAAGCATCGTGCGCGAAAATTCGTATTTTCGAATTGAAACCAATAACGGAAGCTTTCTTTCCAAGACTGTCTTGCTTGCCATTGGCCGTCGCGGCACCCCGCGCGCGCTCAATGTCCCGGGAGAAGAGCTTTCCAAAGTGGTTTACCGGTTGATTGATCCCGAGCAATATCGCGGCCAAAATGTGCTTGTAGTGGGGGGCGGTGACAGCGCGTTGGAAGCCGCAGGATCAATCGCTGATGAAGAAGGAACAACCGTTACCCTATCTTACCGCGGCGAAGCCTTTAGCCGCGCGCGCGCTAAAAATCGCGACCGTGTTGATGCCGGAATTGCCTCGGGGCGGATCAATTTACAGCTTGGTTCAACTGTAGAACAGATCGGTCAGCGTAACGCTATTTTAACAACCAAAACTGGTACAATGGACATTGCAAATGACGCAGTGATTGTCTGCGCTGGTGGTATCTTACCCACCCAGTTTCTGAAGGACGTCGGGATAGAGGTTGAAACAAAGTACGGTACAGTTTGACACTTTGATTGTTTATCTGCGACTTATCCATTTCTCCGTCAGTTTGCGTGCGTAAGATACCGAATTTGCCTGAATCCCTATTTGTCAGGTTGATTGCAGATTTGTGGCGCAAGAGTTTTGCGCGAAAAGGGTCGGGATGCGCATATTACTTATTGAAGATGATCAGGAAATTGCGAGCCGCTTCGTCGTACGGCTCTCTGAAAGCGGCTTTGTTGTGGAACATGCCCACGATGCAGAGGCCGCGCTCGCATGGCCTGATCCTAATCGGTTTTCAGCGCTGATCGTTGATCTGGGATTGCCTGGCATGGACGGAATTTCTCTCGTCAAACAATGGCGAAACCGCAAACTTACAACGCCTATTCTGATCTTGAGCGCGCGTGGGAGTTGGCAAGAAAAAGTTGATGGCCTGAATGCGGGTGCTGATGATTATGTCGTTAAACCGATCCGCGCTGAAGAAATCGCCGCACGCCTTCATGCTCTAACACGGCGTGCAGCAGGCCAGACAAGTCACAAGCTTTCCGCCGGTAAAATCGAGCTTGATCCCGCCGCCAAGGCTGTGTGGTTAGAAGGCGTCCAGATCAATCTTTCCCAAATGGAGTATCGTTTACTGCATCTGTTATTGTTGCGGGCTGGGCATATCCTTGCGCAAGGCGACATTCTCGACCATCTTTATTCCATGACAAGTGAAAGGGATTTGAATACGGTCGAAGTCCACATCGGCAGGTTGCGCCGCAAAATCGGCCGAGACGCCATCACGACTGTGCGCGGTCTGGGTTATCGGCTCGAACGGTGAAACTCCCCATCAAAAGCCTCCGATTTCGCTTTATAATTAGCACTATCGCCTTGGTTGCCATGGGCTTGTTGCTAACCGGTCTGCTCGTGTCCAGCCTGATGCGGGTCTATGTAACGCAGGGGTTTCACGATGAATTAAAAATCCATATCGATGAACTGGCAGCGCTGACGACGAAGGATGTCTCTGGCCAACCTTATCTGCTGCGACAGCTATCGGATCCGCGCTATAGTGTGCAAGGTTCTGGCTTTTACTGGGAAGTGCGGCGTGACGGGTTCGCGCCGATACGCTCGCCGTCGCTGGGCGAAGGCAATATTTCCGGCACTCGCGCGACTGAAAAAAAACCGCACTGGGCAATCACCAACGGACCGACTGGGGAAACCATAGAATATGGGATGCTATCACCCGCCAATGATACCAGCCCCCCCTTTCAACTCTCAATCGCAACAGACCAGAAAATTCTGGAAGCAGCGCTTTCTGATTTCAATTGGCCCTTTGGCTGGGCACTGGCGGCGTTTGCCAGTGTCATGATCGGCGCGGGAGCGATTCAAATCGCTTTTGGATTAAAGCCAATCCACCGGATGACCGCTGCAATCTCTGATATTCGTGCGGGTAAAGCATCGGCAATGCGGGGCAATTTTCCAAGCGAAATTGCACCCATCGTCAATGATCTCAACGCTCTGCTTGAGGCAAATGCGGCAATGGTAAAGACCGCGCGCGTTCAGGCAGGAAATCTAGCACACGGCCTCCGCACACCGTTGGCGATCTTGCTTGATGAGGCTGACCGGCTCAAAGCCAACGGCCTAAATGACAGCGCGGAAACACTTTTCCATGAATGCAGCCGGATGCAGCGTCAGATCGATTATCATTTGGTGCGCGCGCGCACAGCCGCAGCACAGCCGACCCCGGGCCAAGCCGCGTCGATTCGGGAAACGCTTCTCCCCATATTATCAGCGATGCGGCGGTTACACGCCGCAAGAAACATTACATTATGCTGCGCCAACCTTCCCGATGCCCTTGTTGCCTGCGACGACATTGACCTTGAAGAAATCCTCGCCAATCTCTTGGACAATGCCTGCAAATGGGCGCGCACTCGAACGATGATTTCATGGGAAACTGACAGCAAAATGATCCTCATACTGATTGACGATGATGGTCCCGGTCTGCCCAAAGAAGAACGCGAGGATGCTTTTGAGATTGGGAAACGCCTCGACGATACGATTCCAGGGACAGGCCTTGGCTTGGCCATCGTCAGAGATATGGTGCAGTTATACCGTGGAACCATTCAGCTAGAAACCTCACCGCTCGGCGGCCTCCGCGCGGCAGTCGCGCTTCCCCTTATCACCCATTAGCATGATGTAATACTGCGCCAAATGACCGTGCAACCCGGCGGGCAACATCGTATGAAAGAGAATATTGGCGGAGCTGTCAGTCTAACGGCAACGCATCTCTGATTGGCGCACCAATTCCAAATACAGCACCGCCTAGGCCATGACGGCGCCCCACTCAACTGGTGCGGCTGAGCGGCGAACCTTGTACTCCTGTCGAAATAGCAGGTGGCAATTTTCAGCACGATGGTTTTTCCATCGGCCCATCTCACGACGATGAAGAACGGGAAGGCGAGCATGTCCATCCCGATCTGTACTCCCTTGGTGAGGGGGAACGGGTAGCTGAATTGCACCAGCATTGTGGTCAGGCCCAATGCGAACAGCAACGATACCCAAAGGTCTCGGTGGATTTGCGGCAACGGGGCAATATCTGCGGCCGACATACTCCACTAACTGAAAAAAGCGCCGACGGCGATCAGAGTCCAGAGTAGCGAAGCGATGCCAGCCTAAAGCAGCCAGCGCGGCGTCTGTTGTCGACGACCACGCCGGTCAAGTCCGTGCCCCCACAAGTCCGAAGGCCGCGCCCGCAGGGTCCAACGCCATCAGCGAATAATCACCGCCGGGGATTTCAATTGGCTCTTGCAATAGGGTGCCGCCATTGGCCGTGATCGCCGCGGCGCCTGCATCGATATCGGGCACGCGGAAATAATAGGCCCACATTGAAACCGACATATCGGGCATTTTGGGCATCACGGCGCCAATGCCAAACCGTTCGCCACTCGCCATCAAAAATTCATATTTGCCCATTGGCCCCATATCCATCTCCCCTTGCTTGGACCAGCCAAATAGCGCTGTGTAAAAGGCCTTGGCGGATTCAGGGTCGCTGGTGGATAGTTCGTTCCATGCGCAATGGCCGACCTTTGGTGCCAGTGCTGCAAAGCTGTAACTGGTTTCGTCAGATGCGCCCTTCATCACATAAAAAGGCGCGCCTTGCGGATCGGCAACCATCGCCATACGGCCGACGCCATCAAGGTCCATCGCGGGCATCAGCACGCTTCCGCCGGCATCGGCAATGCTTTTGGTCGACGCATCGACATCATCGACGCCGATATAACCAACCCAGGCTGGCTTTGCGCCGCCCGCCGCCATGTCGGGCGTGATCGCCATATAGCCGCCAACGCCGTCATTGTTGTCGGTGCCGTCGCCCGAGGAAAAGAAGCGATAATCCATGCCGGGCTGGCCAGAATTTGTGCTCGTCCAGCCAACAACCTTTCCATAAAAATCGCCAGCCGCATTGGCATCGCTGGTCAGCAATTCATACCAGATGAAATCGCCATGTTTGTTTGTCATTGCACTTCTCCTTTCATATCAACAACAGGTGAAAATCCGCCAAAGATCATCCGTTTGCCATCAAAGGGCATTGGATTTGTCGCCGGGTCCATGCGCGGGTCGCGGTTATTTGGGTCCATCATCACCGCATAGCATTTGTCGCGAGTTTCCTTGTCGGGCCATTCGATCCAGCTAAAGATCACATCCTCATCCGCTTCGGCCTTCACCGCCATTCGGAAATCGGTGTTTTTGCCATCGGGCACATCGTCGGCCCAGCATTCGACGACGCGGATCGCGCCCATCTCGACAAACATGCTGTCGGCATTATTGGCATGGTCGATAAACTTCTGCTTGTTCGCCTTGGGAACAGCGATCACGAAACCGTCCATATAGGTCATTTCTTTTCTCCTCTCATTTTAGACGCATGAGAACGCCCCTGCGCTTCACTATATTTTTGTAATCCCACTGAATCCTCTCTGCTTTTTCCAGCCAGCGGCGGATATCGGCCAATATGATTTGCGCGGCATCCACGTATTGGATGTTAGCCGCCTTGAACTTTCCCGCAGCGGTCAACCCCGGCTCTTCAAAGGTCTGGCCGCTCCAAAAGAGCAGACGGATACCGTCTTTCAACCGCGCATAGCCAACAACAGGATTGCCACCGAGAAACCAGACGGGATGCCCGTGCCAGATTTTTGCTTCCGCACCGGTCAACTGGGCATTAATTGCAGACCGCAGCGTATCGCAAATCATCTGGTCAGCAGACGAAAATCCTTTGTGATACTGATCTATTCCGTCCGATAGTTCCACGACCGAATTCCTTCATGTGCTCGGCGGCAACGCTGCCATATCCATCCATCCCACTTCCCAGATGTGTCCGTCAGGGTCCTCAAAGCTGCGGCCGTACATAAAGTCGAAATCCTGCGTGGGTGTCGGATCGGCCTTGCCGCCTGCGCCAACCGCTGCTTCTACCAAGTCGCTCACGCCTGCCTTCGTCTCCGATGAAAGGCACAGCATCACCTGCGCGCTTTGATGCGCGTCTGGAATCGCCTTCGACGTGAAGTTACGCCACTTATCGTGGGTCAGCAGCATGACGTTGATGGTTTCCGAAATCACCATGCAGGCGGCAGTGTCGTCGGTGAACTGCGGATTGTTGGACGCGCCGACCGCCTGATAAAAGGCCATTGATTTTTTCAGGTCCGTGACCGGCAGGTTCACAAAAATCATCTTGGACATTCTCATACTCCTGTTCAGTTCGTTTTGCCCTTGATCAGGGCGACGATGGCCATCGCGTGGCCGTGGCCAAGATCGAAATCCTGTTTCAACCAAGCAACAATATCTCCGGCCTTCGTGCCGGGTCTAAGGCCACTGGCATCAGCGAAGCCTTTCGCCGCCGCCATCGCCTTGAAATCGGCTGGGCTCTTGCCGGTTTTGGCCTGAATATTGTCGAGGTAAGCCTGAAATGACATCTCAATTCTCCCTATTTATGCGCTTGGCGGGAACGCTGCGGATTCCAACCACATCGCGCCCCAGACATGGCCGTCGGGATCGGTCAGATCGCATGTGCACATAAAGCCATGATCTTCGATCGGATTGATGTCGGCAGTTCCGCCATTGGCGGCTGCGGCTGCGGCTGCCATCGCATCCACCGCCGCGCGATTGTCCAGCAATGGTTGGAACCCGACCTCGCTGTGGGTGGGGGGTGGGATTGTTGGTGAAGCCTAGCGCGGCGTAAAAGGCCGAGGATTTGGGCAGGTCGGTAACCGGCAGGCTGATGAAAATCTTTTTGGTCATCTGGATTCTCGTCTTCCAAACAGCATAGTGACATAACGTTTCAGATGCGTGACATTGTCGCGGGCGAGCGCGGCATCACCCGTGGCCTTGGCAACGACGAAGGCGCCTTGCAGCACCGCCTGAATATGCCACGCCAGACCCATCGCCGTTACCCTGTCACTGACACCGTGCTGCTGGATCGCCGCCTCGATATCGACCGACAGAGCCTCGCAATAGGCAGTGATGCTTGCCCCGCTGGCTTCGCGCAGGGCTTCGCTGCTGGCAAAGCTCTCCTGCACCATCGTGCCGACGAAACAGGTGAAGCCTTCTGCCGGACCGTCGATCATCGCCATGCGCATGTCGATATGGCCGAGCAAGCGTTCGAGCGGGTCGGCTAGCTTTGTATAGGGCGGCAGTTCGAACAAGGGCGCGGCGCGTGCGGTCCATTGCGCGGCGGCGGCCACGCCCAGCGCCTCTTTCGACGCGAAATGATGAAAGAATGCGCCTTTGCTAACACCAGCGGCAGCGCAGATTTCGTCGACCGAAGTGGCGGCATAGCCTTTACGCCGCACCAGCACATGGGCGGCGTCGATCAGCTTGATCCGCGCATTCGGGCGTTCGCTGGCAGGGCTGCGACTCGCGTTCATGCGTCAAAGATACCAACCGGTCGGTATTTTTGTCAACGCTGCGGCAGAATATTGCTTGGATCAGCGCAAACCGGACGTACATCATCACGACCAGGAGGATGATCTCGGGCGACGAGGTGGCGCTGCAAGTTGAAGTGGTTGTGAACTTTGGCATGGACCAACGCGAACTTCTGGAGCGATTTCGTCCGCCGAAATCGCAGCATCGCTCGCTGTGCGACATTGAAGCATCAAACGAACAGCCTCTGTTGCTTATCTGATACTTCTGCTGGCTTGCATGGTCTCAAGCAGTTGTTTGTGATCAGTGAAATTCAATCCGCAGCGGCGAAGAAATTCGTCCATCTGCGCCATGTCCAATAGCTGAATATCATCGCCCGGTGGCGTGATTTTTGTGTCGTCGGGGAAGGTTCCATAGCCTGCCAGCAGGCAGTGCCAAGACAGGCTGTTGTAGTATTTACCGATATCGAGTTCAGTGATGACAGCGCTCAAATCCTCACCGCGGTACCAGCTGGTCATTACCTGCTTCAACATGTCCGACAGATTCTGGTTCGCGGCATTGTCGCGCCAATATTGCGTGTCGGTGCGACGGTTTACCCGGTAGTGGCAAACAATGTAATCGCGAATGCCTTCATAGCGTGCGGCGATCCGTTGGTTGAGAGCATCGCGTTCGGACGGCGCGAAGCCGCCTTGCTCCATCGCGGCGATAAAGCCTTCAACCGTCGCTTGAACGATGTGCAGTGCGGTAGCCTCCAACGGCTCGATAAAGCCTTGGCTAAGCCCGACGGCCAGACAATTTCCAACCCAGCTGCGTTCGACGCGGCCGACTTTCATGGTCAGATGCCGCGCCTCAACGTCGCTGTCTAGCAAACCCAGATTAGCGCGCAGCTCGGTCTCGGCTGCATCCCTATCTACATAGCCACTCGCATAGACATAACCATTGCCGGTGCGGTTGGTCAGCGGAATTTGCCATGCCCAGCCCGCCGAAAGCGCGGTCGCGGTTGTATGCGGATTTGTGCCAGTGGGATCCGACGGCGTCGGCATGACAACAGCACTGTCGTTAAACAGATTGTCGGCGAAAGAAACAAACCGCTCTCCCAAGGCCTCTTGGATAATGCTACCACGAAAGCCGCTGCAATCGATGAAGAAATCGCCTTTAATCCGTTCGCCATCTTTGGTCAGCAACGCTGCGACGTCCCCGCTTTCGTTCCTTTCAACAGTATCGATGTGTCGCTCCAGATGCTCGACACCAAATGTTTTTGCATGCTCGCGCAACACCGCGCCAACCAGATGAGCGTCAAAATGATAACCATAGCTAACGTCAAAGGGGAAATTCTCCGTCGCAATGGGGGCCAGCTTTTTCGCGCTAAGCAAGGCGGGCAGGAAAAAACGATCGGGATGCGCCCAGACGTCGCGACCCGTGCGCCGGGCGCGGGTGTTGTAAGTGAAACTATCGAAGCTGCGGTCGTCAATCTCGGTCGCAAACGGATGATAATAGCTTTCGAACCCCGCTCGGTTGGACCAGCCTTTGAAAATGATGCCATTTTTATAAGTGGCGTTACACCTTGGCATCCAGTCAGCTTCGTCGAGCCCCAAAGTCCGGAAGAACCCGCGCAACTGCGGTGTTGAGCCTTCGCCAACGCCAATGATGCCGACGTCGGGCGATTCAACTAAAATCACCTTTGTGCCAAGCACATGCCAAGCATTGGCCAACAAGTTTGCGGCCATCCACCCCGCGGTGCCGCCGCCGAGAATGATTATCCGGGCGGGCGGCCTTTGGCTCACTTGGCAGGCACAATCCGAATAGCAAAGCCACCGCCTGGCGCCATGCGCATATCCAGGCTGTCGGCACTGGTCAGGTCCTTACGTTCGATGATGATCGAATGGCGTCTGTCGGTGCGGTAATCGGCATCGTCGCCATCGCGGTAAATCTCGGCTTTGTATTTCTTGCCGGGCGTCAGGAAATCGAGCTTGAATGACACTTCGCGTTCCAGCTCATCGCCGAGAGCGCCGACATACCAGCCTTCACTGCCGCGTTCCTTTCGCGCGATGGTCACGAAATCGCCAATTTCTCCGTTCAACACACGGGTCTCTGACCAGTCGGTCGGTACATCGCGGATGAACTTCATCTCATTTGGATATTTGGCATAATTTTCGGGCGTATCCGCGACCATCTGCACCGGCGAATAAATCACCACATACAGCGCCAATTGCTTGGCGATGGTCGATAATAAGTCGCTGTCTTCGGACCCTTTCAGGCTAAGAATGCCGGGGGTGAAATCCATCGGCCCTTCCAGCATCCGCGTAAAAACAACATTCGCCTCATGTTCAGGCGGGTTCTTGCCGCCGATCCAGGCATTATATTCCATGCCGCGCATCCCTTCACGCGCCACCCAGTTGGGATAGGTGCGGTGCAGGCCGGTGCCCTTCACCGGCTCATGGCTATCGATGCCGATCTTATATTTGGCCGCTGCCTCCAGCACGCGGAGCTGATGGTTCACCATCCACTGGCCTTGATGCCATTCGCGGAATTTTTTGCCGTCGACATCTTCTCGCTCCATCTGGCCAGCGTCGGTAACATAGCCGGTTTTGACGACCATAAAATTATTGTCGGCGGCAAATTTGAACGCTGTGTCGAACTGCTTTTCATAGTGCGTCGCCGCGCCGCCGGTCTCGTGGTGCCCGATCAGGCGAACGCCCTTTTTCTTGGCATAGGTGACCAGCATTTTAACGTCAAAATCCTCAGTCGGCTGAGCAAAGTTCATATCATATCCATTGCCAAACCAGTCGCCGTCCCAGCCGACATTCCAGCCTTCGACCAGCAGATGCGGAATTTTATTGGTCGCGGCAAAATCGATATAGCGCTTCACATTTTCGTTTGTCGCGCCGTGCTTCGGCCCGCGCGCCCAACTCCATTCGCCTTTGATCATGTTCCACCAGACGCCAGCAAATTTGCCCGGTTTGATGTAACTGACATCGCCCAGTTTATTAGGTTCATTCAGGTTGAGCATAATGTGGCTTTGATAAACACCCGCCGCGTCATCGGCGATGATCACTGTGCGCCAAGGCGTTTGCCAAGCACCCTTTTTCTGCACTTTGGGCTCGCCTGCACCAGGGTAGAGCACGGCGCGCAGTGTGTTGCCCTCGGTCCGCGCTACCGCCATGCCCGAATAGTCGACCAACGCCGCCTCGTGCAGCGCGACATGCGTGCCATCGGCCAGCTTCATCGTCACAGGCGTATCGGCGTTGCTGACCGCCGAAAGCGGTGTCTTGTTGTAAAGATATTCCTCACGGTTCCATAGGAACGCAGGCTTCCACCACGCCGTCGCATCGCTCGCAAAGGCGAATTCGGTTAGTTCTTCGGCGATGTTGGCTTGCGGCAAATTGGGCTGCTCGGGGAATTCATAGCGAAAGCCGACGCCGTCGTTGAAGATACGGAATGTGACTGTGAAAACCCGCGCGAGCGCCGTGGTTTCCTTTAGGTATACTTTCAGTTCGCGGTGATTATTGCGGATGCTGCTCCACTCGCCCCATGGCTGAGTCCAGCTAACATCAAAGTCTTTGACCTCTTGGCCCGTCAATGACAAATGGCGGTCAAGTTTTGCAACGTCGGTAAATAAGAAGCCGAGCTTAGACGGCGCAAGGACCGGTTTTCCTTTGCGGCTGACGCTATAAGCGACCCGACCATCGCCATCGATATTCAGCTCGACTTTGATATTCCCATCGGGCGACGACGCAGTCGCCACAGGCTCTGCGAGGGCAGGCTGGGCGAGGACGACCAAACCCGCAGCGGCAAGCATGTGCGCATATTTTCTCGGCATCCTCATTCTCCTTTATGCAATCCGTTCGACGATCATCCCGCCAAAGGCAGGCAATTCCCACGTCGATGCATTATTGACGCTTTCAATCACGCGCCAGCGATCTGGCTGTGCTGGAGCCCATGTCACGGGCTGGGCTGCAAAGTTGTAAACACAGGTTAGATGCTGTCCACCGCCAATGCGTTCAAACACCAACAAGTCGTCGCTTGCCGTGACGATGTTAAGACACCCCGCTAACAACGCCTCATTCGCGTTGCGCAATGCGATCAGGCGTCGCGTCAAGTGCAACAATGAATCCCGGTCGGCTTCTTGCCGATCAACCGCGCGCGCAGCATTCTCTGTGCCCAGCGGTAACCACGGCTCGGCACTGCTGAACCCGCCATGCTCGTCCTGCGCCATCCATGGCATCGGCGTGCGTGCGCCGTCGCGGCTGAGTGTCAACGGCCAATTCGCAATAGCTTCGGGATCCTGCAACTTCCCGAACGGGATATCGACTTGTGTCAACCCAAGCTCTTCACCCTGCCAAAGTATAATGTTCCCGCGCAGAGCGACGAACAATAGCATCACCATCTGCGCATAAGCATCGCGTGAATCGGCAGGCGCCCAGCGGCTTATCCAGCGCGGGGCGTCATGGTTTGCGAGCGCCCAGCTTGGCCAGCCAATGTCCGGTACATCGGGCCAGCTTTCCAGCGCTTGGCGCACCAAAGCAGGCGTCAGCGATTCCGCGTAAAGAAAGTCAAAGCCGTAAGCGCTGTTGAAATGGGTTTCGCCAGCGGTGAAGGCTTTCATCTCTTCATCGGGGTCTGAACCGCCGACCTCGGCAACCGAAAAGCGTGCATCATATTCATCGGTCAGCGCGCGGAAACGTTCGATAAACAGGGGGATATCTGGATGCGATTGGTTGTGAAGCTTTTGTTGGAAATCAAATGGCCGCGTCGGCATGGCGCATCCGGACGATACCGGGGGATTGTCACGCAATTCAGGATCATGCATCGCGAAGTTGATCGCATCAACGCGGAAGCCATCAACCCCGCGATCCAGCCAAAAGCGGGCAACATCCAGCAACGCATCCTGCACATCTTTGTTGTGCACATTCAATTGCGGCTGCTCTTTCAGGAAATTGTGCATATAATATTGGCGACGTCGCGCGTCCCATGTCCAAGCCGGTCCATGAAAGACAGAGGCCCAATTGTTTGGCGGCGAACCATCGGGCTTTGCATCGGCCCAGACATACCAATCGGCCTTTGCGTTATCCCGCGAGGCGCGGCTTTGCGCAAACCAGTCATGTTGATCCGATGTATGCGAGAACACCAGATCTGCCATCACGCGCAGACCTAGCTGATGCGCCTTTGCGATCAGCGTATCACAATCGGCAAGCGTGCCAAAGATCGGATCGACATCGCAATAATCAGCAACATCATAGCCGAAATCTTTCATCGGTGAGGTGAAGAAGGGCGAAATCCAAAGCGCATCGACGCCCAACGACGCGATGTAATCGAGCTTTGATGTGATCCCCGCCAGATCCCCAATGCCATCGCCGTTGGAATCGCAAAAGCTGCGCGGATAGACCTGATAGATCGTCGCCCCGCGCCACCATGGCCGATCGGTTTCTGTTTCAGGACGCAGTTTGGTATTATCGGTCATTTTACGCGGCAAACCATATATTCGAGGGGCGGCAATGTGATAGAGATAGCGCCGGGTGCAGATGGTGAAGCGGGACAAATGCCGCGCAGTGACGCCAATACCGTGGAGCGCGGATCGAGTCCGACATTAGCCGAAAGCGGAGCATTCGATGTATTGGCAACGATCAGCACTTCTTCGCCGCTGGCTTCATCGATACGGCTGAACGCGAACAAACCCGGCTTGTCGCTGTAATTGCGCACGACAGTTTTGCCCCGACGCAATGCTGGCGAGGCAAGTCGCATTTTGGACAGATCAGCGACGGCGCGGTAGATTGGATGATCCTGTCCGAAATTGTCTTGCGCATGGGTTGCGTCGGTGCCAACCAGCTTGTTGTCGAGATAGAGCGCAACTTTGGACGCAAACAATGTCTCGCGCGCATCTTGATCACCGCCATCTCCGGCAAAGCCCTGCTCGTCACCTGAATAGACTGTCGGCACACCGCGCATCGTAAACATCAGCGCATGGCCGAGCAATACGCGCTTGAGAATTTCGGCGTCATCAGCGTTTGGGTTCGCCAAACGCATGTCGCGGGCAAAGCGGCCACCATCATGGTTGCCAAGGAAGGTCGGCAAGCGCCGCCCCTGCAAAGCGCTATCGGCATAAAGATTGTCCGCCTCGACCAGCTGCTGAAAAATCTCGGTCCCTTGCCTGCCACCGACCACTTCAATGGCGGCGCGGCGAAAGGCAAAGTCCAGCACAGCAGGGAGGCCCGCGACACGGGTGTGCAGAGCCTGTTCATGGATATTCTGCCCCTCATTCGCGACCTCGCCGAAAATGTGAAAATTGGGAATGTCTTTTGCCTTCGCCCGCTCCAGCATGGCAGGTGCAAATCTGGCCCAGAATTCAGGGTTCACATGCTTGGCCGTGTCGATACGAAAACCATCAATGCCAAAGCGGTCGATCCAGTCGCCATATATCTCGATAAAGCCATCTACCACGCGCGGGTTTTCGGTATAGAGATCGTCTAGCCCGACAAAGTCGCCCATCGTTGCGTTTTCGCCGCGAAAGGTCGTGTCGCCGCGGTTGTGATACCAGCGGATATTGTTTAGCCATGCCGGAACCTTGACGTTCTTCTCTGCATCCGCCACCACCGGCGTGTATGCGTAGCTAAAGTCAGTCAGCTTAGCGAAATTCTCGATTGTTTGCACGCTGTCACCTGCAAAGCCATCGTTTATCGCAGAGCCATCTGCGGCACGGCGTGAATAAGGATAATCTGCGCGGCTGCGATAGCTGCATGAGCTAGCCGGGCATTCCTTGTAACTGATCACATCGGCGCTGTGGTTGGTAATGATGTCCATATAGACCTTCATGCCGCGCCCATGCGCTGCATCGACAAAGGCCTTGAACTCGGCATTGGTCCCGAAATGTGGATCAATGCTTGTGAAATCGGTGACCCAATAGCCATGATAGCCTGCACTTTCCTGCCCCGCCCCGCCTTGCACCGCCTTGTTCTTGAACACCGGCGCAAACCAGATTGCCGTGACACCCATCGATTGAATGTAATCCAGTTTTTGCGTCAGCCCTTTTAGGTCCCCGCCTTGGTAAAATCCTTTGTGCGTCGGATCAAAGCCGTGCTTCATCCGATCACCCTTGATCCCGCCCATATCGTTTTTAACGTCGCCATTGGCAAAGCGATCAGGCAGAACGAAATAGATAACTTCATCTTCGGGCAGGCGGTCGCGGAAGGATTGGGCGACTGCGGGGGCGGTCAGGCACGTCGCTAGAGTTAGCGACAAAAGAAGTTTCTTCAGCATCAAAGCACTCCTGATGCGCAATGGCGCGCGATGAAATCTGCGTGGGTCGGCAAATGCTGCGCCTTGGTGCGACAGGCAGTGGCAAGACTATGCAGAAATGGCCCTATATCTTCTCCCGGAACATTGTCGGCAAGCGGAGACCAGCCCTGCGGCAAAATGCCCTGACCTATCATCACCTGCCCCCAGCTATCGTCGAGGAAAAGCTCGTCTTCCTCTCGCATGAACAGCCCCGCCTCACGAAATAATGCAATCTTTTCAACCAATGTTGGCGGAATATCCATATTGCGGCAATGGTCCCAAAATGGTTCACCAGTGCGATCATTGGCGACATAATGCAGGACCAAAAAGTCTCGGACCCGCTGCCATTCAATTTCCGATAGCCGGTTGAACGAAGACCGGGCAGTATCGAGGTTCTGCAAATCACGGGGCAGCAAGTTCAGCAACCGACTGACGCCCGACTGCACAAGATGGATACTTGTCGATTCGAGCGGCTCCATAAATCCTGCAGCTAAGCCGAGAGCGACACAATTGTGTGACCAGAATATTTGGCGGTGACCGGTCGTGAAACGGATCGGCCGCGGGTCGGCTAAAGCGGCGCCTTCAAGGTTCGCAAGGAGCAGCGCGCTCGCTTCATCTTGCGACATGAACGACGAACAAAAAACATGGCCATTTCCGGTGCGATTCTGCAACGGGATACGCCACTGCCAACCCGCAGGATGTGCAAGCGACTGGGTATACGGCCGGAACTTCCCACCGGATTCGCTCGGCACTGCAAGCGCTGTGTCACACGGCAACCAATGACTCCAGTCGACAAAAGGCACTTCGAGTGCACCACCGAGCAAGAGACTTCGAAAGCCGGTGCAATCGATGAAGAAATTTCCCGCAATCGTCCGTTCGCCTTCGAGGCGTAGGGCGCTAATATCGCCCGAAGTCGCATCACGTTCGACGGCTTCGATCCGTCCTTCGATCCGCGTTACGCCGAGGTTTTCTGCATAGTCACGCAGCATGCCTGCAAGCAAAGTGGCATCAAGGTGATAGGCATAAGCAAGATCAGGGATCGCCGCGCCTTGCCCGTCGCTCAGCGCGAACCGGCCCTGTCGTGCGGATTCGACGTTGTAGCTATAGTCGCCATAATTACCCGCTACACCAAGCGCTTTTCCGCGCAGCCATAGCTGCCGAAACTGGATTAGCCCGACCCCACGCCCCACGGCGCCAAAGCTGTGAATATAGCTTTCACCCTTGCGCAGCCAATCCACGAATTCGATACCGAGTTTGAAACTGGCGTTGGTGCGTTGGAGGAATTCGCGCTGATCAATTCCCAACCCGATCAACAGATTGTGAATTTGTGGGATTGTCGCTTCGCCCACCCCGACCGTTCCGATCTCGTCGGATTCAACCAATGTGATCGAAGCATAATTACCAAGAAAACGCGCCAGTGTCGCTGCGGCAATCCAACCGGCGGTGCCACCACCAGCGATAACGAACTCGAGACGAGGCACTTCGCTCATAGCAGCATTCCTGAACAGGGACGGTTCCGTCGACCGAGCCGACGGAACCGTTTATGCTATCAGAACTTGTAGGTGAAGCCCGCGAGGAAGCGGCGACCGTAAGTCTGATATTTCAGCCATGAATCGGGGTAAGCCTGACCATTGACTTCCGCTAACGTTGCCTGACGTTCGTCTGTCAGGTTCTGGCCTTGCAGGTAAAGCGACAAGCCATGCAATGCCGAACCTTCCTGAAAGTCGTAGCCAATCTGGGCATCATAGACCGTTTCGGATAACACCGCCTGACGATCAAGCCCGCCGCTGAACAGCGCGAAATCACCGAGGAAGCCTGAACGATAGCGCATCGAACCGCGGGCATTGAAACCTGCCTTTTCGAAAAACGCGGTCAGACTTCCGACCCACTTCGAATAGCCCGGAATGGTTGTGGACCGCCCTCTGAAATCGAATGCCTTGGTTTCAGTGTAGCCAAGGCCGCCAGTGATGCCAAAGCCTTCGAGCGCCGAACTGAATACGTCGAAAGGCAATGTTCCAGCAAGTTCGCCACCCATGATCCAACCGCCTTTGGTATTGATCGGGCCGCTGAATGTGCCAATCGGGGTAGGTGGTGCGATTCCTGCGGGAACCGGATAGCCAGAAAAATCGTAGTTTTGGTCGACACCACTCGGATCGATATATTTGTCGAGATGCTTGTAATAAAGTTGCATCGCAACATAGCCCTTGTTGCCGAAATATTTTTCAAAAGACATGTCTAGCGCCAGCGCCCGGTAAGGACGCAGTTTCGGATTGCCGCCGCTACCTTGGTAGATGTTCAGTAGCGCGTTGCGACCGAAGGACACCGTGTTGTTCATATCCGGCAAACGCGGGCGCATCATCTGTTCGGACGCCGCGAGACGAACGACCAGGTCGTTTGGTGAGCGGAAATTCAAATTTAAGCTCGGCAGCACCATCCAGTATGTGTCAGTTAATGTGCCGTTGATGGCACCGACAGAATTAACTTTCGATCTGATGGCCTGAAAGCCGAAATTGCCGGTCAGGGTGTTACCATTGCCTAGGTCGGCATCGATTGAGGCCATGGCGTAAGGTGTCCATACGTCTTCGCTGATCTTGTAGGCTTGCGAATTACCAAATGTGTTAGGCACGAACAAGAGAACATTGTTTGCCACCAACGTACGCGGATCGTACGAGACGATCGGGCCAAAACCACGCGACAGGTTGACGGGGGTTAAGCGCAGATTGGCCGGTATTAGAGCCCCATTCACGCCGACGGGCGGTGTCAGTGTTGCTTCGACTTGAGTCAGGCTTTTGCTGCGATGGGTGTGGTCGACACCGACCGTGATGGATTTGATGAAGCCAAAGCCAACTTCCTTTTCAATCTCAGCCCTAACGGCTTTCAAATCATCCTTGCTTTTGCGGACCTTGTCATATCCAGCCTGATTGGTAGCGCCAGACCAGCCTTGGACATCAGTCAGCACGAGCGCGGGGCTGTTCCCGTTAAAGTTGCTGGTGAACAACAACGCATTGTTGCTGGTCAGCGTATAGCCAAAGGTTCCGCCCCAGCTTGCAACCGGGCCGACCGAAGTGTCTAGGTTCCGGCCGAGACCCGCGATGGTTTCTAGGCGATCCTGCCAGCGATCGGTGCGTGACCAGCTGAGGTCGAGCAGCGCACGCGTGCCGTCGTCGTCGTCCCAAGCCAAGTTGCCGCCGAACGAATAGGTATTGTTCTTGTTATCGGTCGCATAGTTTTCGATAATCGGCCGACCGGTCCAGGTCGCAGACGTAACGATGCTGTTGGAATTGCCCGCCGAACTGAGAACAGTCGATCCGCAACAAAGGATCGGCATTTCAAAGCCTTTTTGGTCGAGCTTTTCATCGAAATGCGAATAAAAGCCGTCTAATGTCAAAGTCAGATGGTCGCCGAACTCGGCCTGGAAAGTGCCGTTGACGCCAAGGCGTTTCAACTGTGACGATTCCTCCCAGGTTTTTACCCCGCTGATTCCGTAAGGAGCGTTACCGCCCGCGCCGTAACCTCCATAGCCCCATGCATTCCAGTCATGGGTTTGATAAGGTTCGTCCGAATAAGCGACTGAAAGCGCAAGGCCCATCGTATCATCAGCAAACTGATCAACATAGGTCCCATAAACGCGGAAGCCCTTATCCTTGCTCGTCGGGATTACCTTTTGGTCGACATAAGTTCCGCGTCCGCCGACAGCGATAACGCGCTTGCCCACTTCTAGCGGCCGAATGGTACGTAGATTGATCGATCCAACAAGGCCGCCTGCGGTATGGTTCGCCTGTGAAGTCTTGTAGACATCGACACCGGCCAAGATTTCCGATGGGAATTGGTCAAACTCGACCGCCCGGCTGTCATTGGTGGTGGTTTGTTCACGACCATTGAGCGTGGTAGTGGAGAAATCAGGGCCAAAACCGCGGATCGAAATGATGTTCGCGCGGCCGTTGCTGCGTTGAGCTGCGAGACCCGGAAGACGCGCAATGGATTCGCCGATGCTATTGTCAGGAAGCTTGCCGATATCCTCGGCATTGACCGATTCAACCACCGTTTCGGTACGCTTCTTGTTAGCAGCTGCGCTTTGCAGTGCAGCGCGGAAGCCTGTTACGATAATCGCATCGCTTTCTTCTTCCACAGCAGGAGCATCTGCGCCTTGCGCAAAGGCAGGGGCTGCAACAAATAGCGCAACGCCAAGTGCAAGCGCACTGACCGATGCACTGGATACTAGAGTAGTGTTGGTTACCTTCATGACATGCTCCCCACCTGAAAGCCGAGTCGTTGCCCGGCGCACGTTGATACGCGATTTGCGAACCGCCCCCGAGATTGAGGACCATTTCAACTGCGATGCATAAGCCGTTGTGCATGAAGCGGACAGAAACCCACATACGTATTCAGACATTCTTGCACACTCTGTTGCAGGAATGTGACAGTCACCCTATTGGAGGTCACGAAAGAGGAGCCCCAATGTCGCGAAAGCCGACATCATTTGACATTGCCCAACTGGCGGGTGTTTCACAGCCGACGGTGTCGCGCGCACTGAGCGGCAGCAATACTGTGTCGGAACAGACACGCAAACGCATCGAAGCCATCGCGCAACAACTGAATTACACCGTCGATAAAAACGCCTCTTCTCTGCGGAAGCGTGAGACCAACACCCTAGCGCTATTATTCTATGAAGATCCGACGCCGGATGAGACCGGAATCAATCCGTTCTTTCTATCCATGTTGGGGTCGATAGTCCGCACCTGTTCGCTGCGTGGCTATGATCTGCTGATCTCTATGCAGCATATGGCGTCGAACTGGCATGTTGAGTTTGAGGAAAGCCGCAAGGCCGACGGCATCATATTGTTGGGCCATGGCGATTTTGAACCCTACCGCGCCAAGCTGGATCAATTAATGGAGCAAGGCACGCATTTCGTGCGCTGGGGCCATGTCAACGAACGCAGCCTTGGCACCGTGATCGGCTGCGACAATTTTCGCGGTGGATATGATGCGACACAGCACCTGATTTCGCACGGGCGGCGGCGCATTGTCTTTCTTGGCCATGCCAGTGAACACTATCCCGAATTTTTCGACCGCTATCGTGGTTTTTGTGAGGCGCAGAGAAGTGCCGGGATCAAAGTGGTCGAGACACGGCAGGCCGATGCCATCATCACCGAGCAATCGGGCCATGATGTGGTCAACGCGTTGATGGCGCGCGGCGTGAAATTCGACGCGATCTTTGCAGCGAGTGATATGATCGCGATCGGCGCGATGCGGGCGCTGTCGGACCACGGCCTTGATGTGCCCAATGACATCGCCATTGTCGGCTTTGACGATTTGCCCGCGGCAAGCATGACAAGCCCGCCGCTGACGACGATCCAGCAGGATTTCAGCAAAGCAGGCGAAATGCTCGTTGATGCACTGATCCGACAGATCAGGAATGAGGATACGAAAACGACAGCGCTCCCGGCAAAGTTGATCGTGCGAAAGAGCTGCGGAGCGCATTAAAGCGCCTACCTTCACATTCGTATTCATACCCACCTCGATTGCCCGCTGCGCGCATCTCTGCCACTCACATAAAAAATACGCGTCTTGGGAGAGGCAAACATGGACAAACCGCAGCAGGGCTTTGGTAGCCTGATCAACATTTCGTTTGGCTTTCTGGGCATTCAGATGGGCTTTGCGCTGCAAAATGGCAACATGTCGCGCATTTTTCAGGCGCTGGGCGCAAGCTTGGATGATCTGCCTGCTTTGTGGGTTGCCGCACCGCTCACCGGCTTGCTGGTGCAACCTTTGATCGGCCATTTCAGCGACCGGACCTGGCTGGGTCGTCTTGGCCGCCGTCGTCCCTATTTCCTGGCGGGGGCATTTTTGGCTGCATTGTCGCTGTTCATCATGCCAATGGCACATGTGCTGCTGTTTGCCGCGATCATGCTGTGGGTGCTCGATGCGTCAATCAACATATCGATGGAACCATTCCGCGCCTTTGTTGGCGACATGTTGAACAAGGATCAGCATACCAGCGGTTATGCGGTGCAAACCGCATTGATTGGCGTCGGCGCGATCGCCGGTTCATTATTGCCCGATCTGTTCAACCATCTGAATGTCTCCAACACAGCGCCCGCGGGCACGATCCCCGATACGGTGCGCTATAGCTTTTGGGTTGGTGGTGCTGCAATGTTGCTGGCGGTAGGCTGGACTGTTTTGACGACGAAGGAATACAGCCCCGCAGAAATGGCTGACTTTGATGGAGAGGCCGATCACAGCAATAGCAGCACATTGCGCGCCTTGGCGGCACGGGGCAGCGGGTCGTCGCTAATCTGGATCATTGCAGGGGCAATCGTTGTGGCTTTGGTCGCACCGCTGAAGCTGGAAAAAGAGGTTTATCTGCTCGGTGCACTGCTCACGGGCTATGGGCTTGTCAGTCTGATCGCGATCAGCCTAGCCAAATCGGGGCGTGAGGATAATGTTCTGTCGCATATCGTGGGTGATTTTTCGGGCATGCCGCAGGTGATGAAGCGATTGGCGCTCGCGCAGTTTTTCAGCTGGTCGGCGTTGTTTATCATGTGGATTTATACCACGCCGGTTGTCACCCAATATGCCTTTGCCACCACCGACGTGGCCAGTGCTGCTTATGGCGAAGGCGCGAACTGGGTTGGGCGGTTGTTTGCAATCCAAAATGGCGTGGCTGCGATTGGTGCGTTGCTGTTGCTGCCTTGGCTGGCCAAGCGGCTGGGCAAAGTCAAAACGCATATGGTGTGTTTGCTGGCTGGTTCCGCAGGTTTTGCTAGCTTTCTGTTTATCCGCGATCCCAATATGCTGATCCTTTCTGAAATCGGTCTGGGTCTTGCTTGGGCGTCGATCCTCGCCATGCCATATGCGATTTTGGCATCGGCGTTGCCGCAGCAGAAACTGGGCATCTATATGGGGCTGTTCAATGTGTTCATCGTGGTCCCGCAATTGCTCGTGGCAACGGTGATGGGAAGTATTCTCAAGGCCTTTTTCCCGACCGAACCAATTTGGACCATGGCTGTTGCCGCAGCCGTCATGCTGCTGGCGGCGATCGCGGTGTTGCGGGTTGAGGAACCAAGCTGATGGCCGCGATGGTGCGCCAGTCTAAAGGCAATTCGTCTCTGATAGAAGCAGCTAGCGCCTGAGACGCCGAACCGGAGTGCCACACTGCCAGGGCGGCAGAGCGTCGTTCATTGTACATATCGCGGCTGACGAGGTGGCGCACCTGATTAAAATGATTGTGCAGATTGGCATATGCCGAGGCGAATTTCATTAGCGACAGCAGATAACGAACTACATCATCACCGATAAGCGGATCCTTTCGGATGACGCGTTGAAAAAGCGGAATTGACGAGCTGGCGGAGCGGCAGGGATTCGAACCCTGGATGAGCTTTTGGCCCATACTCACTTTCCAGGCGAGCGCCTTCGACCACTCGGCCACCGCTCCGCATATCGCTGGAGGGGCTGCCCCTAACGGCAAGACGGGGGTTTCGCAAGGCTCGTGTCTGTGCAAGACTGTCGCAATGAAAAAACGATCGCTTTTGCCGCTGCTCCTGATTGCCGCTACGCCTGCTCCCGCGCCGTCGCCCGGTGAAATTGTTGCCGCGGCGACAGCAGAGGAATGGGTGACGATTGCGCCTGCCGACCTGTTGGTGATGGACCTCGCGCCAAACGTTAAAGGCAAGGCCCGGCGTGTGGTGATCCAGTTGATGCCACCGCCATTCTCACAAGGCTGGGTCGGGAATATTCGCAAGCTTGCGGCGGCACACTTTTGGGACGGGACGAGTGTGAACCGCGTACAGGATAATTATGTGGTGCAATGGGGGGATGCGACCGAGAAGAAGGCGTTGCCAGAGGGTTTGGTGGTGGTGCCGGAAAGTGAGTATGAAGCCTCGCGAAGAACCGGAGCACCTTGTGGTAGTGATGCAATAGATCCTGGAATGTGTAACGGTACAAGCGAACGGTTACTTTCAAATCCAACAGGAAAGGACGTCTATAGCAACGACGCAGGCTTTTGGGACGGCTGGCCTCTTGCTAAGAACGAGCAATTCTTGATCTGGCCCGTTCACTGCTACGGCATGGTTGGTGTTGGCCGCAACCTCTCCCCCGACACAGGCACGGGCGCTGAACTCTACACCGTCATCGGCCACGCCCCGCGCCATTTGGACCGCAACATCGCGCTGGTTGGGCGCGTCATATCGGGGGTCGAGCAGCTCTCCTCTCTGCCGCGCGGGACGGGGGATTTGGGGTTTTATAAAACAACGAAAGAACGGGTTCCGATCCTGTCTGTGCGGATGGGGAGTAAGGTTGCGGGCCTGCCGCGATACGAATATCTCTCGACCGATAGCGATAGCTTCGCCAAATATGCCGACGCCCGCGCAAACCGGCGTGATCCGTTTTTCATTCTGCCCGCGGGCGGTGCGGATATATGCAATATTCCCGTTCCCGTGCGGAAAGCCCCTTAGCGGCTTAGGCTCACCGCAGCACCATCGTGTCACCTTTAATGGTCACTGTGCCAACCCGCGACAAAAAGCTTTGCCCCAGCAATGACATGTGCAAACCTTCCCGCGCGATCACGCCGTCGACCTGCGTTGCTTCAACGGGGCCAAGAGCAATCCGGTCCAGCGCAACAGGTTTCAGTGCAATATCGCCCCCTGCCCCGCGTCCGGTGGCGGTGAATTCTGCGTTGCTGAACTGAAGCCCCGCCGCCTGCGCGTCAGCGGGCGTCAATGCGACACGTGTCGCGCCGGTATCCACAATGAAGCGCACAGGCGCGCCGTTGACCATCGCATCGGCATAAAAATGTCCATCTGTGGCCCGCTTTAAGGTGACCTCTGCCACCCCGTTGCCCGCAGGGGTTGCCACGGGAGGCGCAGGCGCAGGCGCAATCGCAGAGGAAGTCTGCGGGGTCGGCACAACTGGTGCATAACCCGCAACCAACCATGCCAAAGCCAACGCGACACCGCCGACTGCAATGACTGCCTTAATCACCCGCTTACCCTCATTTGAAACACCAAAACGATGATACAAAACAAACGTTAATAAGGCGGAACAAAGGCAATCCGTTGCCATTTTGCAACGCACCATAAAGAGTCTCACCTGTTGTCACAATTCAGACTCGTATGTCATGCGACCGCAATATATGGCCGTCACAGGGGGCCAATGCAGTCGCATTTCCCAATCACTTGATCGCCTTAGGGGTAAGAACATGAAAAAACAGTATTTTTATAGCGTTGCCGTGGCTGCCATAGTCGCCTCAGCACCTGCATTTGCACAAGAAACAACTTCCGCTATCCGCGGCACAGTTGAATCAAACGGCGCACCGATCGTTGGCGCTGATGTTTCTTTGACCCATGTTCCATCAGGTACGGTTGCCAATGCAACCACCGGAACGGACGGCAGTTTCAGCGCTAACGGATTGCGCATTGGTGGGCCATACAATGTCACGATTAAAGCTGATGGCTATGAAGACAGTCAGGTCACCGATATTTTCTTAACTGCTGGGCAACCCCTTCGACTGCCAGTCAATATTGAGAGAACATCAGAAATCATCGTTACGGCTGCAAAATCCAATGCGCTTGAAGTATCAACTGGGCCGATAACCGCACTTGATCGTGAAGATATTGAAGGTGCTGCTTCAATCAACCGTGACATTCGCGATCTCGCTCGACGTGATCCGTTCACAACCATCGATCTGACCAACAGCCGCACGATTGAAATCGCAGGGACCAATGGTCGCCTAAATCGTTTTTCAGTCGATGGGGTCCAATTTTCAGATGATTTTGGACTTAACAATGGGGGCCTGCCCACTGCGCGTGGTCCCGTCCCTTATGATGCAATCGAACAATTTTCTGTTAAGGTTGCACCCTTCGATGTCTCTGAGGGCGATTTTCAAGGCGGCGCAATCAACGTGATTTTGCGTTCTGGTGCCAACAAATTCAAAGGTTCGGCATTCTACACTTACACAGATGAGAAACTCTCAGGTGATAAGACACGAGGTGTGCCGGTAGCGCTTGATTTCAGTTCGAAACAATATGGCGGCATATTGTCTGGGCCGATCATCAAGGACAAATTGTTCTTCATGGTAGCCTACGAAAAGGCTGATGAATCCAAACCATTCGATAGTGGCCCTCAAGGTCAAGGTTTCGCGGCCCCTATTCCCAATCTCTCAGCGACACAAGTTGACCTCATCAGTCAAATTGCCAAGACAAATTACAATTATGACACGCTGGGTGTTATCCGTAACGCCATAGAATCGGATGAAAAATATGTCGTGAAACTCGACTGGAACGTGACCGATGACCATCGCGCATCGGTCACCTATATTCGCAATGTCGGAACCGTCGGAAATCAGCGCAATACATTCACAACAGTCGCAACGCCGCAGCTTGGATTGTTTTCAACGGGTTATGAATTGTCCGAAGAAGTGAACTCAGGCGTATTTCAACTTAATTCCAGTTGGTCAGATTCTTTTTCGACTGAAGTTCGAGCATCTTACCGAGACTATAATCGCGGTCAAACTCCTTTTGGGGCGCGAACACTTGGCGAGATCACTGTATGTGTTGATCCAGTCTCGGTCGGTTCGCTCACATCATGTGCGTCTGGACAACCGTCGGTAACCTTTGGACCAGATGTTGCACGTCACTCCAACAAACTTAATACGGAAAACTTATCGATCGATTTCACAGCGAAGCTAGATGCGGGCGCGCATTCACTTAAGGCAGTCGCCGGTTATACAGATACATCGGTGTTCAACCTTTTTGTTCAGCGCACGCTCGGTGAATATTACTTTGATTCGATTGCTGACTTTCAAGCTGGTAGGGCTGGACAATTGCGTTACGGCAACGCCGTTCCCAGTCTCGACCCCAATGATGGGGCCGCCAGCTTCAGTGCTCAAACGTGGACTTTTGGTCTTCAGGATGATTGGCAGATAAATGATGCGCTGCAAGTGACAATCGGCGCGCGTTATGACCTATTTGGCAGTGCGGACACCCCCATACTCAATCCAAATTTCCTTGCTCGCCAGGGCTTTTCAAACCGTCACACATTTAATGGTAAGGGCGTGTTGCAGCCACGTGTCGGCTTTAACTGGAAAGCAAATGACCGCTTAATTGTACGTGGCGGATTTGGTGTATTTGCAGGCGGTTCTCCTGATGTGTTTCTGGCCAACAGCTTTTCGAATACAGGCCAGCTTACCAACGAAATCCGCATTCGGCGCAACACATCAGCAAACGGCTGTGATGTTGCCACAACAGTGCCAAACGCTGCTGCGCTCTGCGCTGCCGCTCTTAACAATGTTACACTAAGCAGCATTCCTGGCGCGGTTACAGGCTTTCTTACAACCAACACGGCTTCTCTTGCAGCCTCACCTGTCAATGCTATTGACCCAGACCTCAAAATTGCGAGACAATTCAGAGCAACATTGTCAGTGGACTATGATGCTGATCTTGGGCCTCTTGGGGAAAACTGGCTGTTTGGTGCAAACTTGCTCTACGGCAATACGATGCAAGGCTATACTTGGACTGATATTCGTTCGCGTCAATCTGGCACATTGCCCGATGGCCGTCCGCGCTATGTTGGCTTAATTGCGGGTGATTCCAATCAAGATTTGTTGATGACCAATAGCAAGTTGGGGCGGTCATATGTTGGCGTTGTGCGCTTAGCGAAATCGTGGGATTTTGGTCTCTCGATCGACGGCAGTTACACACGCTCAAACGTCAAGGACGAAAATGCGATCACATCAACCACTGCAAGCTCGCTCTACAACAACAATGTTTTCTTTGACTCCAACAGGGCTGCATACGGCCGGTCAATATACGAGATTAAGGACCAGTGGAAATTTAACATTGATTTCAAGACAGAGCTATTCGGCGACAATGAGACTCGATTGGGGATTTTTGGCGAATATCGTTCGGGACGCCCTTACAGTCTTGCGGCACTTGACCGCACGACAGGCCGTCTGGCTGTCCTTGGCACGGTTGGGAACGGTGGACGCGGCCTGCTTTACGTGCCGACACTCAATGACCCACGCGTATCTTTCAATACCACTGCTTCAGAAACCGCATTTAACGCGCTCATCGCTGCCAATGGTCTTGAAAAATTCCGTGGGAAAATACTGCCCAAAAACTCACTGACATCGCCGGACTTCTTCAAAATTGATCTGCATGTTTCTCAGGAACTGCCGTTATTTGTTGGCAGTGCAAAGGTAAAATTATTTGCGGATGTAGAAAACGTCCTAAACATGATCGATAGTGATTGGGGGGCTCTACGTCAGGTAAACTTCCCCTATGCGGCAACTGTAGCAGACGTGCAGTGCTTATCTGTGCCAGTGCCAACGGGCACTGTGCCCGGGGCGGGCGTAGTCAACACAGCATCCACTCAGACATGTGCACAATATCGCTATTCAGCAGTAACATCTCCTGATGTTGTTCTGCGGGGTCGCGAGTCACTCTATGGCATCAGAGTAGGTGTAAAAATTTCATTCTGATCCATCAGACCCAGAAATAGAAAAACCGCCGTTCCTTGCCAAAGGAGCGGCGGTTTTCTTTTGTGGGTCATGCGCTCGGGCTTAAGCCGTTTCCATCGCCCGCTTATAGATGCTGTTGATCGGGCGTTCGAACAATTTCATCACCATCGGTTCAAAATGACTGAGCGGTAATGTGTCATAATTGGGGTCGAACGATGGGCAGTCATATTTGTCGATAAATTCCTCCGTCGCGGCGAAATGTTCATGCCCCCGGAACTGTTCACGCATGTCGCGGTTAAGGCCGATATGGTGGAAGAAATTGACGCCTTGGAAAATACCGTGATGCTGGGTGATCCAAAGGAGCTCCTCTGAAACGAACGGTTTGATGATTGCAGCGGCAATATCGGGGTGGTTGAATGCACCGAGCGTATCGCCAATATCATGAACCAGCGCCATCACGACATAATCATCAGGCCGACCGTCGCGCTGCGCGCGCGTCGCGGTTTGTAAACAGTGGGTCAGCCGGTCAACAGGGAAACCGCCGAAATCACCATCAAGAAGTTTCAGATGGTCCAAAACTCTTTTGCCGCCGCTTTGTGCAAAGGGGGTCAGATGGCTCATAATGATGGCCCAATCCTCCTGCGTGCCTTCCTTCATGTCATGGAATTGCGCATGCGTTTGATCCAAATCAGCCATCATTTCTCTCCTTGTCGTTAGGGTGAGCATAACGCGCGACAGCAACGGCTTCAATCCCAACGATTTATCGGTTAGACTCGCACCCATGGAAATTCCCGACCTTCGCTCCCAACCCTTTTTTGACAATAAGAACCGCGCTTTCTGGATATTGCAGGCGGCGGGATGGTCCTTTTACCTGATGCTGAGGCTCGCCAGTGGGGCAGGCGCGGGCATGACGACGGCCTTTGTCATTCCATTGCTGGTCTCAACCGCGACGGGATATTCGATCACCCTCATCATGGGCGGGGTTTACCGTTGGCTGATCAACCGTAAACCGGTTGTGACGTGGAGCCTTTCGGTGCTTGCTGTCATGATCGCGGTGGTCTTGCACTCGATCATCGATGCCTGGATGTTCAATCTCCTTGATCGGTCCGGCGCATCCTTCAACGGCGCATTGTTCCTGACCGCAGTCTATTTGAATTCCTTGCTGCTCGGCGCATGGTCCGCACTATATTATGGCATAAATTTTTATCTGATCGTTGAACAGCAGGCAGATCAGCTGATTGTGCTGGAAGGTCAGGCATCATCAGCGCAGCTTGCCATGCTACGCTACCAGCTCAACCCGCATTTCCTGTTCAACACGCTGAATTCGATTTCAACGCTGGTGCTTTTGAAGCAGACAGAGCGCGCCAATGCCATGCTCTCCCGCCTTTCCTCATTTTTGCGCTATACGCTCGCCAATGAAGCCACAGCGCAGGTCACGCTGGAACAAGAGGTTGAGACGTTGAAGCTCTATCTTGAAATTGAAAAAATGCGCTTTGAAGATCGCATGCGGCCCAGCTTTGAAATTGATCCAGCAACCGAGCGGGCACTGTTACCGTCATTATTGCTTCAGCCTTTGGTTGAAAATGCGATTAAATATGCGGTCACACCGCAAGAGGAGGGCGCTGATATAGCAGTATGCGCGCGGCTATCCGGGGACAGGGTGCAGATCACTGTGACTGATACCGGGGCAGGCCATAATGAAGGGGGAAGTGCCAGCGATTCGACCGGTGTCGGACTGGCCAATATCCGCGACAGATTGTCGCAAGCCTACGGAGACGATCACCGTTTTGAAACACGCACGCTTCAGGGGCGCGGTTTTACTGTGCTGATCGACATTCCGTTCCAGACCTTAACCCCCCAGTTGGAGGCCGCATGACCATTCGCACCATCCTCGTCGACGACGAAAAACTTGCTATTCAAGGAATGCAACTGCGCCTTGAAGCCCACCCAGATGTGGAAATTGTGGAAACCTGCATGAACGGGCGCGAAGCGATCCGCGCGATCAAAACCCACAAGCCTGATTTGGTCTTCCTCGATATTCAAATGCCGGGATTCGACGGGTTTTCAGTGGTGTCGGGACTGATGGAGGTGGAACCACCTTTGTTCGTGTTCGTCACCGCTTATTCCGATCACGCGATCCGCGCTTTTGAAGCGCAGGCCACCGATTATCTTATGAAACCAGTTGAGGATGACCGGCTCGCTGCAACCTTGGACCGTGTGCGCCAGCGTCTTGCCGAAAAACGCGGTGTTGAAGACGCCGAACGCCTCAAAGAAGCGCTCGCCGAACATGCGCCAGAAGCCCATGATGAACTCGTCGATGCTAGCGAAGGCCCTGCCGCAAACAGATTTGAACGGCTGATCAATATCAAAGATCAGGGACAGATTTTCCGTGTCGATGTCGATACCATTGAACGCATCGACGCGGCGGGCGATTATATGTGCATCTACACCGGCGGCGAAACGCTGATCCTCCGTCAGACAATGAAAGACCTTGAAAAACGCCTCGACCCCCGGCGGTTTCAACGCGTTCACCGCTCTACAATCGTCAACCTAGACTTGGTCAAACAAGTGAAACCCCACACCAATGGTGAGTGCTTTCTCGTTCTCGAATCCGGTGCGCAGGTGAAAGTCAGTCGCAGTTACCGCGATGTCGTTGCGCGGTTTGTGCATTGATGCTCAATATTTGCTGAGCGAAACCTGCATTGACCGATACCCATTGACGAAGCATTGCGACACGCGTTCAGGCGCGCCAACAAGGTTGACGCGCATGCGGCGTTTGGCGATTTCCTCCAGCAATATCTGCACCTGAAGTTCCGCAAGCCGCGCACCAACACAGCGGTGGATGCCATAGCCAAACGACAAATGACGCCGCGCATTTTCGCGTTTTAAGATCAACGATTCAGCGTCCGGAAACACGCTTTCATCGCGGTTTGCGGAAATATACCACAATACGACTTTATCGCCCTTTTTGATGTGAACGCCTTCAAGAACAGTATCTTCAAGTGCGGTGCGGCGCATATGCGCGAGCGGGGTTTGCCAGCGAATGAATTCGCTTGCTGCATTGGCAATGAGCGACGGATCAGCTTCAAGCATCGCACGCTGTTCAGGATATTTATCAAGACTGTAGACAATCCCTGACATCGTATTGCGCGTCGTGTCATTGCCGCCAACGATCAACAGGATGAGGTTCCCCATAAATTCCATCTGCCCCATATCTTTCATGGCTTCGGAATGGATCATCATTGAAATCAGGTCAGGCGTCGGCTCCTTGTCAACGCGCTCATCCCAAAGCTTTTGGAAATAAGCACCCATTTCATAGAGATATCCCATCCGCTCCTCACGCCGTGCATGATCGGCAGCAAGCTCGATATCTCCCGCCCAATCGGACCAAAAAGTGAGCTTGCGACGGTCCTCCCAGGGGAAATCAAACAGGATGGCAAGCATCCCGGTGGTGAGTTCGATTGAGACTTTATCGACCCAATCGAACGTTTCACCCCACGGCAGAGAATCGAGTGTTTCGCCGGTGCGAGTCCGGATTTCAGTCGCGATGCGGACCATTTCAGATGGAGTAAAGGCCGGCGCGACTGTGCGGCGCTGATCTGTATGCTTTGGACGATCCATGGCGATGAACATCGGCAGTTGGATATCATTTTCCATCTCATCGCGGTCGACGATGGTAATCCCGCCATTTTCCCAACTGGATGAATAGATGTCGGGCAATGCCTCAACATATTGGATCGCCTTGTGGCTGGTCACTGACCAATAGGCCCCAAATTTACTGTCTTTACAGCGATAGACGGGGGCCTCGGCACGCAGGCGCGCAAAGGGTTCGTGCCAGAGATGGTTGGTATAGAGATCAGCCCGGCTGACATCGAGAGGGTCAGTAAATTCTGGTTCTGCTTGATATGCCGTCGCCATGGGGTGATCCTCTCGTTTTTTTACAGTCTGTTCTTAATAACGCTCAAGCTCAACCATCATTTTTCGGTAACCGTGAACAAAGCATGCAGGCACACGTTCTGGCTCTTCAAGGACTTTCACGCGCAAACGCCGTTTCGCCATTTCTTCGAGCAGCGTATGCAGTTGCAATTCCGCCACACGCGCGCCAACGCAGCGGTGAATACCGTAACCAAAAGCGAGGTGCCGCCGCGCGTTTTCGCGGTCAACAATGATCTTGTCCGCATCGGGGAAAATGCTTTCATCGCGGTTCGCTGAGATATACCACAAAGCGAGCTTATCGCCCTTTTTGATTTTATGGCCTTCAATTTCGGTATCTTCCATCGCGGTCCGCCGCATATGCGCAAGCGGCGTTTGCCAGCGGATGAGTTCGGCAACGGCGTTTGGAATAAGACTTGGATCCGCTTCCAACTTCGCCCGTTCTTCAGGAAATTGATCCAGGCCATAAGCATAGGCTGTCATCGAATTGCGGGTGGTGTCGTTACCACCAATGATCAGCAAGATGAGGTTGCCCATAAATTCACCCTCATCCATATGCTTCATCGCATCAGAATGAAGCATCACCGAAATCAAATCGCTTGAAGGTGGCTGATTGAGTTTAGAATCCCAAAGCTGCTTGAAGGCAAATCCCATTTCATACGCGTTTTGAAGCCGGAATTGGCGTTCCTCAACGGTATCGAACAGCTCAATATCGCCAAGCACATCCGACCAACGGGTTAGATTGTGGCGTTCTTCCCAAGGAAAATCGAACAATTTGGCAAGCATGCCTGTGGTGAGTTCAATCGAGACACGGTCGACCCAATCAAAGGCTTCTCCAATGGGCAATCCATCAAGAACCTCTGCGGTGCGTGCGCGCGCTTCATCGCGCATGTTTTCAACTTCGCTCGGACCAAAGGCCGGGGCAACTGTGCGGCGCTGGGCCGTATGCTGGGGCGGGTCCATCGCGATAAACATCGGCATCCGGACTTCGGCTTCTTTCAGTCGTTCAACATCACCAGCCACCGTGATTCCGCCATATTCCCATGATGACGAAAACACCTTGGGCAGCGCCTCAATATGCACAATCGGCTTATAGGTTGAGATCGACCAATAGGCTCCGAATTTCGAATCGGCACAGTAATAGATCGGGGCATTGGCCCGCAATTCGCGAAACGGTTCTTGCCAAGTGTCCGTGCTGTACAGTTCCGCGCGTGTCACATCCCGCGGATCGTTCTGGGGTTCAATCTCTTTCAGCACGGTAGCCATTACAGGGTCCTCTTGTTCCTTATTGGAATCAAGTTGCAATTTGCCACTGTTTACATTGATGTCAACAAGAAATCGATCAAATGCTTTTTGCTCGCGATAATCGGCGACCAATGAAGGCTCTGGGGCCAACCCCCGTCTTCAAAACACCGATGCGGAAAAGGCGCGCAGCAACCCCGATTGTGATGGCAACCCAAAGCGCCTGCCACAAGAGCGCGAGCACATGAGGAAAAAGCGCCGAATCGGTTGCCGCACGGGCGGCCATTGCGAAGGGCGAACTGAACGGGAATATTTCAGCAAAGCGGGCAATTTTTGATCCCGGATTTGCGGCGGCCGAAGACGAAAGGCCGAACATTCCAATCTGAAAAACCGTAATGGGCAAAGACAGCATTTGAATTTCGCGCATCGTCGCGGCGAGCGACCCAACCCCAAGGAAAACAGCCCCAAGTAACATGTAAGCGGTGGCGAAATAACAAGCACAGAGCAGCATGAAAACAGGCATCCCTACCGCTGGTTGAAGCGCAGTAAGCACGCCTGCGGGGGCAAAGCTCAGCGCGACCGCGCCAAGCACACCCCAGAAGCTGACAAACAAAGTCGCAACGCCAAACATCCCGACAAGTTTGCCCAGAAACACAGCCTCTAACGGCACAGCCGCTGCGAGAATTTCGATCACCTTGTTGCTTTTTTCTTCGGCCAACATCCCAACCGCCTGTCCGGCAAGAAACAGTGTCAGTATAAAAATACCAAATACTGCAACATAACCAGCAGCCTGTTTACCGCGCAGCGATGACGCCACCGGCGCGATCGTCACCAAAGTTGCTCGGCTAAGGTGATCGTGAAAGGCAATACTGCCCCTGCGGTCGCGCAAGGTTTGTTCCGCAATTTCAGCCAAATATTGCGCAGCGCCTTGACTGCGGTTGTCCTGTAAAATGGTTGGTCTCTCCAACGTGCCATAGAGCACAGCGGCATAGTCGGTTTTCTTTGAAGCAAACAAAGCCTTGGCCATTATAGCTTGATCAGCGTGCGGCGGAATGATGGCAAGTTTGGGCGGGGCATGTTCCGCACGCTTAAACAGTACACGCATCCGCGCGTCCGTTTCTTTAAGAGCGCGGGCATCTGCTTCAGTTGCGATAATAGCAATGCGTGTTGATTGTTCAGAGCTTGCCGCCACTTGGGTGGCACCGCTGCCACCGACGATCCCAAAACCGATCATAAAAAGCGGGGCGAGCAAAAACATGAGGAATGTCGGCGTCGCCACCACAGCCAAAAAATCACGCCGCGCGATGACCGCGGCTTGTCGGATCAGCCCGCTCATGACATCATCTCCGCATCTTCCACTTTGGCCGCACCAACAATGCGCACAAAAGCATCATGAAGCCCGGGCCGTTCCATCGACAAGCCCTCAATCCCGTGCCCGGCTTTTATCAGGCTGAGCAGGAGTTTTTCTGCGCCGCCTTCAGGAACGGTAAAGCGCCAGCCCGCACCAATATGTTCGGCATCCGCAGGTAACAGTTTTGCAACAGCGTCGCCCCCTGCACACGGCACATAATGCGCGCGCATGGGAAGAACGCCGCGCGCGTCCGCAACAGTACCTTCAAACCGCACCAATCCGCCCGCAATGATCGATAGACGGTCGCACAGGCGTTCGGCGTGGCCCATGACATGGGTTGAAAAAAGGATCGTTGCCCCGCGGTCACGCTCGGCAAGAATTAAGGCTTCCAAATGTTCCTGATTCACCGGATCAAGGCCCGAAAACGGTTCATCAAGCACGATTAATTCTGGCATATGGACGATGGACCCAAGCAATTGCACCAGCTGTGCCATGCCCTTTGACATATGCTTGATCTTTTTATCAGTCGCAGCACCAAGACCCGCGCGTTCCATCATCACGCCTGCGCGTTTGCGGCCTTCATTCCAATCCAGACCGCGCAGTGCGCCCATAAAGGCAATGGCCTCACGGGCCTTCATTGACGGATAGAGACCGCGTTCTTCGGGCAGATACCCAACCCGGTGGCTGGCCTTGCGCGGAGATGTTTCACCAAGCAAACGACGCTGGCCCGTATCAGGGTCAATAATCCCAAGCAGCATGCGCAGCGTTGTCGTTTTACCAGCGCCATTGGGCCCAAGGACGCCGTAAATGCTGCCCTTTGGCACATTCAAATCAACGCCGCGCACGGCATGCGCTTTGCCAAACATTTTGGTGAGCCCGCTTGCCCAAACGGGGGTATCATCTGTCACGTAAATTCGTTTCCTTCGAGTCTGGTCTTAGGCGCGTGCTGCGTGGTAGCGCTGCATAAGCATGACTAGCAACCTATCCCTTGCGCAAGCGTTAAAAGCTGAAGCCCAAAGATTGGGTTTTGTTGCGTGCGGCATTACCCGTGCCGATGCGACACCGCTTGCGGGGGAACGCCTGCACCAATGGCTGGGGGAGGGCGCGCACGGTGAAATGGAATGGATGGAAACGCGCGCCGCCCAACGTGCCCATCCTGCCGCCCTTTGGCCAGAGGTGAGAAGCGTTATCGCACTCGGTATGAGTTATGCGCCTGCACGCGCCCCCATCAACGTTCCAGAGCGTGGGCGTATCTCGGTTTATGCACAAGGCGCTGATTATCATGATGTCGTCAAAAAAGCCCTGAAGGCGCTCGCCCGTTGGATTGTCACAGCTGGCGGCGGTGATTTGAAGGTCTTTGTCGACACCGCGCCCGTCATGGAAAAACCACTATCCGCCGCCGCTGGTATCGGGTGGCAGGGGAAGCATACAAATTTGGTTAGCCCCGAACACGGCAGCTGGCTGTTCCTTGGTGCGATTATGACGACGCTCGAGCTGGACGCTGATCCGCCGCAGCGCGATCAATGCGGCACGTGCACAGCCTGCCAAGCCGCCTGCCCCACAGATGCCTTTCCAGCGCCCTATAAGCTTGATGCACGCCGGTGTATTTCTTATCTGACCATCGAACTTAAAGGACCAATTCCCCATGATTTGCGCAGGGGCATTGGCAACCGCATCTATGGCTGTGATGATTGCCTTGCCGCCTGTCCGTGGAACAAATTTGCGGATAGTGCGTCGGCCAATCTTGTTTTTATCGGTCGCGCTGAGCTTGCCGCCCCTGCGCTTGGCGACATTCTTGCACTTGACGATGCGCGTTTTCGCAAAGTATTTTCAGGATCCCCTATCAAACGCATAGGCCGTAACCGGATGGTCCGTAACGCCGCCATTGCTGCTGGGAACAGCAAAACACCGTCCCTCATTGCGCCATTACAACGCCTGCTCGACGATGACGATGCCGTTGTCCGCGATGCCGCCGTGTGGGCGATAAACGAGCTTAGCGCCGCTGGCTAAGCGCCGTCACACACGATGCTTCATCGGCATTGCGGCCATCGGGCACCCGCGCTGACAGATAGGTGACAACCGGCTCTTTCCCTTTTGAAGGCGGGTATAGATAGGCGTCAAGAATACATGCTGCGCCAATAAATTGAAGCTTGCGCGCGCCTTCTTCACGCACGTCGAGCGCAGCTGGACCAAACATCTGGATCAGCCCGCGCGCATCACGCCCTATGACACCGGTTCCGATCACTGCAGGACGTGTCGGAAACGGAATGGGGGCCGCCGTCACTGTCTTTGGTGCTGGCGTTTGCCCTCCGCACGCCGAAAGCAAAGTCGCCATTGTCAGCGCCAAAACCGATCTTGCAGTCATACTATACCCTTTTTGGAATGGAATAAATGTGTCGCCATTGCCGCGCCGATCAAGGGCGCTACAAAATTGATCATAGGAATCATAAAAAGCATGGTCACGACAAGCCCCAATAAAGCCCGTGATCCTCGGTTGGTCCGAAGCCACGCCCGCCGCGCCGCATCATCCAAATGACGGACGGCCACCATATCCCCCAAATCACGACCGAGCAGGACCGCGTTGACAAGCACAAAGGCGATGAGCGGCCCAATGGCTGTGAGCAAAAGCGCCGCATAAACCGGCAACATCAACAGATTGACCGCGATTAACCGAAGCGCGGACATAAGACCCAAGCGCAGTGACAACGCCGTGTTTGGATGTATCGCAACCGTCGCAGCCTCTGGATAATGCCGCCGTTCGACGGCCGCAACGACGTCATCAGCAAAAATTCCCATCACCGGAATGGCAACGGCGCGGAACAAAAGCCACCCGGAAACGACCGCGATGAGGACAGCCGCAACGCCTGCAAGCGTCCCCCCTTCTTCTCCCCACCCGTATGACGTTGCCAATGCCTGTGCTGCAAATGTGAAACCAATCCCCGCACTGATGAAGATCGCCATCGTTAGGCAAAGCGATTTGGTGAGGACGCGAATGATCGCCGGATCACGCACTTGTTCGAACGACAGGGTGAAAGCACGCAACATCCGATATGCATGACAGTTGCACGTTGCGCGTGCAACGTTTAGGCGACGCGCTTTCGTTCTTCAGTTGAAAGATCATAACGTGAGCGCACCCACACTTGATATTGTTGCCATCGGAAATGCCATTGTTGATGTTATCGCATCGACCACGGATGAATTCATCGTCAGTGCAGGCCTGACCAAGGGGTCAATGCAGCTCCTTGATGCCGCGCAAGCCGCAGCACTGTATGGGAAAATGGGGCCTGGCAAAGAAATCAGTGGCGGTTCAGCCGCCAATACAATAGCCGGCATGGCTGCGCTTGGCTCCAAATGTGGTTACATCGGGCAGGTCGCCGATGATCAGCTTGGGGCGGTGTTCGCCCATGATATTCGTGCCATTGGTGTTGCTTTCACAACCCCTGCACGCATCAGCGAACCACCAACGGCGCAGTGCCTAATCCTGGTCACACCAGACGGGCAACGCACGATGAATACATTTTTGGGCGCTTCACAATATCTGCCTGCCGCCGCTATTGACATCAGCATGATCGAAAGTGCAGCCATCCTCTATCTTGAAGGGTATCTGTGGGATCCAGCCGAACCGCGTGCAGCAATGCAAGCCGCGATCCGCATCGCCCGCAGTGCTGGGCGTAAGGTTGCTTTCACGTTGTCAGACACATTCTGCATCGAACGCCACCGCGACAGTTTTCTGGCGCTGATCAATAACGGTGACCTTGATATTTTATTTGCCAATGAAGGCGAAATCCATTCCCTGATGCAAACGGATGATTTTGATGCCGCCGTCGCTGCGGTTGCCGCCAAAGTACCTCTGCTGGTTGTGACCCGCAGTGAACACGGGGCCATTGCGGTGAAAGACGGTGTCCGATCTGAAGTTGCTGCAGAACCTGTCGCAAAGGTCATCGACACAACCGGCGCTGGGGATTTGTTTGCCGCCGGTTTCTTGTCAGGTCAGGTGCAAGGACGCTCAGTTGCAGACAGTCTGACCATGGGGTCGATCTGCGCCTCTGAAATCATTTCACACTTCGGCCCGCGCCCCGAAGCGGATTTGGCGGCGCTGGTCGCAGCACGGCTGGGATAAGAAAAAGGGGGCCGAAGCCCCCTTTCCCACTTCAAGATTGCCTTGCCATTCAAGAGATGGGCGGCACCGATGTTGGCGGCGCATCAGCGTCAAGTTCATGAACTTCAGACAAGCCACGGCCAACATGGCTGCGTGAACGACTATAAGCAAAATAGACAACCAGACCGATGGCGGCCCAAGCCGCGAATAGCAGCTGGCTTTTCAGATCAAGGCTAACGAACAGATACAGACAGCCAATAATCGCGAGCGGCGCTGTTACCATAATGAACGGCGTCCGGAATGGACGGTGACGTGACGGGTCGGTCCGGCGCAACATCATCACAGCAATCGACACCGCAGCAAATGCAAACAACGTCCCAGAGTTTGAAATATTCGCGAGCTGTCCAACTGGGAAAAATGCAGCGAATAAAGCCACGAAAATACCAGTCAAAATGGTGATGACATGCGGTGTCTTATATTTCGGGTGAATGCGTGAAAAGGCTTCGGGCAACAACCCATCACGGCTCATCACGAAAAAGATGCGTGTTTGCCCGAACATCATCATCAAAATTACCGAAGGCAAAGCGAGAATGGCAGCCAAACCAATGAGATTGCCGATTTGAGGCCAGCCAATTTCACGCAATGTCCACGCCAGCGCTTCCTTCGAACAGGTCACCGCTTGATTGCCAATGCTTGCGCACTGTGCGGTCAATTCACGGCTACCAGGTTCGAGGGCGATACCTGCAGCATCGGTTACCGGCTGGGCTCCCACAGAGCCAATAACGCCTGCCGAAACCAGCAGATAGAAAATGGTGCAAATGCCAAGTGAGCCAATCAGCCCAATGGGCATATTGCGCTGCGGATTTTTAGTTTCTTCGGCAGCTGTCGAAACCGCGTCAAAACCAACATAAGCAAAAAAGATCGATGCAGCTGCTGCAGAAATACCCCCAAAGCCAAGCGGTGAGAAGGGTTCAAAATTCTCCATATTCATGACGGGAACGGCAAGAATGATGAAGGCAGTTAAAGCGACAACTTTGATAGAAACGAGAATCGAATTGATGGTCGCGCTCTCTTTGGTGCCAATAATCAGCAGCCACGTGACGATACCCGCAATAATCATTGCCGGGACATTGATTAAACCACCATCAAAAGGACCAAGCACCCATGTGCTCGGAATATCGATGCCAAAAGCATTTTCGACATAGCCGATCATATAGCCCGACCAACCGACGGAGACGGCTCCAGCCGCAACCGCATATTCAAGGATCAGCGCCCAGCCGACCATCCATGCGAGCATTTCGCCCATCACAGCATAGCTGTAAGTATAAGCCGAGCCTGAAACAGGCACCATTGCCGCCATTTCAGCATAACAAAGCGCCGCAACGGCACAGACGACGCCCGCGATGATGAAACTGATCATCATGCCTGGTCCAGCTTTTTGCGCGGCTTCTGCCGTCAAAACAAAAATACCCGTACCGATCACCGCGCCAATGCCGAGCATCGTCAGTTGGAATGCGCCAAGTGTCCGTACGAGCGATTTTTTTTCTGCCGTCGCCAAAATGGCATCGAGTGATTTTACGCGCCCGAAAATCATATTTTACTCCCCAATTATTCTTCTAAAGCAAACCTAACCGCTAATCTCATCCGCGCAACTTGAAAACCTATCGCGGCAACATCATCCCCATTTGTTTTCCACCAAAAATATGGACATGCAAATGCGGAACCTCTTGATGACCGTGAAATCCGGTGTTGGCTAAAAGCCTGTAACCGGGCGCAGGCAACTCAAGCGTGCGCGCGACATGGCCGACTGCGCGGATAAAACCGGCAATTTCTGCGTCTGTTGCCTGCGCGGTAAAATCATCCCAACTGACATATGCGCCCTTGGGGATCACCAGCACATGGACGGGTGCTTGTGGATTAATGTCATGGAAGGCGAGCGCCCATTCATCCTGATAAACGGTTTTGTTGGGTATTTCCCCGCGCAGAATCCGCGCAAAGATGTTTTGGTCGTCGTAAGGCGCGGTCGCATCAATGGGCATAAACTCACTCCGATATTTTCACTGCACGGCGTTGAATATTTTCAAGTAAGGTCATCGTGGCGAGACTGTCTTCCCCGCGGGTCGGAACAGCGCCGTTGCTGACCACGGCATCTCGAAACGCCTCCAACTGGAACGCATAGGTGGATTTTTTGGTGTAACTTTCCTCTGTCACCGCGTCTGCAATGGTCAATGTAAGGCTATGGCCAGACTGTGGGGCCAGCGGATTAACGACAGCTAAGCTTCCTATTTCGCCCTCAACCTTAAGCCATGCTGCAAAATCTCCGCGCATCGCACAAGACAAAGATGCGAAAGAGCCAGACGGGAAGCGCAATTCAGCACGCGTTTCAATATCAGCGCCGGTATCTGCCAAAATCTGAGAGGCAGAGATGATTTCTGGTTCCTCTCCAAATGCAGAACGCAACCAATAAGCAGGGTAAACACCCAAATCCCAGAGCGCACCGCCACCAACGTCTGGATTATAACGAATTTCGCCTGGTGATTGTTTGACCGTTACCGAAAAATGCGCCGTCGCCGTTTTAATTTTTCCCAAAATGCCAGAGCGCGTAATTTCACGCACGCGCGCGCTGAGGGGATGATAATGCGAATGTTGTGCTTCCATCAGCCGTCGGCCTGTGCGCTGCTCAGCGTCCAACATCAACATTACGTCCTGTGCGCAGAGGGCAAAAGGTTTTTCACAAAGCACAGGTTTCCCGGCCTCTAACGCTGCGATGGACCATGTGCGGTGAAGGTTGGGGGGAAGCGCATTATAGATGGCATCAATATCTGGCGCGTCGATCATCGCCTGATAATTTTCATAGACTGCTGGGATGCCGTGTTCCGCTGCAT